>JBDSJC010000257.1:0-4470 GCA_039917655.1 Tepidiformaceae bacterium
AGGCGTCCGCGCCAAAGAGCGAGACCGCGAGGTTGGCGGCTCCGGCGGCCATCGAGCCGGCAATCGCCGGGCTGACGGGGTTCGGGGCGCAGATGACGAGGGTGTCGCCTCTCGTAGACGCTTTGAGGATCTCGGCCGCTTCAGCGGTCTTCGCGTCGGAAGGCCCCGCGCCGCCCAGTGCTTCTGCGAGTTGGGCCGCTGCGATGCCCTCTTCGCCGCCGTTGGGGCGAATCCAAACTGCCGCGAAATCAACCAGCTCGCTCCGGAGCGCGCCGATCACGATGAGCTTCGCATGCTCGCGCACGCAGGCGTCCTTAATGCGCACACTGGCGACGTTGTGGCTCTCTTCAAGGTCGTCCGCGATAACGACGATGGTCTTCGCCTTCGGCAGGCGGGTGAGGTCGGTCGCCATCCGCCAGGTGCCGAGCCGCGCCTCAAGGGCTCTCCGTGTGGCCCGCATGACGGGTCCGAGGGCGCTATCGGCGTTGCCCTTGAAAATCTCCTGTGCGATTCGAGCTGCGAGCCACGCCTCTTCGTTGGTGGCCGTCGCACCCACGAGTACGCCAACTCGGCCCTTCGCTGCGGCTGCTTTCAGCTCCTCCGCTGCTGCCGCGATCGCTTCCTCAGCCGACACCGGCACCTGAATCGCGCCGCGACGCAACAGGTGCTTGCCCAGCCGCTCGCGAGGCTTTAGCGAATCGTAGTGGTACCGTCCGCGGACGCAGATCTGGTCGCCGCTGACAGGGTTGCCGCTGACGTTCGGCCGGACGATGACGCCCTTCCCATCCTTCGCCCCAAGGTTGATGCTGCAGCCAACGGAACAGGAATCGCAAGTGGTGTTCGTCCAGGTTTCAGGCTTGGCGACCCACTTGTTTGGGTGCTCCATCAACGCCGCGGTTGGGCAGACATCAATACAAGCTCCGCTGAAGTCGCAGTTGCTTTCGTCGATCGCGCCGCCTGCGCCGAAGGCGATCTGGGTGTCCCAGCCGCGGCCGCTGAGCGTGATTGCGCCGGTGTGACGTTTCTCTTCACAGGCGCGTTGGCAGCGGGTGCAGATGATGCACATCTGGGGGTCGAACTCCATGAACGGGTTCGCGCGGTCTGCGGGGGGTTGGGGCGCCTGGTAGAAGGAACGCTCCTCGCCTACCCACGGTTCGTACCCGGACATCCCGACCATTTCGCAGGTGGCCTGTAGTTCGCAGCGGTAGTTCTTTGAGCAGGTGAGGCAGCGGTGGGTGACCACGTCGTCCCTCAGGCAGATGTCGCCGGGGTGACAATGTTCGCGGCGGTGACAGGTGAGGCAGCGGTCGCTGTGGTTGGCGAGGATGATCGAGACGACCGCCCTGCGAGCGTCCTTCACTTCTTCTGAATCGGTGACCACCTTCATGCCATCCTGGACGATGGCGGTGCAGCTCAGTTGGAGGCCGGGAGGTCCTTCGATATCGACGAGGCAGGATCGGCAGCCCGCGTACGGCTTCAGGCCATCGATATAGCAGAGGCTGGAGACGTAGAAGCCGTTGTTTTTCAAGACTTCGACGAGCGGTGCACCGGCCTGAGCTTCGATTGTGCGGCCGTCAACGGTAAGTGATGCCATGAAGGATCCTGCCCGGGAGGTGGGTGGCGGACTCGCGGAGCCGCGACTGCCAATCTAGCAGATTGTGATGCGAGACACGAACCGCCGGGAGAAGGCCCACCGAGCCACGCCCCGAGACAAGGTACCGCAAGATTCTACAGGGCTGTAGAATCGATGGCATGTTCCGGACGCAAGTGCAGATACCCGACGCGCTGTACCAGAAAGCAGAGCGCTTCAGCCGTGAACGCGAGATTTCGTTCACGGAGGTCGTGCGCCGCAGCCTCGAGCTCATGCTCGACCGCTATCCATCCGAACCAGCTTCCCCTGAGCCGTGGGTTCTCCCGACGTTCGACGGCGGTGGCATTTTGGTTCCATTGGAGGATCTCAAGCAGCACGCCTATGACGACGAAACGTTCCGCAGCTTTCCTCACCGTCCAGAGTACGGCTAAATTTCACTCTCAGTCGATACGAACATTCTCCTTCCGGCGTTGGAGACTACCAATCTCCTGCATCCGGCAGCATCAAGATTCCTGGCGGGACTGGATTCACGCCAGGATGTAGTTCTATCGGAGCTGGTTCTGCTGGAGTTGTACGGGCTTCTCCGTAACCCGGCGACGGTGCCTAACCCGAGATCGGCCGCCGAGGCCGTCGCTCTCTGCGGCGCTTTTTGCTCCCACCCGCGCTGGCAGGTGGTCGGACTCCCCAGCGATAGCCGGGAGTTTCACGACGCATTCTGGCCCAGGCTCGCCGAACCCAGATTCGCCCGCCGCCGGGCGTGCGACTGGCGCACAGCGCTTTCGCTGTTGCAGCAAGGCGTGGACGAGTTCGCCACGGCGAACGTCAGAGACTTCGAAGGTTTTGGATTCAGGCGAGTCTGGAACCCGTTCGAAGCGCCACCCCTCGCCCGCCCTAAAGCCGGTGGAAGTCGGCGTCCGGCGCGGGTGCCTTCATCCCGTTCGGATACATGTTCTCGTGCGTTTCGAGGTGCGTCGTCGCCACAACAGTGAGGGCGTGCTTGTCCTTGTACATCTCGTCGAACTGGTAGGTGGCGTCATTCAACGGGCCGCCGGGCTGAATCGCTTCGTAGGGGCAGGCTTCCGTGCAGAGGCCGCAGTACATGCAGATGCGGAAGTCGATCTCGTAGCGGTCAATGTTGCGGCGGCCTTCCGCGTCCTGGCTGGTAGCCACCAGGATGCAGCCGTCCGGGCAGGCCTGGGCGCAAGTGCTGCAGCCGGTGCAGCGCTCCTCGAACCAGAGCAGGTTTGTGCGCGCATAGACCGGGATGTGGCGCGTCTCTTCGGGGAACTGGATGGTCGCCACGGGGCGGAACATCTGCCGAAGCGTTAGCCCCATCCCCTTTGCGATGCCCTTGCCGTATGCCAAAGTTCCTCCGCCGAAGCGCGCCCAATCGAACGGCACTCGCGTGGGTTTGAGTTTACTTGAGGGTGATTGTGATTACAAACACGAAGCGGCTGCGGCGACCGCATCCTGTCACTTCTGCGCCTCCGCGACGGTTTGGCTGGCTGACCACGCCGGGGCTGTCCAGTTCGGGCCGCCTTCGCAGAGTCCCACCAGGCGCACCAGGAAGTCGGCCCATCCACCGAAATAGTCATCCAGCCGGATCGAGTCGTCGAAGCCGCTGTGGATGAGGGTGATACGCGTGGCGCCATCCGATCCTTCCAGCTCCCAGCTGACCACCGTGGCCGGCGCCTGACGGTCATCCCAGCTGTAGGCAAGCCGGCTGTCCTGGGCGATATCAGTAATCTTGAGCGGACGCCCGTCGCCTTCGGGCCAGCCGAGGTCATAGGTTCCCCCGATCTCTGGTTCCACCGTGGGGGATGAGGCCATCATCCAACGGCTGAGCAAAGCTGGGTCGAGGAGAGCGTTGAACACTGTGGCCGGGGTCGCCTGGGCCTCCACCGTCAGTCGCAGCTCGCCGGACCGGACAGCCGAATAGTCCGGACGCAACGCTACCTCGCCGGTTTCAACCCAACTGCGCAGATTCAGGAGCGGAAGACTCCATGCGCCATCCAGGTAAACGTCGCTATCGTCCTGTTGCTGATATTCGTGTCGAACAGTAACGAGCGTGCCGGCCAAAGTGGACGCAAGCGTCAGGCTAACGACACCCGGCACTCCCCGCGTGGGCCACTCGAAGCTCAGTTCGGCGTCCTGTTTCCAACCCAGCAGGTGCCCGCCTCCCTCCTCGCTATCGGGGTTGCCCGGGGTGTACTTGCCCCAGAAGGCGAACCGTCCGGACTCGCGGCTGACCTCTGCATGTTCTGCGAACCAACCTTCAAGTGCTGAACTCTCGGTCAGCGCGGCGAAAACGCTGGCCGCGTCGGCCGCGATTTCGAGGGAAACATCGCTTCTCTTATTCATGGGATTCTCCTTCGATTTGGGGATAACACGCGAGGACAAGCCGGTACGTTTCTTCGCTGGCCGGGCCGCCGTATTTGGTGGCCAATGCCTGGACGGCGGTCTGGAGGTCCGCCAGGAATGCCGCCCGCTTGCTGGAGTCAGCGAGAGCAACGTAGGCGCTGAGTCCTACCGTTGGTGTCTCCTCCATATGCGCTCCTAGTCGGCCGACTTCGATGTGAAACTCTTCGGCGAGATTGAGCAGGTAGTTGCGGCTCAAGCGATCGCGGGTGGCGCGGGCGCCTCCAGACAGCTGGACGAGCCGTGGCGAGAGCCAGTACGACCGGGCGACCGCCTGGTAGGCGGCCTCACGAAAACCCCGCACCTGCGTCTCGGAAACCTTGTCCACGAGATTCGCGCCTTCGAGCGCTTTCACGTGGTAGTAAACGCGCTGCGGCGTGCTGCCCATATCCTCCGCCACCTCGGCGCAGCTTCTTGGCTCCGCCAAACGCAAGAGCAGGTCCACGCGGCCTGGCCGCATC
>JBDSJC010000258.1:0-3526 GCA_039917655.1 Tepidiformaceae bacterium
TCACCTAAGCGAAAGGACCTCGAAGAAGTGGCAACGATAGTCTTCAACCCTAGCGGCGTAAGCGAGTCGGCCATCCAGGTTGTATTCCAGACCGGGATCGTTAGCTCGGTGGGTGTAGCTGACCAAAGCAACGGCAACCACATGGATTGGGATTGGAATGGTGGTGGCGCGTGGTTCATGTTCGGCATGATGGCCATCTTCTGGGTGGGCGTTGTCGCGCTCGGCTGGTGGGCCATCGCGAGCTACAACCGCCACCACGACTCCGGCCGCCAAAGCCCCATCGATGTGGCCAAGCACCGCTACGCCAGGGGCGAAATCAGCGCCGAAGAGTTTGAGCGGCTGAAGCGCGACCTGTCTTAGCGCGCCCTCGCCGACAGCAGCCGAAACTGCCGGCCACCAATACGCCCTCGTTTCGATTGGTTAGAATCGGGACACGCCTCAACGAGGCCTGGAGGGTTTCATGAAATTCGGAGTGTTCTACGAGCTGCAGCTGCCACGCCCGTGGCACGAACGGAGCGAATACGACCTGGTGCAGAACGCGCTCACGCAAGTCGAGTTGGCGGACAAGCTCGGCTACGACTACGCGTGGGAGGTGGAGCATCACTTCCTCGAGGAGTATTCGCACTCGTCAGCCCCCGAGGTGTTTCTGGCGGCCGCAAGCCAGCGGACGAAGAACATCCGGATTGGGCACGGGATCATTCAACTGCCGACGAACCACCCGGCGCGCGTAGCGGAACGCGTTTCGATGCTCGATCTGGTGAGCAACGGACGGGTCGAGTTTGGCTTCGGCGAAGGTTCGAGCGTGACCGAACTGCACCCGTTCGAGCGGCGTTTCCGCGATAAGCGGGCGGTCTGGGAGGACGCTGTCCGGGCGATCATGCCAATGTTCGGGCCGGAAGGCGTGGAATATCACGGTGAGTACTTCGATTTCCCGCTGCGCAATGTGCTGCCGAAACCGCTGCAGAAGCCGCATCCGCCACTCTGGGTAGCCTGTTCGCAGCTTGAGACGATCGAGATGGCTGGCCGCCGGGGGATCGGCGCCCTGGGCTTCCAATTCGTCAGCGCCGATGCCGCGCACGCCTGGGTTCACGCCTACTACAATGCCTACACGAAGCACCTCGAGAAGCTTGCCGAGTACCAGACGAATCCGGCGATCGCCATCGTCAGCGGGTTTATGTGCGCGCCCACGGACGAAGAAGCGCGGGCCAAGGCGGACGGCTGGACGTTCTTCCAGTTCACCTTGCAGTTCTACAACTCCCACGGCCCCGTGGTGCCGAACACGGTCAACCTCTGGGAGGAGTTCCAGGCGTGGAAGCAATCGGACAAAGGGAAGGCCGCCAACGCCAGCACGAGCGCGCTCATCGGCTCACCCGAGACGATCCGTGCGCGCCTGCGGAAGTTCGAGGAATCGAACGTGGACCAGGTCATTCTCCTCAACCAGGCGGGAAACAACACGCACGAAGACATCTGCTCGAGCCTCGAACTGTTCGCGCGTGACGTGATGCCCGAGTTCCACGACCGCGAGGACAAACACCAGGCGTGGAAGCGCAAGGTCCTCTCCGGCGAGATCGAGTTGGAAGAGATGGACACCTCCAGGTTCAACCGGCCTTCGAACCAGACGCCGGCCAGCAAGCTCAAAGAGCAAGGGCTCACGCCAGAGGCGGCCGCGGTTTCGGGCAGCCCAGCCTAAGCCGCAGCGGACACCGGAACGCTTGGGAAGGGGTGCTGGGTTTCCAGCACCCCTTCCTTGGATCTGCCGTTGGCGGTGCGTTGCCCAAAGCCTAACCGTTGGGTTGCGGCCGAAGAGCAGAACGCCTTGCGCGACCGTAGTGCTGTAGTGAGACTGGGGCGAGATGATGAGAGTAATTGCTGTTGGTTTTGCGGCCGCGCTGAGCCTGTTCGCGGTGAGCCTCGTATTCGCGCACGCCGAGCCGGCCACCGTGAAGCCCGGCCAGGATTCCGTGCTTACCACCGCCCCCACCGAAATCGTCATGCTGATGAGCCAGGAGATGGCCAGGCAGGCGGGCGCAAACGACATCGTGGTGCAGAACAGCGCGGGAGCGGAAGTGACCAGGCAGCCTGCTGCCATAGATGCCACCGACCGGAAGAAGCTGAGTGTGCCGTTGCCCGCGGGACTCGCCCCCGGCACGTACACCGTGCGGTGGCGCACCACCAGCGCCGACGACGGCGACACGGCGAGCGGCAACTATTCGTTCAAATACGACCTTACAGGCACGGCCTCGCCGGGCAAAGAGGTCCTGCGCGAAGACGTGCCGGGGGCCTCGAATCCCAAGGCAGCTGCGGGTGATGCTTCGGCCGCTTCCGGCAGCGGAGATTCTGGCGGCGGGACGTCATGGGTACTGGTCGCGGCCGTTGGCCTGGCGATGTTCGTCCTGGGCGCGGGAGGCTCATTCATCCTGGTCCAGAAGCGAGGATGAAACGCGCGCTGCTGGGCGTGCTGCTTTTCGTGGGGGCAGTGGGCGCCTTGCTGCGACCCGGAGACGCGCTCGGGCATGCCGCACTCGTACGTTCGGAGCCAACCTCGAACGCTTTTCTTCAGAAGGCGCCTCCATCGGTTCAGCTAGTCTTCAGTGAGCCCGTGGACGACCGCGCCAGTGGCATTCGCCTGCTGGATGCCCGTGGAGCGGAGCTGAAGGCCGCGGCACCGGTCCAGGTATCGAGCAACGGACTGACCTTGACCTTGAAGTTGGGCGCTCTGCCGCCGGGCATCTACAACGTGCTCTACAAGAACGTGTCCCGGATCGACGGGCACGCCCTGACAGGTTCGTACCCCTTCACGGTACTAAAAGCCGATGGGTCTCTGCCGGATTCCGTGAACCAGGTGCAGGGCCTCTCCAGCGACCCCGACCCGCCGCCGATCGCGGACAGCGTTGTGGTGCGTGCGCTTTCCCTGCTTGGGCTCACGATGGTGGCGGCCGGTGCGTTGCTGGTGCTTCTGTGGGGTGCGGACGGCAGTGCGCTGCGGAAGAACCTGGGATACGCCATGTACGCGGGGACGGGTGTGCTGGCGATCGCGACGCTGCTCAATTTGGCAACGATCAGGGACGCCTACGGCGGCAGCGTCAGTTTCAGCGATCTCGTGCTCCACACGCCGAGTGGCGGGTACTGGCTGACGCGGATTGGCGTCGTGATGCTTCTTGCCGTCGCCGGGACATTCGTGCACGAGGCCCCGCGGCGGACTGCGGTCGGCGTGCTCCTCGGGATGGCGGTCTACACCTGGGCATACACGGCGACGAGTCACGCTGCCGCGGGCTCGGGCAGCGCATGGGCGCGCGGCTTTGACTTCGCACACGCCATGTCGGCGTTGTTGTGGATTGGAGCGGTGCTTGGGGTGGTGCTGAGCGCGCGTCTCGCTGGCCGAAACGCAGCGTATCGCAGGCTCATGCCGCGATTTGCGCTTGTCGCATCCACGATGGTGTTCCTGTTGCTGGCGACCGGGACTCTGAGTGCGGTCGTCGAGATCGACACCGTCGATCGGCTCACGTCCACGCGTTACGGGGTCACG
>JBDSJC010000259.1:0-19657 GCA_039917655.1 Tepidiformaceae bacterium
GTAGGCGACGGCTTCCTCTTGCAATTTCTCACGCGAAACCACCTGCCAAACGAAGCCGAGCTCTTGGGCTTCATAGGCACCAATGAACCGGCTTTCGAAGAGGATAGCTTTCGCGTGTCGTGGGTGGAGATCCCACGGGACCGAGAAATACTGGAAATTCGTCGGCAGGAACAGAGCGTCGTCGGCAGCAAAAATAACGTCCGAGGCCGAGGAAATGATCCAGCCGGCAAAAATGCAATAGCCCTGGACGGCGCAAACCGTTGGTTTCGGGATGTTCCGCCACCGCATTGTAGGCTCGATGTTCATATCCCACGAACGACGGTAACGGCCCCGAATCCCTGCGCCGATTGGCCGAACTTCACGGTCGGCGAGTTCCTCGGCCGTCCCCAGATCGTGACCTGCTGAGAAGTTGTCGCCCTCTCCCATCAGTACGATTGCGCCGACAGAATCATCGGCGGTGGCACGCGCGTAAGCGGCATCGAGTTCTTCGATAAGGATGCGGCTTTGGGCGTTGCGGACCTCTGGCCGGTTGAGCACCAGTTTGGCGACTCGGCCCTCCTGCTCGTAGCGGACCTGGGGGTCTGGCATTTGGCGTTCCTTTCGTGGCGAATCATGCAGGCGGGCCCATGCCACTGACTCCTGCTTCGACGAGCCGGTCGTATTCCTCGCGAGACATTCCCAGCAGCTCGGAGAACACTTCGAACGAATGCTCGCCCTGGAGAGGAGCCGAGCTCACAACCTTCCCCGGCGTGCGCGAAAAGTGAATCGGCAGCCCGGCCTGTGGCCAGGTGCCGGCTTCTGGATGTTGTACTTCTCCTACGGTGCCGCGACTTCGAAGGCTCGCATCCGCGGCAACTTCGAGGGAATCCAGCACCGGGGCAGCGATGACGCCTGCTGCCGAGAGCGTCGCAGCGATTTGGTCGCGGTCCTGCTGGCAGGTCCAGGCACTTATGGCATGGTCGATCTCGGAGGCGCTCGCTCTGCGATTGGTTGCAAGGCGTAGCCGCTCGTCAGACAACATCGAATCGGCGCCAATTGTTGACGCTAAAGCGATCCATTGTTCTGTCGATTCGCATGCGATAGCGACCCACTGCCCATCCCTTGTCTCATAGATGCCATGCGGCGCATGGGCCGGATGGCGATTCCCTAGTCGCGGCCGTTGACGCCCGGTGCGAAGAAACTCGATCGCGGCATCTCCGATGAACGTCAGGTTTGCCTCCTGCATAGAGAGGTCGATGTACTGGCCTTCGCCGGTTCGGTTGCGATGGAGAAGCGCCGTAAGGATCGCCGAACAACCGTAAAGCCCGGCCACCGCGTCAGGGTACATCTGGCCGGAGTTCATCGGCGGGCCGCCTTCGTACCCGAGGAGTGCGGACATGCCGGACGTGGGTTCGATCGTGCCTCCGATTCCCGGCACGTTCGCCCACGGACCGTCGTGCCCATAGGCCGAGAGGCTACAGAGGATGATGTCGGGCCGGATCGCCCGAAGCGCCTCATAGCCCAGTCCGAGGTTGCCCAGTACGCGCGGCGAGAAGTTCTCGGCGACGAAATCCGCGTGGGCGACGAGGCGGCGGTACACAGCCAAGCCTTCCGCAGTGTGAAGGTCCAGCGTGACCGACCGCTTGCCGAGGTTTACCGAGTTGAAAAGGGGACTTGTGTTCCACGAATGCAGAGCCGTTGCCATTTCGCTCAGAGGCCCAACAACCGGAGCGTCATAACTGCCCCGCCACGAGTCGGGTCGCTTCCGTACTTCGATCTGGATGACGTCCGCACCAAGCATCCCGAGTAATTCGGTGCATAGTGCGCCCGCCCACGCCTGGGTGAGGACGATGCCTCGAATGCCCACGAGCGGCCCGCGGCGGCGTACGTCCGTGGGCTTTTCGGGCTTCGGACGCCTATGAGGCGTGGAGGCAGGGCGAGGTTCGACGTCCGATCTTTCGGGCGACCAGGGAGTCTCAGACATTTTGAATGGTGCGCCGGCGTGGCTCGCGTCGCCAGCGGCCGCGTCCCCAGGACCCCAGAAGCCGCGGGCGCGCAGGTGCTCGTTGTTCACCAGTTCGTGGAATTCGAGGACTGGACCAGCGACAACGCGACGCGCGGCCAGCTCGTCGAACAGGTCCGCCTTCGGCCATTCCGCCATCTTTGCCTGGACGCGGTCGAGGTATTCGGCCTTGTTTGCATTCCGGTACCAGGAGGTCTCCCAGCGCGGATCCATCGCGAGATCCGGCAAGCCGAGGACATTCATCGCATCACGCCAGAAGTGCGCTCGGCTGATGGTCAGGGCGAAGTATCCGTCGGCTACGGGCACAGGACCAGTCGTAATGTCTGCCGAAATCGAGCGCTCCGGGACCACACCCATGTACTGTGCCCGAAGCAACGCCGGCGCAAGCGCCGCAACCATAGCATCGAGTTCGCCGGTATCGATTTCTTGGCCTTCACCGGGGTGATTGTCGCGATGGATTAACGCCGCGACCGCGCCCGTGAACGCCGCCACGCCAGCGTAGTATGATGCCTGCCAGCCGCTCGGCTTGAGCGGAGGCTTGCCGCCTCGACCGTTGATTGTCGCCCAACCGGAGCGTGCCGAAATGGCCAGGTCGTTGGCGGGGAAGTCCGCTAACGGGCTGTTCAAGCCGTAAGGCGTCACGTGGACCATCACGAGATCTGGCCGATCCAGCCGTTCGTAGCTCAATGCGATGGCCTCGAGTTGGCTCGCAGTCATACTTGAGACGACGACATCCGCGGTGGCGATCAGCGCGAATAGGCGGCTTCGTTCGCTTGCCGCGCGAATGTCGAGCGTAAGCCGCTGCTTCCCGGCGAGTACGTATTCCGCCAGCGCCTTTGTCGCCGGCTCATCGTCGCGTTCCAAACGATGACCATCTGGTGGTTCGACCAGGACCACCGAGGCGCCAAAGCCCGCCATGAGTCGAGTGCACCATGCGCCGCTAGCAGAGCTGGAGATGTCGATGACCCGAACATCACTGAAAGCCGACGACATCATGGGCTTGCAGTCTAGGACCGGCGATTGGCAGAGAACAAGGGAGTGTACTGTTTCAAGACGTCGGTGACAGATCTTCGTGTGGTGGGCGGCGTCGAAGGTGGCCAGTCCTCGCATAGTTGCCTGCCGGACGTCTACGGCAGCCCACGGTGGGCATGCAGCTTGCTACCACGACGCGAAACCGTGGCGACGGAGCGCTGCCGTCCAAGAGGTTAAGAGCTTAGATCAGCCCACCGCGTTTGCTGCCGCGTGACGAAACCGCCCGAAAGACGATGATCACCGCGATCGCGCCGAGCACGGCGATAACGATGCTTCGGACGTTAAAGCCCGTAACGTCGCCATAGCCGAGTTCCACGCTGACGAAGCCCCCGACGATCGCCCCGACAACGCCCAGCAGTGTCGTTATGACCAGCCCGCGCAGTCCGATCCCGCTTCCACCGCCGAGGATGAACTCTGCCAACAAGCCGGCCACAAGGCCAACGAGGATCCAGGTCAACAATCCCATGAGTCACCCCATTCGATGCCCGTCACCGACGATGAGTCTTTCTCCGTAAATCATCCTCCAGTTCGTCTGCCCGAAGCAAGCAGACACCCGTGGAAGTGGATAGAGAGCGAGTCGGAAGTCAGGCCGAAGGCACATACCGACGCTTCTCCGTGGGAACGTAGCAGAAGAAACCGTCTCCGCTCTTCTCGATGAAGCTGCCGGTGGCGGACTGCGCGAGAGAGGCCGGAGCGCGGTTGTTGCGAGTTCACCAGCGAGGAGGATCGCCGCCGTGAGTGCCGCGCCACGGACGAGGCTGCGCTGCCATGCCTCTCGGATCACCGCCGAAGCCCACACGGTGTTCACGATGTCCTCATCGTGGTGCGGAGAGCGGCGCGCGGCGAAATGGCTCGGCCTGAAGAACCGCCGAAGTCTTTGCACGTGTTCGGCTCAGTCCGCCCACTACTCGTGGAGGCAACTCTCGCCGTGCGGCGCCATCGAAGGCGGAACGTCGATCGCCGGGTTCGAATCGAAGAAGCCAACCGGCAAGAGATTGAACCCCGCATAGTATGTCGGCATTACAGGCCAGTCCTCCGGCCTGGGCACATGGTTGTGCCCCAGCGTGTACCACAGGACGACGTCCGCGTTTCTCGATGTTCCGGTCGGCGGCGGTCCATTCTGGCAACCCGGCGCCCCCCGCGTGCTGGTTCGGGTACTGGCCCGCCGCATGCATCTCCCGCCGATCGTATGGAGTCACCCAGAGGTGGTTCGTTGTAGAGCCCGCCCGCTTGATCAGGCTCGAACCAGGAAGGTTCATTGGGAGGCAGTTCTCCATCGGCATAAGCTTGTACGAGACTGGTTGCCCCATCCTGTTCAGCGAGTTTTGGTTCGCGACTCGCCAGTAGCGCGCTGTTTCCTGGTTCACGCGGCCCCTGGCTTGCGACTCCCGTACGAGCAGCGTCGATTCGGCGAAGAACGCTTTCCCGAAGGGGTTTTCGCCGGAGAGCGGTTCTGCCCTAGTGTTCACTTCGTACACCGAGTTGGGGCCGTCATCGAGGTTGAAGTCCAGGCGGACGCTAAAGAAGTGCTGGTGGACGCTCAGACGCACGTCCGCCCGCAGGCGCCAGTGGAAGCGCCAGCACGCTACCCGCAAGCCCAGGAGCTACGAGGCGAGAGTTCCGGGCGACATCGTCCAGCTCGATACGATGGAAGACTCCCTATACGGCCGGAGCCGGGCGTCGTCTGAAGCAGTTCACCACCGTCGATGTGGTCAGCCGCTGGTCGGTCCCCACGATCGCCAGCAACGCCACGGCCAGGCTCGCCAGCCGTGCCCTCGACGACCTCATTGCCCGCGCTCCCTTCGTCGTCAAGGCGATCCAGGTTGATGGCGGCTCCGAGTTCATGGGCGAGTTCGAAGACGCCGGCAAGGAGAAGGGCATCCTGCTCTTTTGTCTCCCCTCCTCGCAGTCCCAAGCTCAACGGCCGCGTGGAACGCGCCAACCGTACCTACCGGGAGGAGTTCTACAACTGCTCCGAGGCCACGCCCACCGTCGCCGGCTTCCGAGCCGACCTCCTCAACTGGGAGCACACCTACAACCACATCCGCCCTCACCGCGCCCTCGGCCACCTCACACCGGTCCAGTTCCTCGAAACCTTCCACACCACATCGACCCAGGAGATCTGTCACGGACGTCTTGAACCAGTACAAGCCCTTGCAACCTTCACCGCCAGTTGCAACGATGGATGCATGCAAGGTGAGATCTACCGGGAGATCGCCGGCGCGCTTGAACGCCAGGAGCCTATAGTGTTGGCGACGGTGGCGCGTACGCGCGGCTCCACTCCCCGCAAGACAGGCGCGAAAATGGTCGTCCGGCGGGATGGCAGCTTCTTCGGTACCATCGGCGGCGGCTGCGGCGAGGCGGAAGTCTGGCAGGAAGCGATGGACGCCTTCGAAGACGGCAAGGCACGCATCGTCACCGTGGACCTCACCCAGCCAACTGACGGCGATGACAAGATCTGCGGCGGCATGATGGACGTCTTCGTCGAGCGCCTCGGCTAGATTCGCCTCCATAGCGCGGCGGTGCTGTCACGTTCGCAGCCCGATCAGCCTGGCAGTTACGCATTCGATTCCAGATTTCGCGCGTTCGCCGCTTCGTGATTTCACCTCCGGAAGCGCAACAGCGTTCCCCAACCGTCTCAACTGCTACCATTCGCGTATGACTCAGGATCCAATGGCCGAGATGATGGCGAACTGGCGGAAGCTCAGCGACCGCGTGGTTGCCACCTGGGGCAACCAGATGTCCGCGGGCGCGAAATCGGAAGAGGGCGCGGCTGCGATGGCCGAGATGGAGCGTACCTTCCTCGAAATGCGCACCCAGATGGGCCAGGCCAGCCGCACCACCTTCGAGCCGATGGTCAGCGCCGCCGGCGGCGTGCCGTTCAGCGAGTTTCAGCGCCTCGCCGACCAGGTGCACACCATCCTCCTGCGCATGGACCGCATCGATGACGCGCTAATAGAGTTGCGGACCACCCGCGCGCCGCGCGCCGCCGCCACGCCCGTCGCTGACGCCGAACCCCAAGACGCACCGAAGAAACGGTCGAAGGCGAAGAAAAAGGGCTAAGGGGCGGCAGTCAGCGGTCGTGGGTTTCATCAGATACCGGCTTTAGAGAGCGGCCGGGAGAATCCGTCTTCGAGGGGAAGGGCCGCTCCCACACTGGCTGCGCACTCCTTCGTGATGCAATCCACAACGGTGTGTCGCTGCGCCGAACGCCAAAAAGGCCCGCCCGGCGGGCGGGCCTTTGGGAGTTGGTGGCTATTGGCGGAGAGGGGGAGATTCGAACTCCCGGTGACTTTCGCCACACCGTTTTTCGAGAACGGCACCATCAACCACTCGGACACCTCTCCGTTGAAGAGTGTATCAGTCTGTGGCCCACGGAAAACCGCGACAGAGTGGGGACACAGCGCCCCCACTAGATGGTGCGAATCGTGGGCGAGCGACGGGGACAGGAAGCGAGCCTCCGCCCCGGCGGCCGCGAGTAATTCCCCGGATCCCGCAATTTCCCTTCCCCTATACTCGTCTCCATGTCCTCATTCTTCGCCCAGCGGCAGGCGTTGCGAGCGTTCCAGCACCGCGATTTCCGGCTGCTCTTCGGCGGCTCCATCGTTGTCGGCTTCGTTATGCCCATGCAGTTCCTCACCCAGGTCTTCTGGGTGCAGGACCACTACCCCGGCCGCCAGGTGCTCTACGTCGGCCTCATTGCCGCCAGCCGGGGCAGCGCAATGCTGCTCTTCAGCCTGATCGGCGGGGCGTTCGCGGACCGCTTCGAACGGCGCAAAGTGCTGCTCGTCTGCGAATCCACCGCCCTCGGACTGAGCGCAATCATTGCCCTCCTCATGCTCACCAATCCCCTCGGCGAGTGGACAATCCTGGTCCTCCTTCTGCTCACCTTCGCCGCCTCCGCAAACATGGCCGTCGATATGCCCGCGCGGACGGCGAGCATCCCCGCCATCGTCGGCATGGGCGACCTTTCGAACGCGATTAGCCTTGCGACAATCGGTCAGCAACTCGCATTCCCCATCGCCATCCTCGTGACAGGCGCGCTCAACGAGCAGTTCGGCTCCGGGCAGGTGTACGCCGGCTCGCTACTCGCCTGGGCGCTGATCCTCCCCATGATCGCCGCGCTCAAGTTCCGCAGCACAGGCGAGGCGAACCGCCGCCGCGGCATGCTCGGCAACATCGCCGAAGGGCTGAGCTACACCCGCCGTGACGCCACAATCTTCGCCGTCATCTCGATCGTGGTGGTCATGCAGTTCATCGGCATGCCGGGCCCAGCGACGCTCGGCCCCGTTTGGATGACGACCGTGCTGGGCCTTTCCAAGGCGCAGTTTGGCCTTATGGGGATGACCTGGGGCTTCGGCACGTTCGCCGCATCGTTCTTCTTCGCTTACCGGCACGACCTCATCCGGCGCGGCGCCACGCTCTGCTTCACCACGCTCATGTTCGCCGTCTGCGCGATCGTCTTTGCGCATTCGCGGATGATCGCCCTGACAGCGGTCGCGAACTTCGGGCTCGGCTTCGCACTCATTGGCACTATGGTCTCGGCCACCACGATCGTCCAACACACAGTGAGCGACGAGATGCGCGGCCGCGTGATGGGCCTCTTTCCATTGGCCATGGGGCTGGCGATGCTGAACGGCGCGCCGGTGAGCGGCGCCGGTCAGATCTTCGGCCTCGAAGTGGTGTTGCCCGTGCTTGCCTGGAGCACCCTGCTGATCAGCGGCGCGATCATCCTCTGGCGGCCGGTTCTCCGGCGCGTGAATCCCCAGTTGGAAGCTACGGGAGTACCTGGAGCAGCCGCCGAACCGGCAGGTACTTAGCTCCTCAGGAATCGGCGCCGTCTTCGAACGAAGCCGGCTCGAAGCGGTAGTCGAGGTGCAGCCAGATCACCCGCGAGTAATGGAATGAGAGAGGCATGAGCAACGCCACTGCGAGGACGGACGCGCCGAGCACAACCCACAGGGGCTGCCGCGTATAAAGCAGCGTGAACCAGACAGGGAGCGTACCAAAGATGCCCAGCGAGTAGCTGACGTACATGGCGCCCGTGTAGTAGCCGGGCTCGCGCTCGAACACCAGGTTGCAGACCGCGCAGCGCTCGCGGGTGCGCAGCAGGCCCGAAAACACAGCGCCGTTGCGACAGCGCGGACAGCGCATGCGCAGCACCGCTAGCAGCACGCCCATGGGGAGTTCCGGCTACCCGCCCTGGTTCAGGAGCACGGGTTCGAACCCCTGCATCCCGCGGAGGAGGTTGATCTCACCACGATGTCCATTGAGATGGATCACCAGGTGCAAGTTGACCGATTCGCCGAGCTTCTCTGTCTTCTCGCCAAGTTTTACTTCACGCTCGAGCCCGGCGTCATCCAGGGACGACAGGTATGCACCTGAGAGGTCTGCCACGCGGCCCTGGTACTCTTTGAAAGCGGCGAGCGACGTGATGCGGAGGTTGCGTGCGTCCTCGGTCGATTGGCCAGTGCCGAATCCCTTTTCCGGCAGGCCAGTCTTTTCAGCCCACCCACCGGTCTCCCATTCGCTTCGCTTGCCCTGGAAGATCTGCTGAAAGAACAGGTCCTCGATGCGAGCGCCGTGCCACATACACCAGGCGATGGAATGCGATTGGCCCTCCGGCACAAAGTGCAGCTGCTCGTCCGAAAGGCCATCGGGAGCGCCCCGAAAGCCGCGGTGGACGAAGTCCAGTGTTTGTTTCATGAAATCGATTGCGGGCACAGCGACCTCCGGATCCGTCGTTCCGGTTCACTATACGCCGGACGGCCAGCTCGCTCCGAACTCACCCGCGTCTGCGGATGACGCCCGCCGAGAGGGCGAGTGAGGCCAGCGCAAACCCGCCAAGGATCGCCATCGATCGGAGGACGTGCGTACCGGGGAGGTTGGTGAGCGACCCGCGGATTGCGTCGGCGGCGTAGGTCGGCGGCATCACCACCGAAACCTGCCGCAGCACCCACGGCAGCTGCTCCACCGGCAGCATCACGGGCGCGAAGAAGACAACGTAGAAGATGATTAGCTGCGTCAGGGCGTTCGTAAGCTGTGCGTATGGCGAGAGCACCGCCATAGCCACGCCGATGCCTGCGAGCGACAGGAAGATGAGCAGCACCACGGGCACCACCGCAGGGTCGATCGAGAGTGAGAAGCCGTAGTGCCAGGCCCCAAGCGCTACCGCAAAGACGATGCCCGGAGTCGCTACCAGGGCGACTACCGTTATCTGGCTCAGCAGATACGCCTCACGGCTGATCGGCAGCGTGAGGAAATACTCGAACCGCCCCAGCGTTTTCGATTCCGAAAGGAACTGCGGCAGCATCACCAGCCCCACCGTCGTGAATGCCTGTGTGGCGGCGCCAGTTGTGATGTAGAGAGCGGCGGACTCGCTGATGTTCGGGATCAGGTAGCCGAATCCCAGGATCAGCCCGGCGCAAAGCACGAACTGCACCATGATCATGAACCACACTCCCCCGCGCATGATGCGAAGGTGAAGACTGACAAGCTCCAAGAACTGACGGAACGGGTTCATGACGCCACCAACTCATTGACGCGCTCCTGGCCGTCTACGGCGCGACCGCTGATGGCGGCCACGTAGATGTCGTCCAGGTTCGGCGGGCCGATGCGAAAGTCCGCCAGCGCCCCTCCCGTGCGCAGTGCTGCGAGCCACGAGCTGACCGCCGGCAGGTCGGACTGTTCGAAGAGGTAGCTCCCAGGCGAACCCTGCTCCGCAGTCAGCGCCAGGTGCGGCGTCACCGCCTTCGCCATCACCAGTTCGAGCCGAAGCTTTTCCGTGACCAGCGATCGCAACGAGGCCGGGCTGCCTTCGCTCAAGATTCGGCCGTGGTCGATGATCGCCAGCCGATGGATGAATCGCTCAGCCTCGGCGAGGTTGTGGGTCACCAGCAGCACAGCCGCCCCCGCTTCGCCCGCTTCGGCCACCAATTGCCAGAGCGTCTGCCGCCTGATCGGGTCAACGTCGTTCGTCGGCTCGTCCAGCACCAACAACCGGTTGCCGGCGATCAGCGCAGTGGCGAACCCAGCCAGCCGCCGGACACCGCCCGAGGCGGCGTGCATAGTGGTATTGCGAAACGGCCCAAGGTCCAGGCGCTCGATCATCTCTTCGCGCCGCCGCCTGGCCTCTGCTGACGACAATCCCCGCAGCTTGCCGACCTAATAGATCAGCTCATCCACGTGTACGTCGCCAATATCGAACTGACCCTGGGGCAGAAAGCCGATCGTGCGTCGGGCGAAGCCGGGATTCGCGACGACGTCCTGGCCGTCCAGCCGGATGCTGCCGGAGGTCGGTTTGAGCAACCCAAGCAGTTGACGCACGAGCGTCGTCTTGCCCGCGCCGTTCGGGCCAAGCAGCCCGTACACCTCGCCCGGCTCCAGGGAAAGCGAAAGCCCGTCGTTCGCCAGGGTCCCGCTCCGGTAGCGCTTCGTGAGGTCCCGGATTTCTAGCATCAGCACAGGAAAGCCTCGCTTCAGTTGCTTTAGTGACTCTATGAGTCAGAAAATCAACTGTCAACTTGAATTTCTTAATCTCGACTGTAGAAATGTGAACCGCATCGCAGCCGAGTAGAATCGCTATCCAGATGGACGAGTCCGACCGCTTCGCCAGGGCCATCGCTTTGATCGACGCCGCCAACGCCGCCGACCCGAACGCCATGCGCTACGGCGGGACCGATCGCCCCAAGGAGCTGCTGCACGCCGAGTTGCTGACTCGCTGGGTGGACACGCTGCGGCCTGATGCGCCGGAAGCGCTCCGTTTGGCGGCCCGCGGACAACACATCCGGCGCTGGGAGCACCCGCGCTCGGCCTATCCGGACGGGCGCAGCGGCTACCTGCGCTGGCGCACTGGCCTCTACACGTTCCACGCCGAAGAGACCGCCAAGCTGCTAAAACAGTCTGGGTACGAAGACGAAACGGTAGCGCGCGTGAGCGGGATCATCCGCAAGCAAGGGCTCGGCCGCGACCCGGATGTCCAGGCCATCGAGGACGGACTCTGCCTCGTCTTCCTCGAGACCCAGCTCGACGAACTGGCCGGCAAGCTGGACCGCCAGAAGATGCTGACCGTCCTGCGCAAGACGTGGAAGAAGATGAGCCCGGTGGCCCGCCAACTGGCGCTCGAACTGACCTTCGGACCAGATGAACGCGAGCTGATCGCCGAGGCGCTGGAATCGGAGGCGGTCTAGCCGGGGTCGAAGGGATGCCCAGCCAAAGCAAGATCGAGCGCGCAGCGCGAACGGATAGGGGCCGCTCGTGGATCTGAATTAACCGAACGCTTCCGCCAGCAACTCGTACGAACGCACCCGTGCCGCGAAATCATGAGTGATCGTCACGACCATCACTTCGTCCACCTCGTACTCAGCGGCGAGCGCGGTGATGCGCGCCTTGACCGTCGCCGGGTCTCCGTGGATCGAGTTGCCGCGCATGAACTCGATGTATTCGCGTTCGGCCGGGGTGTAGTCAAAGGCCATCGCCTCTTCGACGCTCGGGATGCCCCTGATCGACCCACGTGGGCCGGCGATGCGCCAGCACCAGCGGCTCCACGAAAGCCTCTCCGCCTCCTCAGCGGTATCCGCGACGGTTGCCGAGATTGCGAGGATGCCCCGCGGCGACCCGAGAAAAGGCGATACGTGGAAATGCTGGCGGTAGGCCCTCATCGCTTCAACGCCCCCGATCGGGTTGATGAACTGGGCGAAACAGAAACTCCAGCCGAGTTCCGCCGCGTATCTCGCGCTCGCATCGCTGGACCCCAACACCCAGAGCTCGGGCATCGTTTCGATCTCGGGCATCGCTTTCACGCGGTTGTACACGTGGTCCTCTGGCAAGCTGTTCGAAAGGTAGCCGTAGAGGTCCATCAGCTGTTCGGGATAGGCGTCGATCCCCGGCCGGCCGAGTCCGGCGGCGAGCGCGTGAGCCGTCAGCCGGTCGCTCCCCGGGGCCCGCCCCACCCCGAGGTCGATGCGCCGTGGGTGCAGCGCCTCGAGCATGCGGAAGCTTTCGGCCACCTTCAGCGGGCTGTAGTGCGGCAGCATCACCCCGCCGGACCCGACGCGGATCGTCTTCGTGCGAGAGGCGACCGCCTGGATCAGGATCTCGGGGCTGGCGGAAGCGAGGCCGCCAGAGCCGTGATGCTCCGCCAACCAGTAACGCGCATAGCCGAGACGATCGCTCGTCTCGGCTAGCGTGAGAGTTTCGCGGATGGCATCGGTGGCGGTGCCGCCGCTGCGAATGGGCGACTGGTCAAGGACGCTCAGGCGCATCTGGCGGCTCCGGTTCTTCCGTAGAAGGGCTAGTTCTCGCGACGGCCCCAGGCCGTGTGTTTCGGCGCCCGCACGCGGTCCGAGGACGACGAGGCGAACTGAGCCTGGCCGCGATCGTTCCCACGGCCACGCTCGGAAGCGGGCTCACGGGGAGCGGCATCGTTCTGCTGCGAACAGTTCGCCTGGCCGTAGGTGCGGCGCGGCTGGCCCATGTTTCCCCGGTTCTCCCGGTGGAAGCGCGCGTTGTCGATCGGCCGGAAGCTGGCGCCGGGGGCGTTGCGCTGGGCGGCCGGGTCTTCGAGCGGAGGAGACCAGGCTGCGAGGTCAGCGAGACGCTTGTCGCCCGCTGCCATCGGCACCACCGCTTCGCGCACGTTCGCTTCGCGGCGAAGGATGTTCACGTCGCGCATCTGTTCGGGAGCGACCAGCGTGACGACGAGGCCAGAGGCCCCGGCGCGCGCCGTCCGCCCGGAGCGGTGGAGGTACGTCTTGGTGTCTTCGGGCGGGTCGTGATGGACAACGATGTCGATGCCATCAACGTGGATCCCGCGCGCGGCGATGTTCGTCGCCACTAGGACGCCACGGTTGCCGTGGGAGAACGCCGCGAGCGCGCGTTCGCGCTTCGGCTGGCTCATGCCGCCGTGCAGGGCGCCGGCGTCGAGGCCCTTGGTCGCGAGTTGCTTCACCAGCCGCTCGGCGCCACGTTGGGTCCGCACGAAGAGGATCGTGCGGCCGGGGCCCGAGGCGATGTCGGCGGCAACGCCAACCTTCTCCTCTTCCGGGACGGCGATGAAGCGGTGCAGCATCGTCGGCAATTCGTCTTCCGGCGTCTCCGCGGTGTGGTACACCGGGTCGTTCTGGTAGCGCTTGACGAGGGCGTCAACCGCTCCATCAAGCGTGGCCGAGAAGAGCAGCGTCTGGTGCTGCTGCTGGATGCGGCCGAGGATGCGCTCGACCTGCGGCAGGAAGCCGAGGTCGGCCATCTGGTCCGCTTCGTCGATGACGACGGTGCGGATGTCATCCAGCCGCAGCGCATCGCGTTGAAGGAGGTCGTTTAGCCGGCCCGGCGTCGCGATCACGATATCGACGCCGGCACGGAGCACGTCCGACTGGCGATTGAGTGACATGCCGCCGTAGACGGCTGCAATGCGGATGCCCCGTACGTTCGCGACGAGCGCGAGCGCACGGGCCACCTGGCTGGCCAGTTCACGCGTCGGGACAAGGACAAGGCCCTGCGGACGGCGCGGCGCACTCTTGGTGCCGCGTTCGATCATTGGCAGGCCGAAGGCGAGCGTCTTGCCAGAGCCGGTGCGTGCCTTGCCGCAGACATCCTTGCCCGCGAGGGCATCGGCGATGGTCATCTCCTGGACGGGAGTCGGTACGGTGATGCCGCCCTTGGCAAGGGCGTTCACCAGCGGGGCAGAGATGCCCAGCGAAGCGAACGTGACGGTCGAGTCGTCAGCGTTAGGGGGTGTAGTTGGGGTGCTCGATGCCGCGTTGGGTACCGAGTGCGTGGGGCGCGCGGCATGAGCCGGGCCACCCGTGGATTTGGTCATGGTAAGCAGAAGGTTTGGTCTCCGTTGGTAAAATAAAGCGAGGTTTGAGGGCCCCTATGGGAACAACCTCAACCGCCGCATACCACAGAGCCTGAGGAAACACCCGCAGCACGGCATAGCGTGCGCTCACCTACAGCCTAGCACATCGGCGGCAATGCCGTCGGCGGGGGTTCAGGGAGATAGCCAGACCGCGAAGCATTAGGTTCACGGCTGCCGCGGGCTGGTCGTTGCCCCGCGGCCCTCGGCGACGATTCTGGAATCGTCAGTTGCTTCATCCAACTGACTTTCAGTTACTCCACCTATACTGGGGATGATGCCAGAAACGTTCGCCGCGCTCCGGCACAGCTTCGAAATTCGTCCCGTCAACGCAGACGACGCAGGCGTTGGAGAAGCGTTTTACGCAGCCGCCGGTGTGACGCTACCCGGCCCGTTAGCGGTGCTGCTTCAGACGGGAAACGCGTTTCTCGCCGCGTACGGTGCAGCCGGCGAGGTGCGAGGCATCGTGCGGTACTGGGACGACGATGGCACGGGCTGGCTGGACCTCTTGGTCTCCACAGCGCCGGGAGCGGGACGAGCGCTGATCCGCGGGGTTGAGCGGCTGGCACAGGACCACGGGATACGCTTTGTGCGGCTGGCGGTCGCCGATGCGGGCGCTCTGCCGCCAGTCGTCCAGCGCTGGGGCTACCGGCCGGTTGGGCATCGCGATGACGATGAGTCGGGGACGCCGGTGCGCATGCTGGTGCACGAAAAGCGGCTGGCCTTGCTGACCGTCCGCGAGCAACGCCGGGCGGACGCGGCGGCCATCGGTGAGCTGACGGGCGATGACCCGTGGGTCTACGAGCAGGGCACTCGTCCGGGGGTCTTTGTGGCCGCTGATGGCGACAACATGGTGGGGTTCGTGAGCGTGCGTGATGCGGGCGGCGGTCTTGCACTGATTACCGACCCGAAGCTCCTGGAGCCGTACCGCGGGCGTGGCCTGGAGATCTGGATGATCGAACGCTCGGCGACGTACGCGGAGACGAACGGTTATCACACCGCGCACGTTGCGGCCTCGCCAGTGCTCGATGGCTATCGTCGAGACCTGGAAGACCGTTTGTGGCATCGCGAAGAGGTGGAAGGAACGGCGACGTACGTGCGCCGTTTCCGGGACCTGGACGCGAAGCTGGACGACGAGTGACAGGCTGCCCTTAGCGCGCGGGCTTCATCCCGCGCCACATCCAATCGGACGTACGGAGGCGGGCCTGGGTGGAAACGCGTTCGAGTTCAGCACGGAGGCGGTCACGCTCCAGTTGGAGGTCGCGCACGTGGTCGCGCAGAGCGGCGACGAGCAGGTCCACTTCCCCGTAGCGTTGCTGGGCGTCTTCGCGCAGTCGCCGGGCATCGCCCGCGAGGCCGGTGATGCTATGCGGCGCGGGCTCGGGGGAGCGGCTCAGCGCGAGGCTAGTCACGGCCACCGATTCCGGCCTGTGGCAGCTGACCGGCGCCGGGGCGCAAGACCTGGGGCGTAGCGGGGGTTCCAAGCCGGACATGGTCGCGTTCGTAGCGAAGGTCTTCGAGATTCGAGTGGAGCGCGGCTAACACCTCCTCGAACGTTTCGAGCCGGGCGCGCCGGGCTGCATCCTCGCGTTCGAGATCGCGCAGCTTGCGCGTCAATTTGGTGGCCTTGTCGCGTTGCCGGGCCGATCGCTTTTGCAGGCGCCGATTCTCCTCGCTGGCCTGCACAAGGGCGCGGACGAGGACCGCGGGCGGCAGAGCGAGGGCGTGCTCCGGGTCCGCCATCAGTGCTTCAAGGTCGAGTTCGAGCATTTCGTCCCGGTCGGAAGAGAGGTCTTCGAGCGTCTTCTTTAACGCTTCGACCTCGGTGCGAACCTGGCGGACGAGGCGGTCGGCGCGGGAGTCCACGCCGGTGAATTGGCTGCGGAGCGGAATGTTCACGACCGGTGCGGCGGCCGCCGGGGGTGGGTCTGGCGCGACCGGCTCCGGGGCAGGCGCCTCCAAGGACGGGCGCTGAGGCGGAAGCTCGGGCCGCGGAGAATCCACGTTGAGCGGCGATCCTTCGGACCGGAAGAGGGTTACCGATCCCGGCGAAACCTCGGCGACTGGCTGCTTGGGACGGCGAAAGTGCACGTTGATATCCTCGATCTGGGTCCGATGCTGGCCAACTATACGTCGGTGGGCGGCGCGAAAATAGGAGCGATTACCCACGCTTCGCGGGCGGGTAGCGAACGCCCCTCCGGCGAGCAGGAAGAAGACGACCGCGGGGAGCCCGACTAGCGCGACCTGTTCCATGCCTGGCTCCTCGCGCCTTCGAATTGGCGCCTCGTTGGTTAGAGATTCGGCAGAAAGTGCCGGACCGCAAAGACGCGGCTAGAAAATCGCTATCGGGTTGACCGGCGACCCGGTGCCGCCGCGGACGTTCAGCGGGTTGACGGTGAGCATGAACTCCCAGCGTTGCTCTTCGAGACAGGCCTCCGCGAGTGGCTGAAGCAACGCATTATCGAGCAGCGGCAGGCCCATGAAGGCGATCGCGAGGACGTGAACGGGCAGCCCCAACGCCTCATACCCGGAAGGCGTGGCGTCCATCATGTCCCACACGAGCAGAGCCGCGTCGTGTTCCTTGAGCACCGGGATGCAATCGGCGTGCAAGCCCGGCGACGGCGGGACACCCGGCACGTTGCCAGCCCCCGAAGCGTAGAACGATTCCCGGCCGCTGTAGACGATGACCGCGTCCCCGGAACGCAGCGGCGTGCCTTGCTGCGCGGCGGCGGCTTCCATCTCCCACCCGCGGACTGGCGAATCCACCGTGACGTGGGCCGTGCCGCGGAAGCGCGGGATGTCGATCAGCACGCCACGGGTTGCGATGCCGTTGCTCCAGGCATCGACGGCGCCGCTGCGCGCCCCGCCGCTGGTGACGTTCGTGGATGGCTTGCCGTTCCACATCTTGCCTTCCCAGAAGATGTGACAAAGGGCGTCGATGTGGGTGGTGGCATAACCATGGAAGAACATCCCCAGGTAGTCCGCCGAGAACTGCGGGCCAACCTGGAGATAGTGTTGGACGGGGTTCCAGTTGCCCGGCCCCCCCTGTGTGTTCAGCCGGCGCGCGAGCGAGACGGCCCTGCCTGTGCGGACGAGGGCGGCTGCCTCACGGCGCTTTTCCGGGGTCACCAGGTTGACGGTGCCAGCACTGTCGTCCTCGCCCCAGCGGCCCCAGTTGCTACACGCTTCGAAGTAGGTGCGGACCTCCTGATCGGAGGGGAGGGGGTGTTCGCCACTGCTCATTGTTGGATCCTCTGCGCTGTCTGTGGGATGGCGGAATCCTACCCGATCGTTCAGGGATCTATGAAATCGTGTGCCGGTGGTCCAGAGAGTCCGGCCACAACCTTCTGCAATGCGGACGCGATGGCGAGGGCGTCCGCCGCTGAAAGTTGGGCGCCAAAATGCTCCTGGACGCCGCGAAGGTGGATGGGCGCGGCATCGCGCAGGCGCGCCAGGCCGGCGGATGTGAGCTGGACGAACGTGCCACGCTTGTCGCCCGGATCGGGGCAACGTTGGACCAGGCCATCAGCGTTCATGCGATCGATCAGGCGGGTCAGGCCGCTCTTGCTGAGCAGCACAGCGCCGGCGAGGTCGGTCATGCGCAACCGGCTGGCGGGCGCTTCAGAGAGTTGGACGAGTACGTCGTACCAACTAAGGGGCAGGCCGCATTCAAGCTGGAGCTCCGCCTCCAGCCGTTCGATCAACCGCGCGTGCGCCTGGAGGAACGTGTGCCAGGCGGTCATCGTCGGCTCATTTGGTAGGGAGGCCATGGCCCGATCATAGACCGAATAGTTGCGCATGCAACCTCTTGCAATCTCTCCGGCGGGGTGGTACATTAGTTGCACATACAACGAGTTTGGCTTCGATCCCACGCTCAGGGAAGGCCCATTCAATGCCCACACTTCAGCCCTCCATCGACATCCGCCGGTCCAAAGAACGCTTCGCGACGGAGATCGATTGGCTTGATTCGCGTCATTCCTTCTCGTTCGGCGGGCATTACGACCCGGAGAACACGCACTTCGGCCTGTTGCTGGTCAGCAACGACGACGTGATTGCCCCGAACACTGGCTTTTCGACCCATCCGCACCGCGACATGGAGATCGTCACCTGGGTGCTCCGGGGCGAACTCGAGCATAAGGATTCGGAAGGACACCGCGGTCTTATCCATCCCGGTCTGGCGCAGCGAATGAGCGCCGGCAGCGGCATCTTCCACTCGGAGATCAACGCGACGAAGGATGCCGATGTCCACCTCGTGCAGATGTGGGTTGTACCGGACATCGAGAAGGTGACGCCGGGCTACGCCGAGCTGGACATCAATAGCGAGCTGGCGAAGGGAGGCCTGGTGCCGGTCGCGTCGGGGCAGGGCCACGATGCGGCGATCTCTATTCGCCAGGACGGCGCGGTGCTCTGGGCCGGCCGCCTGAAGGCGGGCGAGCAGGTGCGGCTGCCCAACGCGCCGTTCGTGCACGTCTTTGCGGCCATCGGGGAGGTTGACCTGGGGGTCGCGGGCAAGTTGGAAGCAGGCGACGCCGCGCGGCTGACGCTGGCGGAAGGCCTGACGATGACCGCCGGAGCGGAAGGGGCCGAAGTCCTGGTCTGGGAGATGACGAGGATGATCTCGTTCGGGTAAGGACGGAGAAGGAACCCGTGGGGCTGAGCAGCTGCGCCCCCGCGCGAGCCGGCAATCCTACCGACCTTTCCCGAATCTTGACATGCTACGTATGCTGTGCGATGACGACCTTCCGTAAAGACGAAGGCGCCGGAAAGTGGTACCCGAAGTGAAACGTTTTCCAATCGTCGCCGCCGTGGCGCTCGTCGTCGCGCTCTTTTCGGTCACCGTGGCGGCTGGTCAGGCGCCGGGTCCGGTGACCCGCTATAACACGCGACACATGGGCGCGACCGCTCCAGCCAGTCAATTCGAACTCGTCCAGCAGGTCTCGGAGTACGCACCCGGGGCGGGCACGGCCTTCCACTCGCATGGTGGGCCGGTGTTCCTCACCGTGATCGAAGGTGAGCTGACGTACCGCCAGTCGGGCAAGGCGGGCCGCGTGATTAAGGCCGGGGAGACGTACTCCGAGCTTCCGACGGACGTGATTGACGTCACCAACTCTGGCACCGTGAGAGCGCGCGTGGCCACGGCGCTGCTGCTTCCTGCCGGCGCGACGCTCACCACGTTCCTGCCAGGCGCACTGCCGGCCCCGGTCGGGCCGAAGGTGCTGGGGGCGACTCGGAGCCAGGTGACCGCCCCAGCAGCCAGTTTCGATGTTGTCCAGCTAGTCTTTGACTTCGCTCCCGGCGCCTTCACGGCGGTCCACAAGCACGGCGGCCCGGGCCAGGTCACCGTCTTCGAGGGGACCGTCACCAAGCGCGAAGGGTCGCAGCAGACGGGCTACGCCGCAGGCCAGGGATTCCCAGAGGTGACCGATGCTGTCCTGTCGGTGGGCAACCTCGGCACCACGCCCGCCAGCATGGCGGTGACCTTCCTCCTTCCGGCGGGAGCGCCGCTCACCACCGTGGTAGGCGCGGCACCCGGCCCGCCCGCGACCGGAAACACTGGATCAGTACAAGGAGAAGCCTGGACATCGTCGGCAGCCCTCCTTGGCCTCGCCCTGCTTGGCATCACGCTGCTTGGCGGTGCGGAAGCGGTGTCTGTCCGTCGCGCGCACCGCTAACGGCCGCACCAGCGCTCGCCCTACCCGTTTGCGCGTGGGGCGAGTCGCGGCCCACCGCAACGACATCCGCGGCGAAACTGCGCCAGGCGTAGGGTG
>JBDSJC010000260.1:0-3615 GCA_039917655.1 Tepidiformaceae bacterium
ATCGAAGTGGATGCGCTCTCAGGCGGGCCGGGGATCTACTCCGCGCGCTACGGCGGCGCGGAGTTGGACGATGAGGGGCGGACGGCGCTCTTGCTCAAGGAAACGTCCGCGACGGCGGATGGTGACCGCGGCGCCCGATACCGGGCGGTGGTCGCCGTTTCGTGGCCGGCGGGCGATGGAACGTTCGAATCAGCGGCGTTCGAAGGGGTACAGGAGGGGACGCTGGCGCGGCAACCGTCCGGAACGGAAGGGTTCGGCTACGACCCGATCTTCCTGGTTGCCCGAGAGCGAACGCAGGCCGAACTCAGCGCGGAGGAGAAGGACGCAATCAGTCACCGCGGCCAGGCGGCGCGGAAGGTACTGGAGTTCCTCCGGGTGAAGTTCGGGTGAGGGCGGTTGCGGGCCTCGCGGCGATCATCGTCCTACCGTTGCTCGCCGCGTGCGGTGGCGGCGCTGTTTTCCCGGAGCCGGCACCGTGCGCCCAGCCCCCGTCAGCCGTCGCTGGCAGCGGACGACAGGCGATCAACCAGTACTTCGCAACCGTGCGCACAGCGGTCGATCGGCTGGCGACGCTCCGCGAGACACTGCGGAACACTTACCCGGGTGACAAGTTTTCGCGCGAATCCCAGTTCCGGGTGGATTTTGCGGCGTACGCCGATAGCACCGTCTGTGGCGCCCAGAATCTTGAGGGAGTACCGGCGCCCGCCGCCAACTTCGAACAGTTCGATAGGGACCTCGACGCCGCGCTGCAAGGTCTGATCGACCACACACAGGCAGGACGAACTGCCGTCAAAGCGCGCAACGTGAGCGACTATCGCAACTGGTATCAGGGGGTTGACCTGAAGCTCGACGCGGTAAAGGCGGCAGCCGCCCAGGCCGGGCGTTAGCCGCGAGGAAGCCCCAGCCCGCGCTGGGCGATGATGTTGCGCTGGATCTCGGTGGTGCCCCCGCCAATGGGGCCGGACACCGCGAGCAGGTAGGCCGTCGACAGGCGTCCGTAGAGCTGAGCCCACTTGGAACCCGGCTGAAGTTGCCCATAAGGGCCCATCAAGTTGACGCCCGCGTTCGTGAGCTTGATGCCGAGGAGCGCCATCCATACCTTGCCCATGCTCGCCTCGTAGTTCGGCACCTTGCCGAGCGATTGCAGCCAGGCCGTGCGGTAGGCCACCAGGCGGCCCACTTCGACATCAATCAGCAGGTCCGACAGCTTGTGCCGCACCTCTGCCTTGTCCCATGGGCGACCGCCGGGGTGCGTCTCCTTTGCCCAGCGGATGAGGTCGTGGACCGTGCGGCGCGAACCGGAGATGGCGGCGATATTCGAGCGTTCGAAGTCGAGCGTGGTGGTGGCCGCGTACCAACCCTGGTCCTCGCCGCCCATCAGGTCTTTGGCTGGCACGCGCACGTCTTCGAAAAAGACCTGATTGAAGTCCCGGCGGTAGGCCATGTTGGGGATGCCCTGGATGCTGATGCCCGGCGACTTCATATCAAGGACGAAGGCGCTGATCCCCTTGTGCTTTGGCACGTCTGGATTGGTGCGTGCCAGCAGGAGCATCTTGTCTGCGACGTGCGCGTTGGATGTCCAGATCTTCTGGCCGTTGATCACGTAATCGTCGCCGTCGCGCACGGCCTTCGTTTCCATGCCTGCCAGGTCGCTGCCGCTGCCGGGTTCCGAGAATCCCTGGCAGTACCAGGTCTCACCGGAGGCGATGGCCGGCAGCCAGCGGTCCTTCTGCTCGTCGTTGGCATGGACCATCATCGTTGGCCCGGTAATGCCGATGGCGAACAGCCGTCCGCTTGAGGGCGCCCGGTGGTAGGCGAGCTCTTCGTTGAAGATCATCTGCTCCAGCGCGGATTTGCCGAGTCCGCCGTATTTCTCGGGCCAGGCCGGGGCGAACCAGTGGCGCTGGCCGAGCTTCTTCGAAAACTGGCGGGCGAAGGTCATCTGCTCTTCGTTGTCGAAGAAATCGTCGTCGCCTTCGAACCCTGGCGGCAGTTCTTCCTTAAGGAAGGCGCGCAGTTCGCTACGCCAGGATTCGGTTTCCGGCGAGAAGGTGAAGTCCATGAGGGATAGGGTACGCCCGGCGTTGGGCGGCGACCAGAGTATGTGGTGCGGCGGCTGGAACGTGCGGAAGGCTTAACCGGAGGCCAATTGCAACACCGGCTTGATGCTTTCGGGGGCTTCGCGGCGCTACCGGCACGGCTTTCCGGATACCGTGGCTGCTGGCGAATATGCCCAAGGAGTAACCCAGTGAGTATGGCACCCAGCAACATTTCGACCGGCGCCGAAATCTACACGACGGACGGCGAAAAGCTCGGCACAGTGAAGGCCGTGCGTTCGGGCTTCTTCCAGGTGGATGCACCGATGAAGAAGGACTACTGGCTCCGCGACGATTGCGTGGACGGTGGCGGCGCCGCCGCCGCAGGGCGCGTTACCGTGTCGTTCGAGAAGGACCACGTGGACGATTTCAAGCAGAAAATGCCTGACTCGGACGTGTAGTCCCGGCAGTTGATCGACCGATAGAAGAGGCCCGCCAACGCGGGCCTCTTCGCTCGTTCGCCCTGGAAGTTGGCGGCGTGCGTCGCCAGTGGTGGCAACGCATATGAAAAGTGGTGCGATCCACTCACTTGCCGTACCGAGGACGGAGGCGGCGAACTGTCATCGCATAGCCGTCAGGCGTTACGAATTCATCGCGACGGGGCGGACTCGAGTCTTGAGACGGCCGTGGCACGATGGTTCGCTCAGAACTGGACGAGCAGATGGTGGGACGGGTAGACGTTCGAAAGGGCCGTTGGCGTCAGTCGACAAAGATGTCGAAACGAAAGACGGGGCGAGCCGATTCGTCGCCGACCTTGACGCCTGTGTTGATCTGCACGCCGTTGATCCGCAGTCCGAGTTCGGTCCCCACTTCGTTGATGCAGCGAGGCTCGTGGCCCTGGCCGCCCGCTGCGTACAACACGCGATAGCCACCAGCGGCCAGCGTGTACTCGGAGGGGCCAGGTTGGCCATCGAAGGTGAGGGTCACCAGCGTCTCGGCGGGCGCCGGAAGAAAGGCGATCGTGAGGAGTCCGAGGATCGCATTCGGCGGCGAGGGGACGGTTGGCGGCGCCCCGCAATAACCGGGGCCGTCAGGCGGAGGAGGGCGGCGCGTAGCCGTCACCGGCGGGGCAGCCGATTCGGCGTCTCGTGCGACAAACGGCAGAGTGGCGCGCTGCGGGAACTCGGACGGCTGCGCTGAGCCGGGACGAGCGAGCGCCGCCATCGACAACGAAAGCACAACCACGGCCAGCAACACGGACTTCAGCATCTCTGACATGGTGGCGGGAAGCGGGGCGAAGGGACAAGGGCGGTAGCGGAGGTGTCGAGCCGTACAGCCCACAGCCGGGAGACCTCTGCAATGCGGCGGTAACCGTTCGAAACGCTGTCGAGCGGGACGGTCCTTTGGCCGGCGATGGAGTCCGATTCCGGCAGACTGCGTCCCGAGGAAGCAGCTGTCCTGGCGCTCCTCCGGCACCGGCTGGCGAAAGAAGAGAGCGGCTACAGGAAGCGGAAAAGCCGCTCGCGGGTCTCGCCCTGAAAACCGCGGGCGAGGGGTGCTGTGCGGGGCCGCGTTGTTA
>JBDSJC010000261.1:0-30048 GCA_039917655.1 Tepidiformaceae bacterium
AGGCTCTGTCCGGTGGCGGCCCTGGATGTCCCCGCAGGCGTGGCCGGCGCAGGAGTGTTCGCCTTGCCGTAGCCGTCTCCACCACATCCTGCCGCCACAGCAGCCATGAGCAGGACGGGGACCAACAGCCGGTAACAATCTCTCATAACGTACTCCTATTCCACTGAGGCGATGAACGGATAGAGTGGTTGCCCACCGTCGATCACTTCGATCTCAGCTCCATGGAATGCGGCGGCCACTCGGTCACGCGCGAGTTCGAGCGCGGCGGCAGTCGTGGCTTCGCCGCCGTACAGGGTGATCAGCGATGCTCCGGCGGCGTCAGCGGCTTCCAGCCCGGCGATCAGCGCATCCATCATGTCCAACGTGCTAACCATGAGCCGTCCATCGACCAGTGCGATCGCTTCGCCTTCACGCGCGGACACCCCGTCGGCCTGGCGGTCGGCGGCGGAAGTGGTCACTTCGACCGTGCGCAACGACCCCTGGGTCGCAAGCATCTCTGTCACGTTCTGTTTCGCCCCGTCCGCCCCGGAAAACGCCATTGCAGCCGCAATCCCCTCCGGCAGCGTGGTGGTGGACACCACGTGCAGCGTGCAAGTCGATAGCTTCGCCGCCTGCTGCGCGGCAAGTAGGACATTCTTGTGGTTCGGCAGGACGATGACGTCCGGCGTGCGAAGGGCATCGGCTGCCGCGGCGATCTCGCCAGCAGGTGGCTTGGTAACCTCTCCGAGGGCTGTAGTGGCCGCGCCCAAGCTGCGAAAAATGTCATCGAAACCCTTGCCATGGCTCACCGCCAGCACGGCAACCCGCTTGCCTGCGCCCGAGCCGGTCTTCGTGAAGCGCGCGTACTGGGCGCCCATGTCCTCGATCTTCACTCGCGACACGCGGCCAAATGTGCCGGCGCCATCGATTACCGGTTGCGGCGAAGCAGTGTGTACATGGATTCGGGCCGCCTGTTCGTCGCCAACGACCACGACCGATGTGTTGCCCTCGGCTCCGGCCAGCGAACGAACCGCGGCCAGGTTCAGGAGTTCGCCCGCCGATTCGAGCATGAACTCAGTGCAGAAGCCGAACGCGTCCGCGCTATGGCCGTTGAGCGAGGCGATCGGTCGGCTGGGCATGAGCGATGGCGCTGGCAGTTCGCCGCGGATCGCCGCCGTCAGGCCGCGAAGGATCACACAGATCCCTTCGCCCCCAGCGTCGGTCACTCCCGCCTCGCGCAGCGCCGCGAGTTGATCGATCGTCGCGGCTTCCGCCAGGTCCGCCGCCTCTGTGGCCGCTTCCAACACGCCCCTGCAGGGGACCTCTCGGCCGTCCCTCGGGAGTCCCGCCGAGATCGCCTTGGCCCGCTCGGCGGCGGCCCGGAGGACGGTGAGCATCGTCCCCTCCTGCGGCTTGGTTACGGCGGCGTACGCACCCTCGGCGGCTGCCGCCAGGCCGGCAGCAAGGCCCTCGGCGTCCAGTAGCGTCCGCTCGCCAACCCCTGCCGCGAATCCCCGCAACGCCTGGGAAAGGATGACCCCAGAGTTGCCGCGCGCCCCGTAAAGCGAGCCCTTCGCCAGCGTTGTCAGTACTTCGGCCACCGCCGGCCGGTCGCCCAGCGTCAGCGTCCGTTCGACCGCTTCGCTCAGGGTGGCGGACATATTTGAACCGGTGTCGCCGTCAGGCACCGGATAAACGTTGATTGCGTCGATCGCCTTGGAGCTGTCGCGCAGGTGCCCGGCAGCAGCCACAAAGATGGTGCGAAGTTGAGAACCGTCGAGCAGCTCAGTTCCCGGGATCGCTGGCCTCAACGTGGTGCACACTCCGCGTGAGTTTGGCCGTTAACGCATTCGAGTGCTACCATCAGCGTTCGATTCTCTCACGTAAGGAACCATCACGCATGGCAAGTGGCGCCTGCGATATCTGCAGCAAGACAACGCAATTCGGCCGGCATATCCGGCACAAACACAGCGGGCGCTGGGAACGCAAGGCTCCGAAGAAGAGCCGCTTCTTCCGCCCCAACGTGGCCAAGCAGCGCGTCTTCGTCGCTGGTGATTGGCACCGCGTGAACATCTGCACGCGCTGCCTCCGCACGCTCGCCAAGACCGCGTAGTCGCTCCGTCGATTCAAGCCAGAGGCGTGACGCGGTCGTGTCACGCCTTTTTTGCTGTACCGGCGTGAGCCTGTCCGCCCACGGCGGCGGGCTCGACGGGCTCGAATTGATACGATTCTTCCAGCGCCACGCGTATGCCGGCGCTGGCCTGTGAGACGTTCGCGAGACACTATTGGGCCTATCGGGCGGCACACCAATCCCGAGGAGCACCTGGCATTGGCAACCGTGGCCACCGACATTGATCAGCTTTGCATAAACACCATCCGCACCCTGGCCGTGGATGCGGTCGAAAAGGCCAAGTCTGGCCACGCGGGCACGCCCATGGGCGCCGCGCCGATCGCCTACGCCCTCTGGTCGCGCTTCCTCAAGCACAATCCGGCCAACCCCAAATGGGAGGACCGCGACCGCTTCGTGCTCTCGGCCGGCCACGCCTCGCTCTTGCTCTACAGCCTCCTCGCGCTCACCGGCTACGACCTTCAACTGGACGAGTTAAAGCAGTTCCGTCAGTGGGGGAGCCGCACACCCGGTCACCCCGAATCGTTCGAAACGCCGGGCGTGGAGATCACTACCGGGCCGCTCGGGGCAGGCTTTTCGATGGGTGTTGGCATGGCGCTCGCCGAACGGCGGCTTGCCGCGCAGTTCAACAAGCCCGGCCACACCATCGTCGACCACTACACGTACGGCCTCTGTAGCGACGGCGACCTGATGGAGGGAGTTTCTTCGGAAGCGGCGTCCTTCGCCGGGACGTGCGGGCTCGGCAAGCTGATCTACCTGTACGACGACAACCACATCACGATCGAAGGCGGGACATCGTTGGCCTTCACTGAGGACGTGGGCCAACGCTTCGAGGCCTACGGCTGGCACGTCACCTACGTCGATGGCAACGACCTGAACGAGGTCCTCGAAGGCCTGCAACGCGCAAGAAACGAGACGCAGCGTCCCTCCCTGATCGTTGCGGAGACAATCATCGGCTACGGCAGCCCGCACAAGTCCGGCACGGCCGAGGCCCACTCCAATCCGCTTGGCGAGGACGAAGTGCGGCTCACGAAGAAGGCTCTCGACTGGCCTGAAGACTCCTCGTTCTTCGTCCCCGAGGAAGCACTCGCCGAATTTCGCAAAGCCGTGCCCAGGGGGAAGGAGGCGGAAGCCGATTGGCGCGCGCGCTTCGAGGCTTACGCAGCCGATTTCCCGACAGATGCCGCGCTCTTTCGTCGCGTCCAGTCCGGCGCGCTCCCCTCGGATTGGGAGACCGCGGTCCCTTCGTTCAGCGCGGCGGACGGCCCCATGGCCACGCGCGCCGCTTCCGGCAAGGTACTGAACGCCATCGCTGCAAGCCTCCCTGAACTGGTCGGCGGCTCGGCCGACCTCGCACCCTCGAACAACACGCAGCTCAACGGCTACGGTGACCTCGGGGCGGGCGAGGCTGACGGTCGAAACATCCACTTCGGCGTACGGGAGCATGCCATGGGCAACATCGTCAACGGCATGGCGATGCACGGCGGGCTCATCCCATACTCCGGCACGTTCCTCGTGTTCTCCGACTATATGCGCCCCTCGGTCCGCCTCGCCGCGATCATGAAGGCGCACTCCATCTTCGTCTTCACCCACGACAGCATAGGTGTGGGCGAGGACGGCCCCACGCACCAGCCCGTTGAACATCTCGCGTCCTTGCGCGCCATGCCAGGCCTTTGCGTGATTCGACCGGCGGACGCCAATGAAACGGCCGCCGCCTGGAAGATTGCGATCGAAGGGAGCGGCCCCACGGCGCTCATGCTCACTCGCCAGACCGTGCCGACGATGGACGGCAGCGCGGCGATCGAAGCTGGCACGCGCCGGGGCGGCTACATCCTTGCCGATACCGAGGGCACCCCGGACGTCGTGATCCTCGCCACCGGCTCCGAGGTGCAAGTTGCTCTCGCCGCGCGCGAACTGCTCGCCGCCGAGGGCGTAGGCACGCGGGTCGTGAGCATGCCATGCTGGGAGATCTTCGATGCCCAGCCAGACGAGTACCGGCAGGGCGTCATACCGCCAGCGGTCCGCGCCCGCGTGAGCGTGGAGGCCGGGGTCTCCCAGGGCTGGCACCGCTACACGGGCGATTTCGGCGAACAGGTAGCGATCGATCACTTCGGCGCCTCGGCCCCTGCGCCGGTGCTGTTCGAAAAGTTCGGTTTCACAAAGGAGAACGTGGCCGCCAAGGCAAGAGAATCGATGCGCAGTGCACGGGAGTGAGCAACGCGTCCGGCGACCTTGTGCTATGGGCGGGCTGGCGGACGAATGACCTCCCAAGCGCCGGGGCGAGGGACTGCCAAGAGTTGAGCACATGCCGATGACTGACACTGGCCAGACGACGAGGAACCCCCGGCGCGCGGGCGTGCTGCTCCACCCCACTTCCCTACCCGGCACCGCTGGCCTCGGCCCCGAGGCGTACCGCTTCGTCGATTTCCTCAACGCCGCTGGTCAGACGGCCTGGCAGATCATGCCAATCGGTCCGCCCGGGCCGGGGAACTCCCCGTACGCTTCGCGCTCAGCGTTCGCCGGTGACCCGATGCTGCTTTCGCTTGAAGAACTGCGCGAGCGGGGTTGGCTGGCCGGGCTGGATGACCTGCCATACGTCCCTGGCGCCAGCGACCGCATTGACTATTCCGAGCGTACCGAGTCTCGCGAGCCACTCCTGCGGCGGGCCTTCGACGCTTTCATGGCCGAGGGCGGCGAAGCGCACCTCGAGCCGTTCCGCGCCAACTGCGCCTGGCTCTCCGGGTATGCCACGTTCGCCGCACTGCGCGCTTCCCTCGGCGTACCCTGGTGGGAATGGCCTGAGGAGCTCCGCTCCGCCGCAACGGTGCGCGAACAGGGCGTCCCACTAGCCCTGCACACGGACGTCCGGTACCACGAGTTCCTGCAGCTCTGTTTCTCACGCCAGTGGGCGTTCCTCAGGTCCTACGCGAACGAGCGCGGCATCCAGATTATCGGCGACATCCCGATCTTCGTAGACCGCGACAGCGCGGACGTCTGGGCCAACCCCAAGCTTTTCAAACTGGACGATGAAGCCAACCCGCTGGTCATCGCCGGCGTACCACCGGACGCCTTTTCAAGCACGGGCCAGCGCTGGGGCAACCCTGTGTACGACTGGGCACAAGCGCATATGACCGACTACCAGTGGTGGGCGGCACGGCTCAGCCGGGCGTTCGAAATGGTCGATTCGGTGCGCCTGGACCACTTCCGCGGTTTTGAATCGGCCTGGGAGATCCCTGGCGACGAACTGACGGCGGTCAACGGCGCTTGGAATCCGGGGCCCGGCCGAGGCCTCTTTGACAGCCTTGAAGCACGTTTCGGCAAACTTCCTATCATCGTCGAGGACCTGGGGATCATCACTCCGGCCGTGCGCGCGCTGCGTGACGGGCTGGGCTATCCAGGTATGGCCGTCCTTCAGTTCGCTTTTGGGGACGACTGGCGGAATCCCTATCTGCCACACAACCACGCCCGAAACCTGGTGGCCTACACCGGCACGCACGACAACGACACAACGCTCGGATGGTTCAGGTCACTGTCTGACCACGAACGCGGCAACGTCCTTCGCTACCTCGGCCGCGACGGCTCGGACATCGTCAGTGAGCTGGTCCGGCTGGTGTACGAATCGGTGGCCGACCTCGCGATCATCCCGATGCAGGATGTGCTCCAACTGGGAAACGAAGCGCGCATGAACCGGCCCGGTGAACCGGAGGGCAATTGGACGTGGCGATTCCAATGGGACCAGGTCCACCCGGCGCGTACGGCCTGGCTGCACGAGATCGCTGGACGCTACGGTCGCACCGCGCGCCCCTTCGAATACGAAGACGAATAGCGGCTAGCCCTCGGGCGCTCCCTCGGCGGCCGCCAGCTGCGGCTTGCGGCGAAGCAACCCCAGGTTCAGGTTGAGTGATTCGCGCCCCAGCAGTAGGAAGCTCGCGCCGAGCAGACTGACCGGCACGACATTCACCAAATGGGCGAGGATCGCGAAGCTCAGCGCGCGACTGGCGCCAATATCGAATGGCGCCAACGAGAGCGTGGCGGCAGCGTGGAAGACGCCAATGTAGCCGGGAGACGAAGGCACCAGCATCGCCAGATTGGTTGTGCAGGTCAGAAGCACCGCCACCGTCACCGGGGCGTCGATATCGAGCGCCCGCATCAGCAGGTAGTTGATGGCGAAGGCGCCGAGCCACGCCGTCCAGGACCATGCCCAGATGCGGAACACGTGCTGCCGCGAAAACAGCTGCCGCCACCCTTCTCGGAACGAAACGGCTTCCGCCTTGACGCGGTCGTTGCCCGGCACGAACCTCCCCAGCGAAAAGCGCCTCCCGAGTTTGGCCAGTTTCCGATGACTGACCACCATCACGATCACGGCAGCCAGCATAACCGCAAGCGTAAACCAGGCCGCGTGTAGCCACGGCAAGTAGTCATCCGGGATCGGTAGGAAGGGGCTGACGAGAATGAATCCAGCCACCAACGTGACCGAGTCGGTCACCCGCTCGGTCAACAGCGACGAGACGACGTGACCCGAGCGCAAACCCGGTTGGCGCGAAGTAAGCGCCACCCTTGCAACGTCCCCCAGCCGGGCGGGAAGCACGTTGTTGAGCAGAAAACTGATGTGCAGGATGCGGTACAGCCGGGGCGTGGTGACCGCCGACTGCGACGGCAGCAGCAGCCGCCAGCGAATCGTTTTCGCGCCAATGGAGACCATGAGACTTGTGATGGCCAGGACGACGAACCTGGGATCCGCTCCGCGCAGTGCGTCGGCGGTAGCCGAGCGGTCAATGAGCCGGAATAGCAAGCCTGCACAGATACAGGTGATGATGAGTCCGAAAACGAAGCGGCGCATCTCTCCTCGGAAACGGCCGACGCTGTCCGGCCGTTAATGAAAGAGTGCCATACTTTGTCTCTTCCGTCAGCGCCCTCGGGCGGCTACGATCGGGTGCGCATGACCGCCCCTCCTGCATATCTCGCCCCTCAATCCGCGGAGCCGCTTGTCGCTGCTGAACCATCGCAAGTCGAGCGCGGCGCGGGTGGCAGAGCCCTCCTCGTCACCCAGATCACCCTCCTACTGGCCATGGCCGCAACCGTCGCGACGAAGCTCTGGCAGGACCACATGTGGGTCGGATTCGTCCTCGTTGCGGTGACTCTGGTGGCGTGGGCTCCCGAAGTGCGCCGGTCCCGAGTCCGGCGGTGGTGGTTTGCCTACGTAGCCGGAATCTTCCTCTACACGTTGCTTCGCGCCTACGCGGATGAAACGCTGGTCCCGGTGCGCACCGTTTACGTCATTGACATCGACAAGTTCCTTTTCTTCGGCACCGACCCGGTGGTCTGGCTTCAGGACCGCCTGTTTTCTCCGAGCCGGCTAACTCCCCTGGACTTCTTCACGGTGCAGGTTCACTGGTCATTCTTCGTGGCGCCCCATCTCGCCGCGATCGCCATCTTCTTGTGGCGGCGGGAACTGTTCCCGCGCTACACCGTACTCATTGTTGGCACCATGTACCTCGGACTCGCGCTCTTTTTCTTGCTTCCAACCACGCCTCCGTGGCTCGCTGGCCAGGCCGGTCAACTTCCCGGCGTCTTTCGCGTGATGGACTTCGTCGGTGGCCGCGTGAACGCGGAGACGTACAAGACAGTTTACGCCTCGCTCGGCGAACCCAACTCGGTGGCGGCGATGCCGTCGATCCATATGGGTGTGACCTTCGCGATGTACCTCTGGGCACGGGAACACTACCGCCGGCTAGCCTGGGGGCTGCTGGCGTACAGCGCGCTAATGGGCTTCAGCCTGCTCTACCTGGCCGAACACTACATCGCTGACCTGACCGTCGGCATCGCCTGTGCGATCGTCTGTTACTGGGTCACGAAGCGGGTTGTCCCCGAGCCGCGTGAGCCAGGGCGCTCGTACGAGTCGTAGGGTTTTGGAGGGCTACCCGGCCTTCTGGTACATGCTCGTGCCCGAGGCCCGAAACCCGATCTCGCTCGATCGCATGATCATCTCGCTCCCGCCAATGAACAGCAGCCCGCCTGGACGGAGCGCCTTCGCAAAGCGGCTGTAGATCACCCGTTTCGCTTCCTCAGTGAAATAGATAACCACGTTTCGGCAGAGGATCACGTCAAGGTCCGTGGGGTACGGGTCGCTGAGCAGGTCTTGGCGTCGAAACTGGATTCGCCGCTTCAGGCTCTCAACAACGCGGTAGGTCGAACCGTCGAACTCAACGTACTTCCTCAGCAGAGCTAAAGGGATCGACCGCACTTCGCCGGGAAAGTAGCCAGTGCCTTCGCGGGCGCGGTTCAGGATCGGAAGGTCGATGTCGGTGGCGATCACCTGGTGGGCGCCGTTCGGGTCAACTTCGTTGAGGATCATCGCCAGGGAATAGGGCTCGCAACCGATCGAACAGCCGGCGCTCCAGAACTTCAGCGCTTTCCGCTCCTGCAGCAGTTTGGGAATGTGCGTCATCTGAAGTTCGTTGAAGCGGTCGGGTTGGCGAAAGAACTCGCTCACGTTGATTGTCAGCGTATCGCGGACATCCGCGAGCAGCTGGCAGTCGGCGGCGATGGCTTTGCCGAACTCAAGCCAACCGGCGATCCCTCGGCGCGTCATAACGCTCGCCAGGCGACGCTTCATCTGCGGTTCTTTGTAGGGGCCAAGTGGCACACCGATCGCCCGTTCGAGCACCTTACGGAACGCCAGCCACTGGAGGTCTACTGGTTCAATTGCAGTCATCGCGCCTCTCGCAATGTTGGCAGCGCCCGCGAAAGCGCATCGGCGATGCGGTCCAACGGAAGCTCGGTGGCGTGTTGCGTCTTCTCTTTCGCCACCCGCGGCATGCCGTAGACCACGCACGTTGCTTCGTCCTGCGTGATCACCTTGCCGCCAGCCTGCTCCACCCGCGCCGCGCCCTCGGCCCCGTCCTTCCCCATCCCCGTGAGGATGGCGACGGCCACGTTCGCGCCATACGTCTCTGGCAGGGAGTTCAGCGTCACATCAAGGCTCGGGCGCACGCCATGAAGCGCCGGGTCTTTGTGGAGATGAATCCGCCTGTCCCGAGTGACCACCATGTGGAAGTCTCCCGGCGCAACCAGCACCCGCCCGGCGACTACCAGTTCGCCTTCGACGGCTTCGGAGACCTCGAGTGACGAAAGGGTGTTCAGCCGCCGCGCGAGCGCCCCGGTGAAGCCTGCTGGCATGTGCTGCACGATCAGGACTCCAGCATTCAGATCCGCGGACAGCTTGGGGACAACTTCAGTCAGAGCGGGCGGCCCTCCCGTGGAACAGCCGATGACCAGCAACTGCAACGCCACGAATCGACCGCCAGTGGCTGGATTCGGCGCCGCTGGGCGCGGCGCAGTGGGCGGCAGGGGACGGCGGCGGTGGACGCGGGCATGGCTCGCGCGCTGGATCGCTTCCTCGAGGTTGTCGACCACGTTGGCCAGGTTGCGGCTCAGACCGTTCGGCTTGGTGATCGCCTCCACCGCGCCCGCTTCAAGTGCGCGCAACGTGGTGTCCGCCCCCGCCGAGGTGAGAGCACTGACCATCACGATCGGCGTCGGGATCGTCTGCATGATCTCGCTCACCGCAGTCACGCCGTCCATGCGCGGCATTTCGACGTCCATCGTAATCACGTCAGGGCGCAGCTTGAGCGCTTGTTTGATGCCTTCGACGCCGTCCCCGGCTGTCCCCACGACGATCATCCCCGGAATCGCCGAGATCAGCCGATCCATGGCCGTCCGCATGAACGCGGAGTCATCGACGATCAGCACGCGGATCTGGCGGTTGGTGGATGGCAGCGGCAACGCCACGCGGTCGCTCCTTAAGCGCAGAGCCTGCTGACGGCCGCCAGCACACGGTCGCCATCGCAGGGCTTTACCAGGAAGTCTTTTGCGCCGCTTTTCACCGCCTGGAGGACGATCTGCTGTTGCCCAAGGGCCGTCACCATCGCCACGCGAGCGGAGGGGTCTAGCGCTCTGATCGCCTTGAGGGCAGTCAGGCCGTCCATCTCTGGCATCGTGATGTCCATCAACACGGCGTCCGGGCGCTTGGCCTTGTACTTCTCAATGGCATCCAGGCCGTTCTCGGCCTGGACCACGTCGTAGCCAGCTTCGGAAAGGATCTTCGACATGCGCATCCGCATGAACGCTGCGTCATCAACTACGAGAATTGTGGCCAACTGGGCCTCCTACAGTTCGCTGGCGGGTGCGGCCGCGGTGCGTACGAATGTCTTACCGGTCCCAACGAAGACTTCGAGGGTGCGGCCCCGCGTCCCGCCCACGTCTACCGCGGACGGCGATATGCCGTGCTGCTTCAAACGTTCCCTGATAGCTTCGGCGTTTCGCTCGCCGATCTTGAACTTTTCAGCGCTCGCTGGCCCCAGCACGGCCGCCCCTCCGGCCAGCTTCATGACCAGCCGGCGGGGGAGCGCCCCACCCTCGCAGAGCCTCTTGATCAGCAGGTCGATGCCCGTGTCGGCAAAGCGTGCCGGCTCACGTGGGTCGGCCGCTTTGCCCGCGGAATCCGGCAGAAGGACGTGGGCCATCCCACCTAACTTTGCCTGAGCATCGAAGGCCGTGACGCCAATGCACGAACCCAGCCCGTAGGCGACGAGCACTTCGTTCGGGTCCTGGCTGATCGCGATCTGGCCGATCCCGACCGACACGCGCCGGGCGCTCGGAGGCGGTGAGGTCATGCCGCCAAACCTTCGATCCGGCCCAGGCAGGCCGGGTCCGGGGCGACGATCAGGAGACCAGCCGTCTTGCCGCTTCGGTCCTCGAAAACGGTGTCGATCATCACTACTTCGGCTCCCTCCGAGAGCATTTCAGCGTAAATCGATTCGACCAGGGCGCTCGCCATGTCGTTGACGATCGTCGGCGGACTGGGATGGAGGCTGAGGTTGACGCGATCTGCCAACGCATTTACGAACGCCGAACCGACGATATTGCCAAGCTCCCCGATCGCGGACTGCGCGAACTCGTCCGGTTCCGTGGTGGTACCCGCCGCCTGACCGCACATCAGGTCAACGCACTCCAATGCGCGCGCCACCGGGAACAGCAGCATCACGTGCCCGGTGATGTCTCCCGCGATGGAAAGATAGGCGCCGAGGACGATACTCTCGTCGCCTCCGACTGCATCGCAGGCGTCCGCCTTCGTGCCCGTGCGGACGCTGGGCACGTGGATCACGATGTCCTGACCCATGAGGCCGCTGAGGCCGCGACCGGCGCGGATTGCGCCGTCCCGGGCGACCACCGTAAGAGCCTCAACAAGCCGTGCTGCGGAATCAAGCATGGTTTCGTCCTTCCAAAAATAAGGAGCGGAATCGCCTCAAGCCGAAACGGCTATCCGCGCCTGTTCGTTAATCAAGCTTGCAGTGTCCACGATGAGCCCGAGGGTGCCATCCCCGAGGATGGTTGCGCCGGTCAGCCCCTTGTGGTTGCCCACAAGTTCGCCCAGCGATTTCACTACCACGTCCTGTTCGCCGAGCAGCTGGTCCACCACAAAGGCCACCCGCCGCTCGCCGTGTTTTGCTGCAACCACGAACCTCGTCGCCACCAGGCGGCGCGGCCGAGCATCGCCCAGCGCAGTCGCCAGCTCCACCATCGGCAGCAATTGCCCTCGCAGGCGAAGCGTCCGTTGGCCGTTTACGGAATCGAGGTCCGCGTTGTGTTCGGCCAGCACCTCGGTCACCGAAACGAGCGGGATGGCGTACGCGGTGTCGTTCGCTATCACCATCAGGGCCTTCGTCGTGACAAGCGTGAGCGGCAGCTGAATGACAACCTCGCTCCCCTCGCCTCTCGTGCTTTTCAGCGTGATCTGTCCGTTCAAACGCTCGATATTCGTGCGCACGATGTCCATACCAACACCTCGGCCGGAGACGTCCGACAGCGTCTTCGCTGTCGAAAGGCCTGGGAAGAAAATGTACTGGAGCACCTGCTCCTCGGTCGCGTTTTCCGCGATCTCTCGTGAAAGCAGCCCCTTTTCAACGACCTTGCGGCGCAACGTGGCGGTGTCGATCCCCTCGCCGTCGTCTTTGACCGAGAGGTAAATGTAGGTCTCCTGGTTCCAGGCGGTGACCGAAACAACGCCAGTTTCAGGCTTCCCCGCGGCGCGGCGCTCCTCCGGCGTCTCAATCCCGTGGTCAACGGCATTGCGCAAGATGTGCACCAGCGGGTCAGAGATCTCTTCGATCACCGAGCGGTCCAGCTCCGTCTCTTCACCAGCGGTGGTCAGCTCCACCTTTTTTCCGCACTTCGCCGCCACGTCACGGACAAGCCTCGGCAGCCGTGTCAACACCGAACGCACGGGCAGCATGCGGCTGCGCATGATCTCTTCCTGCAACTTGTCGGTGACGCGCGCGAGGTGCGTGGTGGTCTCTTCGAAGTTGTCTGATAGTTCCGTAAGGTTGGCGGACTTGAGCAAGCCGGTGAGCTGTTGCCGCACCTGTTGCAGCCGTGTGCGGTCGATCACCAACTCGCCGACGAGGTTCATGAGCCCGTCCAGGCGCTGGACATCGATTCGCACGGACTGCGCAGCCGGCTTTTTCGGTCTGGCGGCGTCCGCGGGCGCGGGACTCCTGTCGCTTTCTTCGACGAGCGTGAGACTCGGCCGCCTTGTGTCTTTGGGCACGGGGGGAGCGCCGCTAACGGTGATCGGCGCGCTCAGCTCGTCGATCGAAAGGATGCGGAGCGATGTCGACACGTCCGAGACGTTCTCCAGCGCAGACTTCAGCTGCTCTTCGGCGTGACTGCTGGCGAAGATGCAAACGAGCGAGAACTCGGTCGCCCCGGCTTCGACCGAGGCGCGTTCCGGCCAACTGGCGTGGACTGCGCCGAGTTCGTCCAGTTCTTGCAGGACCTGGTAGCAGCGGATTGAAGGGAGCTGGCAATCGGTGTCGATTGCGAATTCGGCGAAGAAGACCGTCTCTCCGTCCTTAAGTTCGGCGTGAACCGCGGCGATCGCCTCCGGTGTCATCAGATAGCTTGCGCCAGTGTTCTCCGCCACGGCTGTCGCGCTGACGACGCGGTCGCCGGCTTCGAGGACCGCGTGGAGGTTCGCCTCCAGCGGCGACGTATCAACGCCGGCGTCGATTCGCGTCACCACTTCGTGGGCGAGGATGCACAGGGCGTCGAGAGCGGCAAGGAGCGCGTCCACCATCTGGGTGGTCGCTTGCTTCTCGCCCTGGCGAAGGGCATCCAACACCGTCTCCATGGCGTGTGTCAGCCCGGCCATCTTCTTGTGGCCAATCGTCGCCGCTGATCCCTTGAGGGTGTGGGCAGCGCGGAAGACCTTCTGGACCAGCTCCGGATCCGGCTCCCCTTCAAGCTGCACAAGGCTGGTATCGAGGAGTTCGAGCTGCTCCTCGGCCTCCTCGGAGAACAGCTTGATGTCTTCGTCGTCCAGGTCGAACTGGAGGCGATTTCCCAGTGCCATGCCCAGTGGACTCCTCGCTGGATAGTGGAAGGACCGCACCGCGGGCCTCGATGCGAATCTGGGCTAGGCGGCGGCTGCGCCGGACTCTGTGCCGCTAACGGCGCCCGAGAGCAGGCCATCGAGGTCCATCAGCGCGACCAACCGGTCGTTGAGCTTCGCGACGCCACGCAGGTAGGTATTCTCAGCGACGCTCACAATGCTATTCGGACGTTCCACCTGGTCGGCAGGGATGCGCAGCACTTCGGACACCGCATCAACGATGAAGCCAACCATTCCATTGGGACTGCCGACGACAACGATGCGCGTTTCCGCGGTGTGTTCGTTGGTCGCCACTCTGCAGCGGCGCCGCAAGTCGATGACCGGCACGACCCGTCCGCGGAGGTTCGTAATTCCTTCGACCCATGGGTCCGAACCGGGAATCGGCGTGATGGATTGCATTCTCACGATCTCCTGGACGGACTGGATGTCGAGCGCGTAGAACTCGTCAGCGAGGCGGAAGATTACGACATGCTCCTCTCGGCCAGGGCGTGAATCAGACAGCGGGGCTTGATCGTTTGACCTGGCGGCCATCGGCGGAATCCTCCTGGCGTAGCGGTCACAAGGAGGTGACCGGCGGCTGCACTAGGCTACGGAGCAACCCTCTCCCGGCGTTAGTGGGCAACGCCCCAAATGCCCGTGGGAAACTCCCTCATGCCTCCGAGGGGATCGAGGGAGCGCCGCCCGGCGAGATAGGGGGAGACTCCCATAGGCTGCCGATAGTTTTCTAGAGAGACTGGTGGCACCACGGGAGGTACGGGTGGGAGCTGAAAACGCCGTCCTGAGTCAGCGCGAAATCGACGCGTTGTTGAACGCCGATGCCAGCTATGCTGGGCCGGACTCATTCGTTGCTGTCGCCCCTCAACTGCGAAAGGAATCCGCCAGGCGGGTCAAACCGTACGACTTTCGCCATCCTGAAAAGCTTTCGAAAGAACAGATCCGCGGGCTTCAGATCATTCAGCAGGGCGTCGCTGGAACGCTGGCCGCCTCGTTCTCCGGGCGTCTTCGGGCGCCTGTCGAAGCGCGCTTGAGCGCGCTGGAGCGCGGGATCTATGAGGAGTACGTCACCCAGATCGGGACGTCCTCGATCGTGGTCACCATCGATATGAACCCGCTCCAGGGCTACGCAGTCGCGGCCTTCGGGATGGACGTCGCCTTCGGGATTATCGACCGCCTCCTCGGCGGCAAGGGCAAGCGCAGCGCGAAGGCGATGAACCGTGACCTGACGGACATTGAAATCGCCCTCATCCGCCACATCGGCATGGACATCGCCCGTTCGCTCATTGAACCGTGGGCGCGAGTCACCGAGTTGGTGCCGGACGTGACCGAGATCGCCGCCGGGCCGCAAGTCCTCCACGCCATCCCGCCCCCTGAATTCGTCATTACCGCCTGGTACGAAATGCGCTTCGCCGAACAGATCGGCGGCATCTCGCTCTGCTTTCCGCTTACCATCCTTGAACAGATCCTGCCGAAGCTTACCGGCCAGAGTCTCTTCGAAAACCGGCCGAACCGCTTGCTCAGCGAAGAGGCGCGCGTCCAATCCGAACAGCTCTTGCCGATGAACGTGCTGATGCGCGCGATGCTTGGGCACACCCGCGTGGATGCTGGCGACATCGCCAACCTCCAGCCCGGGGACGTCATCCTGCTCGAGCGGGAGGTAGACGAACCTGTGCGCGTGATGATCGGCAACTGCGAGCGTTTCGCCGGCTTCGTCGGTACGCGCGGCAGGAAGCTGGCGCTACAGCTTTCCGGTGTGGTTGACGATGATGGTTGGGTGAAGCCTTTCGAGGACCATTTAGATGAGTAGCGCGCCGCCCGTCCGCGCGGTCCTCATGTCGTCTGAAATCATGACCGGCGGCACCGGATTCCACAGGCTCGTTTTCAAAGTCGATGGTGGGCGGATGGGCATGTCTAATGTCACCGTCATGATCTCTCAGGACGCCCACCGCAAACTGGCGGCTCAGATGGCGCGTGCGCGCATCGGCCAGGTGGAAAAGCTAGAGCTGTTGAAGACCTGGGCGCGCTGGGAGATCGCCTTACGCTACAACGAACTCGGCACCATTCCGCTCACCGTGACGATCACCGCCCGCGATGTCGATGATTTCGGCGCCTACGCTTCAGACCTTGGCCGTACCCTCCAGGTGGGTTAGGGCCACGCCGGCCAACGCGGGACCCCGCCGGCAAACCATCATCGCCTTCGCTATGCCGTTCGCGCGCCGCGCGATAGGATCGTGGGCGTGACAGCACGACAGCCCCGCCGCGCCCGCCGCCGCGCCGCCCCCGCGGCCTCGCTTCCCCGGCCCACGAGCACCAGCACTGGGTCCAGCCTCGGCGAATCCGCGGGCGTGCGCTCTGCCGCCACGCAGCACCACCGCGAACACCATGTCACCAGGGACTACAGCCACATCCACCGGGACCTTCTAACCGTGCTGGGTATCGGCGTCGTGGTCATCGCCTTCATCGTCGGGATGTCGTTCGTCGTTTAGCGCAGGTTCTGGTAGGCGAAGTAGATCGCCACACCCGCCGCCACCAGGCCGTAGAGCGCTACCCTTGGGTCCACAAAGAGCAGCTGCATCGACCAAGCGATGGCGATCCCGAAGATCGCAAAGCCCACGACCATCGGCCCTCGCTTGCGACCGGTGGCCAACTCCATCATCCGCGTAAATGCGTACCCCAGACCCGCTCCTACGAAGATCGAAAAGAAGCCGACGCTGAACGGCAGGAGGATGAAGCCCCAGATCAGCCCCATCGCCACTCCGCCGACCACTGACGCGGTAGCGGCCCGCGCCATCACCCCGTTCGTCATGGTGTAGACAGGTGACTTCGCGATCCGTGCGCAATCGCGGCAACGCGCCCCTACTGGCGTTTGGATCAGGCACTTTGGGCAGATCGGCTTTTCGCAACGGCTGCAGCGCAAGGCCGTCTGTACCCCCGGATCGCGGGGGCAGGAAACAACGCCTTTCGGCCAGGTGGTTGGCGTTTCGCCGGGCTGCTGCGGACTGGCCGAAACTGCGGGGGGTGCGCTCTTCATCCCGCGCGACCCATCGTACTGCGCCCGCCGCTCGGGGTTTGAAAGCACGGCGTACGCCTGGTCGAGGTCCCGGCGCTTTTCTCGAACGGCCGGATCTGGGTCGGCGCCGTACTTCTTGCTGAGCCCCTGATAGGCGGCTTCCACCACCTCCGCCGCAGCCGAAGGGGCTACCTGGAGAGTCTCGTAAAAATCATCCACGCTCGTTCGGTCTTTCGTGTTCATCTGTGGATGATCGTAGCGCGCCGAAGGTAAAGACGTGGGGCACCGCTATTCGGGCAGTTCGGCGGACAGGTCCACCAGCGCAAACGAGATCACGCCCTCTGCCGCCAGCTTGCCCTCGACAGTCGCCTTGACGCGTCCTTTGCCGATCGGGCCGCGCATCTTGTCCAGCGTGAATTCGAGCCGGAGCTGGTCTCCTGGCACCACAGGCTTGCGGAATCGCATACTTTCGATGCCGCCAAAGAGCGGCGTCTTCCCGGCCATCGCCACGCCCTTCAGCAGCGATACCGCGGCCACCTGGGCAAGGGCCTCGACGATGAGTACGCCTGGCATCACTTTACGGCCCGGGAAGTGACCTTCGAAGAACCACTCGTTCGCGGTCACGTTCTTGATCCCCACCGCGCTCCGCCCTTCCTCAATCTCGATGATGCGATCAACGAGCAGGAACGGGTAGCGGTGCGGGATGATCTGCTCGATCTGGTCGGCTTCGATGATCATCAGGCCCTCTTCGCACCGGTGTTCGCGCCGCGCCCTTCGAGGAACGTCACGAAGCGATGCACTTCTTCGTCCGGGAACGGGATATCCCCGATCTCGCGGTCGTCGGGGTTGCCAAGGCCGTGGTAGTCACTGCCGCCCGAGGTGGCGAGCCCAAGCGTCGCCGCAAGGGTGCGATGCTTCTCGACGGTTTCCGGGTCGTACTGCTTGTAAAACGTTTCGATCCCGTCCAGGCCCCAGCCAGCCAGTTCCGTCACCGCCGCGGGATAGTCCTCACCGATGTAGATCGCGTGAGCGACGAACACCACACCACCGTTTTCGTGGATGGTCTTGATCGCGTCGGCGGGTTCCAGCTTTTCGCGATTAACGTCGGCCGCCTTGCCGTTGCCGAGCCACAAGTCGAACGCTTCCTGCACGCTGGCGACGAAGCCGCGTTCAACCAGCGCTCGCGCCACGTGGGGCCTACCGACGGTCGCCTCGCCCGCAATCTCCATCACGCGGTCAACTTCAATCGGCATGCCGTTGGCGCGAAGGATCTCCACGATCTTGTGCGTTCGGCCGATCCGCCCCGCTCGCTGCCACGACAGGAACTCCTGAAGCGGCTTCGAGGCGATGTTGATCCCGAAGCCGAGCAAATGGACGTCCGATTTCCCGAGGTCGGTGCTCAGCTCAATCCCCGGGATCAGCCGCAAACCGAGGCGCTCTGCCGCTTGGCTCGCCTCGGCAAAGCCTTCGGTCGAATCGTGGTCCGTCAGGGACAACGTCCGCACACCGTGCAACGCGGCAGTTTCCATAACCCAAGTTGGCGTGTGGACGCCGTCCGAGGCCGTGCTGTGCAAGTGGAAGTCGCCAATGGCCATCAGCAGACCACCCGGTCACAGCGCACGATGGTCGTCGCGCGCTTCGTCACGTCGTCCGCTTCGATGAACAGCCCGTTGACGTTTGCAACGCCGGTCGCCGGTGGGAGGCGCGTTGGCATCTGCGTGATGAAGCGTGAGAGCACCGCTTCGATCTCGTCGCCAATCACTGAGTCGCGGGCGCCGCACATGCCGGCATCACTGCAGAACGCGGTGCCTCGCGGAAGCACACGGTGGTCCGCAGTCGGCACGTGGGTGTGCGTCCCCACCACCGCGGTCACCCGGCCGTCGAGGAACCAGCCCATCGCCTGTTTTTCGCTCGTCGCTTCAGCGTGCAGGTCCACAAGGATGAAGCGGTTGGCGCCCACCTGCTTCACTGCTTCGTCCACCGCGCGGAACGGGTCGTCGTAATCAGCGCCCATGAACGCCCGGCCGATGACGTTGATCACGGTAAGATCGCCGGCTTCGGCGACCCCGTGCCCAGGCGCGCCTGGCGGGTAGTTCAGCGGCCGCGTAATCCCGCCGGTGGAGTCCAGGTACTGATACACGTCGCGGTGCTGAAAGGTGTGGTTTCCGCCCGTGATGATGTCGATCCCGCAGTCAAAGAGCTGTTCGGCGTGCTTCTCGGTGATGCCCCGGCCTCCGGAGATGTTCTCCCCGTTGGCCACGACATAATCCAGCGCAAGTTCGTCGCGCAGCTCCGGCACAATCCGCACGACAGCATCGCGGCCGCAGTTCCCCACGATGTCGCCGAGAAAGAGCATGCGCACCGTTAGCGCGCGATCTCGGTGGCCCGCGTCTCGCGGATCACAGTGACCTTGATCTGGCCTGGGTACTCCATCGTCTCTTCGATCTGCTGGGAAACGTCCCTCGCGATGCGCATCGCTTCCAGGTCGTCCACCTGCTCCGGGCGGACAATGATGCGCACCTCGCGCCCCGCCTGGATAGCGAACGCCTGCTCCACGCCCTTGAACTGCTTGGCGATGTTTTCCAGCGTTTCCAGTCTACGGACGTAGGCCTCGAGCGACTCCCGCCGGGCACCGGGCCGCCCGCCGCTGATTGAGTCTGCCATCATCACGATGACCGCTTCCACGGTGCGCGGCTCCACCTCTTCGTGGTGCGCTTCGATGCAGTGGACGATCGCCTCCTTCACCTTGAAGCGGCGCGCGATCTCCGCGCCGATGATCGCGTGCGTGCCTTCGACTTCGTGGTCAACGGCTTTGCCGAGGTCGTGCAGGAAGCCGCCAGCGCGCGCGACATCCGCGTCCGCGCCGATCTCGCGGGCGATCATCGCCGCGATGTGGCCGGTTTCGATCGAGTGGCGCATCACGTTCTGCCCGTAGCTGGTCCGATAGCGCAACCGCCCGAACACCTTAAGCACTTCGGGATGGAGGTTGAGCACGCCCGCCTCAATTGCCGCCGCCTCCGCCGCATCCTGCATCGTCGCTTCGACGTCGCGCTTGGCCTTCGCCACAGCTTCTTCGATGCGCGTGGGATGAATACGCCCATCCTGCACCAGCATGGTCAGCGCCTGGCGAGCGATCTCGCGCCGCACCGGGTCGAACGCGCTGACGGTGACGGCGTCCGGCGTGTCGTCGATGATCAGATCGACGCCCGTCGCGGCCTCGATGGCACGAATGTTGCGTCCTTCGCGACCGATGATCCTGCCCTTCATGTCGTCGCTCGGGATCTGGACGACGGACACGGTGCTCTCTGCCGTGACCTCCGAGGTGTACCGCTGGATCGCCGTCGCAAGGATCTTGCGGGCGCGGATGCCGGCCGTGGCTTCGACCTCTTTTTCGATTTCGCGAACTTTGCGGCTCGCTTCGTCGCGAATCTCAATCTCGACGGCCGCCAGCAGCTGCGCGCGCGCGTCATCCATAGTGAGGCTGCTCACCCGCTCGAGCTCGGTCGCCTGGCGGTGGCGGAGCTCCTCGGCTTCGGCGCGCAGCGAGTCTATCTGGTCGCCGCGCTCTCGCACTGCCTGTTCGCGCTTTTCTAGCGCTTCCGTCTTGCGGTCCAGGTTCTCTTCTTTTTGCGCTAGTCGCTGCTCGATCCGGGCGGCTTCTGTCCGCCGCTCCCTGACTTCGGTTTCTACATTGTTGCGAAGGGTGAGGGTCTCTTCCTTTGCCTCCAGCACCAGTTCTTTTTGACGCGATTCGGCCTCAGCGAGTATCCGGCTGGCCTGCTCCTCTGCCTGTTGCAGTGATGTTCCATCGGAACGTTTGCGAGCCATAAAGCCCGCCAGCGCGCCGACCAGCAATCCCACGATGAGGCCGACGATAATGGCAATTACCGCCGGCATTTGAGTTCTCCAAGGTTGTCGAAACGTGCGACATAAGCGTAATCAATCCCGCGGCGCAAAGCCGGTGAGGCTTAACGAATGCTACTCTCGTGCCAAGCAGCGAGTCAAAGGAGAGCCTCCGTGCGGCGCGCGTGGGAACGGCGGTCCCGGCGCTACGGACCGCCGTCCAGGGGCTCGTCCGCTGCTCCGCCTTGCTCTTTCTGGGTCGCCTCCCAGGCTAGCCGCGTGGCATGAGCCGTTACGTCGTAATCGAACCCACGCCTCCGCAGAAACCCGCCCACTTTCGCCGCGAAACTGTCGTAGTTGGAGGTGGAGGCCCTGCGTGCCCGGTCGTGCGCCAGTTGGATCGCTACTTCGCGGTCATCGATGTCCTGCGTGACCTGCTCCACGGCCGCTAACTCAATCCCCCGCCCTAACAACTCGTAGCGCAGCATTCGGCGGCCGCGGGGCGCCAACCGGCGGCGATCCTCCACCCAGGCGCGTGCGAACTTCTCGTCGTCCAACAGGCCCGCGCGCTGGAGCCTCTGAATCTCTTCGACGACTGCCGCTGGTTCGATGCCCCGCATCGCAAGGCGGGTGCGCATCTCGGTCTCACTGCGCGCCCGGTGCGAAAGCAGGCGCAGCGCGGCTTCATGCGCATTGACCCGGTGCTCGGCACCGTCCAGCGTTTCGAGTACCGCCGCCGTCGCCGCGTCACCGACGGCCACGGCCGCGCGTTCGCACGCCTCATCGCTGAAGATGAACTCTCGGCCGTCCGTCAGCACCACCAGCCGCTGGCGACCGCGCGCAACGCTCCGGATTTCGACGATGGCTGGTGTATTGGGAGGTTCGTCCATACATGTGCGGGCGCTGGCTAGCGCGCCGCTACTGGTTCTCCCGTTGGTTTAGGTTGCGCTGTTGGCAGTCCTGCCTGGATGCGAATTTCGGTCTCAATCTCGTCTCGCAACTCAAGGTTGTCTTCGAGAAAAGTCTTGGCATTCTCGCGCCCCTGGCCGATGCGAAGGTCGCCGAAACTGTAGAACGCCCCGTTCTTTGTGAGGACGGCGTACTCCACGCCGAGATCAACGACATCTCCGGACCTGCTGATTCCACGCGGCATGGCAAACATGATATCGAATTCCGCTGTGCGAAATGGCGCGGCTACCTTGTTTTTCACGACTTTTGCGCGGACCCGGCGGCCTACCACGTCCGTCCCCTTCTTGATCGATTCCACCGCCCGGATGTCGATGCGCACGGACGAGTAGAACTTCAACGCGCGCCCGCCCGGAGTCACCTCCGGGTTACCAAAGACGATGCCGATCTTTTCGCGCAGCTGGTTAATAAAGATGACTGAGGTGCTGGTGCGCGAAATCGTCGCGGTTAGCTTGCGTAGCGCCTGGGACATCAGCCGCGCCTGGAGGCCGACGTGGGCGTCACCCATGTCCCCTTCGATCTCGGCGCGCGGTACTAGCGCTGCGACCGAGTCGATGACGATCACATCGACAGCGTTCGAGCGCACCAGCGCCTCGACTATCTCCAGCGCCTGCTCGCCGGTGTCCGGCTGGCTGACCAGCAGGTCTTCGAGATTGATCCCGAGGTCGCGGGCGTACGCCGGGTCCATGGCGTGTTCCACGTCGATGTAGGCGGCTGTCCCGCCTTTCTTCTGGGCCTCGGCCATGATGTGCTGTGCGAGCGTGCTCTTCCCGGCAGATTCCGGACCGAAGATTTCGGTCACGCGCCCCTTCGGGATGCCGCCCACGCCGAGGGCGATGTCCAGGGCGAGCGAACCTGTGGAGATCGCTTCAATGGGCAAGGTGCTATTTTCGCCCAACTTAATGACGGCGCCGCGGCCGAACTGCTTCTCGATCTGCCCCAGGGCCAGTTCCAGCGCCCGTGCGCGGTCGTTGTCAGCCATCTCTCACCCGCCGTAGTTCTTGACGACCCGAATGATATGTGCGGGCTCGCGCCGTGGATAGTAGCACAAGCGGAACAGATGTTCTAGTTAACGCACAATCCTTTTGGTCGTGCCGACATGCTACCGGCACGGCGCGACACAGAGTGGCGCGATCAGCCCAGGGCTTCGTTCAGCCAGCGGCGGTGTTCGAGGTAATGCTGGAACGTATCGCCCGCGATTCGGTGGGCTACCGAGTGAGGGCTGCCCTCTTCCCAAGGTGCTGAAAGCGTGGCGTCGGACATTGTCTCGATCAGCGCGGTCGTTTCGGAGTACGCCGCGTCGAAGTCGCGCATGACTTCGTCCCAGGGCGTTTCTTTGCTCCGCTCGAACAAAAGATCGTTGATCTCGTTCAGGTCTCGCCCCGAGTAGCTTTCCGCCGCCAGCCCCGCGAACTGGTGGGCGGAGCGGTCCCCGGCAGTGGCCACGATCATTCGCTCCCAGGCCACGAGATGCGCGACGTGATCCTTCGGCGACCACGAACCTGCGCGGCGAACATCAAGGGCAGAAGGTGCGAACCGGTCCAGCGTTTCCATGAGCGCACCACGCGCCACCCCGTTGAGCCGTTTCAGTCCCTCTGCCGTCTCAGGGGCCGGCGAGTCTTCGAGTTCTCTGAACCGTTGTTCGTCCATCGTGGTAACGACACTGTATTCGGCGGACACCGTCAAGCTGCGCCAACCAGTCCGACGTAGGCTACCGCCATGACTCGCCTCACGGTCCGCGTCACCCCTCGCGCCGCGCGCGACAGGATCGACGGCTTCGACGGCGACGGCGTGCTACGCCTCCGCGTAACCGCGCCGCCTGCGGAAGGGGAGGCAAACGTCGCGGTCGTCAAGCTGCTCGCCCGCGCCCTCGGACTCCCGGCGCGTGACGTGGTCCTGGTCTCCGGCGCGACGGCCAGGCGCAAGGTGTTTGAGGTGGCGTTGAGCGAGACAGCGGTGGCGAGCCGACTGAGGCGGGCGGAGGAGGCGAAGCAATGATGAGCGTCCACGCTACTGTTCCGCATCGTTGTCGGGGGGCGGCGGTGTGGACGCCCATTTCTGGCCGGAGAAGCGCCCCAGGCGTGAGACGTTGGCTGCGTTCTGCTTGCCGCTCATCGGCGGCACATTGTGGTCGGAGCGCCCGCCCTTGGAAGCGTCGGAGTCTTGCAGTCGGTCCGAAGGTTCACTGGAGGTGGAGGCGGAACCGCTGGGCCAGGACGAAGACTCCGGGCGAGTATCTTCTCCCTCGCCGGCAGCCCTGGCGAGCGGATAGCGCAAAGGAGTTGGGGCAATAGCGGACGCGGAGCGGTTGGCCGCACGGGATGCATCGAATCGCGACAGTCCTGTCGGAGAGACGGGCGCCGGGCCACCGCGTGGCGTGAGGCCCGGCGCAACGGGCCCAGGACGTGCTGAACGGCGACGCCGAAGCCGGACGTTGATCAGGGCTACAATCAGCGCGAGCGCGGCGCCGCCGGCGATGACGACGCGAGGAGGAGCCAGGCCGGCTTGCGCCGCCGGTTGCTGCTGGTTGACCGTGGCAAACTTGCTTGCGTCGGTAGGGGCGCCGGCTGCCTCAGCCAGCGTGGCTTTGGGCACGTTCAAAGGCACACCAACCGCGCTGGCCGTCCCGCCCTCATAGTTCAGGGTGAGGGTGAGACGGTAGTCGCCAGGCAAGAGCGCCTTTTCGAAGGGGACTTCGATGCTGGTCGTGTCGCCGGTATAGACCGAGTCCATGGTGAGCGGGACACGGCTGATTTCGCGGCCATCCTTTTCGGACACCACGAGTTCTCCCGATGGCTTGAGCCTGACGTTGCCGGCATTTGTGAGGATGGCGGAGAGGATCGACTTCGAGGCAAGGTATTTGTGGCCGACCGGGCCGATAACCAGCGCCGGCGTACGCGCTCCGGGCACCGTGATAGCGACGGCAATGACCTGGCGCTGCACCTGTTTGATTACCACACCGCCGTTCCCGGCAGCGGTTGGTTCAGCGTTCTGGACAGCGAGGCTGGTGATGTATTCACCGGGCTCGGCACTTTCCGGGACGGTGACCGTAAACGAGCGCGTGAGTCCCTTGCCCGCGGGCAGGTCGATGGTCTGTGGGGGATATGCGAGCCAGTTCGTGGTCCCGGTGACCGGTTCGCCATCGAGCCGTGCGCCAAATCCGCCATTGATGATGGTGTAGACGCCCGCGGCGTAGGTGCGCGCGGCGATCTGCTTTGCGCCGTGGTTCGCGACCTCGACCTTGAGGGCGCGCGACTCGCCGGGGGCCATCGTCAGGTCAAAATACTGACCTGTGTATTCGAGCGGTGCGATGCCAAGGCTGACCTGCTCAGGGCCGTCAGCGAGGCTGGGCCGGACGGCGCTGAACCCGGCAAGCGCGACGGTGAGCAGAAGCAGGCTGACCCTTAGAAACCATGTCCTCATTCCCGTTACCCGTATCCTTGCGGTGCTGACCCTGTCGACTGCGTGCGGCGAGGTCATGGCGCGGCGGCAATCGTGGTTGTGAGCGTTGACGTGTAGGTCCCCGCTCGCGCCTGACCTGGGACCGAGAGCGTGACCCCCAGAGCCTGGGTGTATGTGCCCAAACCGAAACCGGCATTCGCCTGCACTGTCTTTCTGGCGACGTCCAACGTGCCAACCGGGCTGACGGCGGGAACCTTCGGACCGTTCGTGGCATCGACCGCCTGGCCGGCGGTCATCACAGGCGTAGCCGCAGAGGCAATCGAAAAGTTCGCGGCCGCGATTGCCGAGCCAGCGTTGGGACCGCTGTAGGCGAAATTGGAGGCGACGATGGTGACGTTGAACCCGCTGGCTGCATCATTCGTCGCTGTCAGCATCATCGTCCCGCTGCTCGATTGGGCGGCGTGGGAGTAGACGATGGTTGGGAGGGCAAAATTGGCGACACTCGCCGAAGAAACAGCGAACGCTGAGTCAGCAGCTGTTCCCAGCAATCCGCCGAAGAGGAGCAGCAGTAGTGACAGCCGTTTCATGCGCACTTCACCCCCGTGCTCACGTGTATCGGCGTGAAAAGAGGGACGCAGTAGTGCCTGCATCCCTCATTGCGGTCGGAAATCGAACGGCACTACGGCACTACGGGGCTGCGGCGATAGTCGTTGTGAGCGTACCGGTATAGGTGCCAACCCTGCTCTGGGCAGGAATGGAAAGGCTAACGCCGAGGGCCTGGGTGTACGTGCCTAGACCGAAGCCAACATTCGCCTGGACGGTCTTCCTGGCGGTGTCCAAAGTGCCAAGCGGGCTGATGGTGGGCACCTTCGGGCCGCCCGTGGCATCGACCACCTGTCCGGCTGTCATAACTGGCGCAGCGGCGGAGCTAAGCGAGAAGTTGGCGGCCGGGATGTTCGTGCCGCTGTTCGCGCCGGTGTAGACGAACGCCGACGAAAGGATCGTGACGTTCCAGCCAGCGCCCGAGCCGGTGCTATCATCGGCGGTGAGGGTCATGCTGCCAGTCGATGTCTGGGCTGTATGCGCATAGGCCACACTGGGAAGCGTCAGGTTAGCGTTGCTTGCCGTGCGGGTGCCGGCGGTTACGGCCTGCGTGACTGTGTCCGCCGCAAAGGCGGTTGTAGCGACCGCGGCCATAGAGAGCGCAGCCACCAAGCTAAGGGCTAAGCGTTTCATCGGTTCTCCATCTGCTTGAATTGCAGCACGTTCTGCTTAGCCAAGGTATCGACAAAAACGGGAAAGGCTTGGGGTCACCTCGGTTTACGACCGGTGACTGGTCGGATGACAGAACGTGGCTGCCTCGCACAGATGATGGACCGAGCGCGCACCATCCTTCCGGATGCTGGCGCGCGGACCCAGATGGTCGACGGCACAGGCACGACAGCCTACAGCTACGACGCTCTCTACCGCCTCACCTCGGTCACCTTCCCCGGGTCGCGCACCGTCTCCTACGGCTACGACGATGCCAGCCGCCGCACCTCGATCACCTACCCGGGCGGCACGAACCAGGCGACTTACGCCTACGACAACGCCAATCGTCTCTCAACTGTCACCGACTGGAACTCGAACGCCACCAGCTACGCGTACGATGATGCGAACCGGATGACCACCACCACCCTCCCCAGCGGCACGGGCGTTGTGAGCAGCTACAGCTACGACAACGCGAACCGCCTCACGGCGATTAGCCACGTCAAGGGCGGGATCACCTTGGCCTCGGCGAGCTACACCCTGGACAACGTCGGCAACCGCGCCCAGCGCGTGGACCAGCAGGGCACGCACAGCTACAGCTACGACAACCTCTACCGTCTGACTTCGGTTACCTACCCCGGTCCGAGCACCACGAGCTACGCCTTCGATGCCTTCGGCAACCGCACGACGAAAGCGGATGCCGCCGGGACGACGGCCTACGCCTACGATGACGGGGACCGTATCACCTCAGTCACCCCTCCGAGTCCCGCTTCGGCGATCACCTACGCCTGGGACAACAACGGCAACCTCACGAACCGGGGCAGCGACACTTTTGCCTGGGACTACGAGGACCGCATGACCTCGGCCACGGTCAACAGCGTGACGACGACCTTTGCCTACCGCGGCGACGGCCTGCGCAACAGCCGCACCACCGGCGGGAACACCACGACCTTCACCTGGGACATCGCGGGCGGCCTGCCGGTGGTCCTCGATGACGGCAGTCAGTACCTCTACGGCGCTGGCCTGACGGCAATGAAGCAGTCTGGCGTGTGGTTCTATTACCTTGCGGACGGTCTGGGCTCCACGATGGCCATCGTCGACAGCTCCGGCACAGTCCAGAAGGGCTACACCTACGATGTCTACGGCAAGGCGACCGCCACCGGCACGCTGAGCAACGAGTTCGACTTCGCCGGCCAACAGACTGATGCGACCGGGCTCCAGTACCTAAGGGCCCGGTACATGGACCCGGAGACAGGCGGGTTTACGAGCAGGGATCCGCTGGCGCGCGTCCCTCAATGGACCGAGTCGAGTTTCGGCTACGCAGGTGCCAACCCAACTTCTGTAACCGATCCAGCCGGACTTTTTGGGTGGGGGGACGTCAAGAACGTTGGGAGCAAGGCAAAAGAGGTTTCGACCGGAGTGACCCAAAGGGTAAGTACGGCGGCTTCCAGAGTTGCCGACGGTGCCGTGGACGCGTGGGCCGTTGCTGCGCCAGCGCTTGGGCAATGCGCAGTCTGGGGAGCTGCTGGCGCGGTTCTCGGCGGAGGTTTGCAGGGGGCAGCGGCCGGTTGCGCTGCCGGGATCGCCGGCTACGTGATCGATCAGTACCTGGGTTCGAACCCACTCAGCCAATGTCTCAATTGGGGCACGGCGGGTGCGGTGACGGCTGGATTGGCCGGTGCCGTTGCGGGTTGTGGAGCTGGAGCCGCGAGCTGGGTGGACTCGAAATTCGGACCATCCAACCGCTACAGTGAGTGCGGAGTCTGGGGAGCCGCGGGCGGTGCGACGGCGGGCCCTCCCGGATTCGTAATCGGCTGTCTCGCAGGCGCTGCAAGCACCGACGTGGCCGACGCTCTCTCGGACAACGCCAATCCAAAACCACGTCCCCTGGCTGAGAAACGGTGATTACTTTCATTAGCGGGATCCTCGCTCTTCTTGCGGGCGGGGTATTCTACGCACGCCGCGCCGAATTCGTAAGGTCCAGAATGGTTGACCGGAGAACGTTCCGAGGTGGTATCTGGAGTCGTGGTCTGCGGCCACTGAGCAGCAGAGACGCGACCATCGCTGCATGGTCCGCCGTTCTACTCTGCGTTTTGGCAGCTGCGGTGATGCTCGTCATAGGTGCTCGTGAAATCTTGGGATAGTCAGGGCCGGTGACGAGGACGACGTTGGGACTTAGGTTAGCAAGTGAGGAATTGAAGTTGCGCTAGCACTTTACCTCCACAACATCTGCGCCAAAGAACTGCCGTGTCAACTGCCGATCTTTCCAAAACCAACCTGATGCCATGAGGAACACCTGGGATACCAACGGCAACCTCACGAACCGCGGCAGCGATAGCTTTGCCTGGGACTACGAAGACCGCATGACCTCGGCCACGGTGAACAGCGTGACTACGACCTTCGCCTACCGTGGCGACGGGCTGCGCAACAGCCGTACACTGGGCGGCGTGAACGACGACCTTCACCTGGGACATCGCGGGCGGCCTGCCGGTCGTGCTCGATGACGGCGCCAGGTACGTCTACGGCGAGGGCTTGGTCTCGCAAACTTCTGGCGCCAACACCTACTACTACCTGGCGGACGGCCTGGGCTCGACGATGAAGACCGTCGATGCCACGGGCGCGGTGGTCAACGGCTACACCTACGACATCTACGGCAAGAAGACATCCTCTACCGGCAGCCAGCCGAACGAGTTCGACTTCGCCGGCCAACAGACAGACCCAACGGGCCTCCAGTACCTGCGCGCCCGGTATTCCGATCCGGAGACGGGCGGGTTTGTGAGCCGCGACCCGCTGAGTGCTACGCCCGGTTGGCCGGGGAATCCGCTCGGGTATGTCGGCGGAAATCCGGCAAGCCGGGTCGATCCGTCGGGGGCTGTGGTGCATCGGTCCTGCGTGTATCGACCGAGATGGCGTCTCTGTTGGGGGGCATGAGGCTGCAACCGGGATCAAGACCGGTGGAAAAGGCTTCGCCGGAGAGGGTTTGGACCTCGTTTCATTCGCTGCCTATGCGGCCTATTACGGTAGCTATCAAACGATCGGTGCTGTAAACGGTTTCGGCAACGAGTTCGGGCCAGTGGGAGCGGTCGTTTCACATGTCATCACCGCACCGTTGGTGATTCCTGAGGCGCTCGGTCTCGCAGGCGACGCAGGGGCCGATTGGACGAAGGACAAAATCATCGGAAACTCTCCCGTCGCTGACGAGGGCTACCGCGGGTGCCTGCTACCCAATCCTCTTCCGTGTGGGGGCACGACGTACTTTCCGGGAATCCACACCACTTGTGTCACATCAATGTCCGGGAGCGAGAAAACCACAAAGACTCGCTGTGAGACGCAGGTTGACTTCAATTTTTGATTCTTGATTGCTTGGCTCTAGGGTCACGGAACTCCCTGTAGCCCTCGGTGGGAGGTACCGGAATGCGCTTTCGAGCTGTTAGGTGGTCGTTCTGGGTGGTTGCCATGATGTGTTGGCTGCTCGGGGAGCAGGCATCCTTGTTATCGTAGCGACGTACCCTTGGCGAACAGTTTGGCTACTATCGCGAGCATGAAATGACTCCTTTTATCGTTCTAACAACCGTACCGACGTTCCTCGTCCTCGGATGTGCAATTGCTACAACCATGAGCCTAATCGAGTTCCGTAACGGCGGTACCGGGCATTCAAGACAGCGCGGAAACTGACGCCAGACATGGCCACAGGTCCGGCGCTGGGATCGGGTAAAGAGAGAGCCGATCACGATGACCAGATCACGAGTCCTACGAGCTACAGCTATGATGATGCGAACCGGATGACGACGACCACGCTCCCCACCGGCACGGACTACGAGGACCGGATGACCTCGGCCACCGTGAACAGCGCGACCACGACCTTCGCCTATCGCGGAGACGGCCTGCGCAACAGCCGTACAATGAGCGGCGTGACCACCACCTTCACCTGGGACGTCGCCCGCGGGCTGCCAGTCGTCCTGGACGATGGCAGCCAGTACGTCTACGGCGCGGGCCTCGTCTCGCAGGTCTCAGGCGCGAACA
>JBDSJC010000262.1:0-7891 GCA_039917655.1 Tepidiformaceae bacterium
ATCCGGCCCAACTGCCGTAGACCGAGTAGCCGACGATCGCCGAGATGAGTGCCAACAGGATCACATCGGCCTCGAGGTCATGCTTGTAGAGGACCTCAGCGGCCATCATCGCGCCGCCGAGTGGTGCTCGGAAAATCGAGCCGATACCGGCTCCCACGCCCGCGGCAAGGGCTTTTCTGCGTTCCACCGCGCCGAGCTTGAACCGGTCGGCGATGTACGAACCGAAACCTGCGCCGATTTGGGCAGTGGGGCCTTCGCGGCCGGCGGCTCCACCCGAGCCGATGGTGATCGCGGAGGCGAGAAGCTTTACGGGTACCACGCGCAGCCGCATGCGTCCGCCTTTGCGGTGGAACGCATCGATCGCGGCGTCCGTCCCATGGCCCTCCGCTTCGGGAGCGAGGAGGAAGACCAGCAGTCCGGAAGCAAGCCCGCCCAGGCCCAGCACAAGCGGGAGCGCCCATGGCCGGGCGGGACCGGTTGCCAACGCCCGGCCGCCTTCGCCCAGCGGCTGCGCCGGCTTGTACCCGGCAAGCCCCTCGAGCAAGTGCCTCGTAGCGAACTCGATCGACCAGGAAAATATGATCGCCCCGCCGCCGGCGACGAGGCCGATGAGCAGGCCCAGCCAGAGAGCTCGGAACAACTCCTCGCGATTCAGCAGCCCGAGTCTCTGCCGTGAGTTCACACGGAACGACCACGCCCGGTGGATCATCTCAACCATTGCATTACACGCCAATCATAAGGTACTTAATGAGTTTACCAGGGGACCAGCTAAGGGTCACCGCGCGCAGTTGCATTCGATGCGATGAGTTCGGCCAGATGCTGCAGTTCTACGACGGCATCCCCATCGGCATCAACGACTACATCAGCGACGCCCTCACCCAGGGCACCAGCGCGGACTGCACGATGGTCTTCGCCATGCAGTTCGGCGATGGCGGACTGAGCGGGTTGACGGCACCGGGCGGCCTCACAGTCGAACGCGTCGGCAGCCTGGAGACCAAGGACGCGAGCCGCGTGCGCGTGAAGTGGTACGCCAGCCTCGCCCTCTTCAACACCGTGAAGCTGTCGAAGCTGAGCGGCGTCCGGCCGTAATCGGAAAGCCCGAGGCCCGAGGTGTTCGGGCCCGGTACGTAAGACACGAAGGCCCGAAGACACGAAGCTCATGAGGCTCCGGTCTTCGGGCCTTTTGTCGTCGGCCGTCAGCCGTCAGCCTGCGGCCCAGTCCCCCGTGAACGGACTCATCGCTTCCGCCACCAACCGTGCGTTTCCGCGCCGTTCGTCCTGAGCTTGTCGAAGGATGGACGGGCTCTGCCGTGCGGAGGTCACTTTGCGTGCGTCCCTTCGACAGGCTCGGGGGTGAACGGGCGCGTGGCATCCCGCCGCTGGCCGCTGGCCGCTGGCTTGCGGCTGACGGCCCACGGCCCCCCTCGGTCGACTCTGTTAGCAATCCCCTGCCAAACTAGGCGCACTATGACTCTCCCCACGTTCCAACCCGAAGGCATCCATAACTTCCGCTCCATCGCCGCCTACCCCGTTCGCGGCGGTGGCCACTTCAAGGCGCACGCCATCTACCGCTCTGGGGCGCTCGAACGGATGACTGCGGCGGATGCCGCCTGGCTGCGCGATTCCGCCGGTGTGCAGACCGTGATCGACCTTCGCCACCCGGACGAAATGGCGGGCGCTTCGCAGGATCACGGTCTCGCCGACCGCGTCGTCCCGATCTCAATCTTCTCCGAGACGCAGGCGCAGGTGGACGTGATCGCCGAGCTGAACGGGCTCTACGGCACGGGCATCAGCGGCGGGCGCTACCTCCACTACCTCCAGGTGGCCGGCGAACGTTTCGCTCGCGCCTTCCGTCTGTTCGCCGAGGCGCCCTCGTATCCCGTGCTCGTCCATTGCACCGCCGGCAAGGACCGCACGGGCGTCCTCCTCGCGCTGGTGATGGACGTCGCCGGAGTCAGCGAGGCGGATATCGCTACCGAGTACGGCCTGAGCGAGAACAGCATTGACGCGCTCATCGAGTACCTGCGCGCCACCGGCCGCGTGCTCGAAGGGTCCGACGCCGAGATTCGCGCCCGCCTGGCCACACCGCCGGAGAAGATGTCCGAATTCATGAGGCTGCTGCGCGCCAAGTACGGTACAGCCGCCGACTACCTCGCCGCGCAGGGCGTGAGCGAGGGCGAATTCGCCTCCGTCCGTGGTCACCTGCTCGATGCCTGAACCGCTCCCGCTGGCGATTATCTGTGACCTCGATGGCACCCTGGCGCATCTCAACGGGCGCAGCCCATACGACGCCAGCACGTGCTTCCATGACCGCCTGAACGAGCCGGTCGCGCACATCGTGCGCACCTACGCGGGTACCGGTGTGGCCGTCATCCTGATGACCGGCCGCGAAGCCCGCTACCGCCGTCCCACGGAGCAATGGCTGATCAAGCACGGCATCCCCTATGCCGCCCTCCACATGCGCCGCACCAAAGACTTCCGCAAGGACGCGATCATCAAGACCGAGCTGTTCGACGCGCACATCCGGGGCAAGTTCGAAGTGCTGTTCCTTCTTGACGACCGTAACCAGGTGGTGGAGATGTGGCGGACGTTGGGGCTGACCTGTCTGCAGGTGGCGCCGGGCGACTTCTAGTCGAACGCGTCTTGTCGGCAAGGTGGCCGCTACAGCCGTCCCGCGCGCAACGGTGATCCCCCAGGCTGGCCGCCGCGCAGCGAAACTGATAGTCCGCACCTCCCCTCCGAATTGGCCACCTGGCCCATGCAGACGGGTCGAGTGGCCGTGCCTCCCTGCGTTGCCGATTGTGATGTTTATCCCATACGCGATACCGAGGGAGAGATCATGGCAGAGTATTGGGACAAGTACTGGCAGGGCCGCACGAGCCGTCGCCGCTTCATGGGCGCCGCCGGCGCCGCTGGCGTCGGGGCGGCGGGCCTCGCGCTTGTCGGCTGCGGCGACGACGACAGTACGAAGGGCGGCTTGACGACGCTCGCAACAGCGACCCCGGCCATTGGCGTTTCACCTACCTCCACTGACCCGCTGGCCGGTGTCAAGCGCGGCGGAGTCTACAAGGGCGTCAACAGCGGCGATCCGCCCTCGATCGACCCGTACGGGAACCTCAGCTTCCTTACCAAGGGCGCCGCGATCTACAGCTACTCACGCCTCTACAAGTACAAGACGGACCCGAAAGTTGAGGCCGCGAGCGTCCTTCCCACGCCGGATGTTGCCGCCAGTGCAGAGCCGAGTCCGGACGGCCTGAAGTGGACAATCAAGCTCCGCCCAGGTGTCAAGTTCCACAACATCGCGCCGGTCAACGGCCGCCCGATGACCACGGACGACATCAAGTTCTCCTGGGGTCGCGCCACCGAAGAGAAGAACACCAATCGTACCCAGCTGGCGTTCGTCGACAAGGTCGAGTACCCGGACGCGGCCACCGTTGCGTTCACGCTGAAGGCGCCGAACGCGGCCTTCCTCGACATTCTCGCCGATACCCAGCTGCTCCAGATCATGCCCACCGAAGCAGATGGCAAGTTCGATCCCGCCAAGGTCATGATCGGCTCCGGGCCCTGGGTCTTCGATTCCTACAAACCCGGTGAAAAGTTCGTCTACAAGAAGAACCCGGACTGGCACGAAAAGGGCTACCCGCTGATGGACGGCGTCGAAGTTGCCATCATCCCGGAGTACGCGAACCGCAAGGCGCAGTTCCTTGCCGGTAACCTGGACGCGACCGACCTCAACGCCGAAGACCTCGTCAGCACCCGCGACCAGGTGAAGGGCGTGACGCTCTACGGCGAGCTTCCGAACCTGCTCAGCTTCTTCTACTTCGATGCCGACCCGGCTTCGCCGGTGGCGGACTTCCGCGTCCGCCAGGCGATTTCGATGTGCATCGATCGCGACGCCCTCACCGACCTTGGCTACAACACGAAGAAGCTGAAGGCCGCAGGACTGGACGTAAAGACGGGCTGGAACAACATCATCCCCGCCGGCAAGACTCGTTACTGGTTGGATCCGCAGGGCAAGGACATCGGCGATACGGCCAAGTACTTCAAATACAACCTCGCCGAAGCGAAAAAGCTGATGGAAGCGGCAGGTAAGGGCGCCGGCTTCGAAATCAAGTACCAGTACGTGCAGAACCGCTACGGCGCTTCCTTCGACGCGATCGCCGAGGCCCAGATCGGCTACCTCGCGAGCATCGGCATCACGGCCAAGGTCGAGATCCAGGACTACAGCGCGAAGTACATCACGCAGACGTTTACTGGGAACTTCCAGGGCATCGCCTTCGGCTATGAATCCCAGTTCCCCGAGAGCGGTTCTTACCCGTTGCGCCAATTCACCGATAACCCGCTCAACCACGGAAAGGTGAAGGACGCCGAGCTCACCAAGCTCGCGAACGACCAGCAGGCTGCCCCCACCGAAGAGAAGCGAAAAGCGCTCTTCTGGGACATCCAGCGCAAAAGCGCGGAGAAGATGTACTACGTACCCAGCCAGGCCGGCGCCGCCACCACCTGGGAAGGGCACGCCCCGCACATCAAGAACGTGCTCTACCAATCCATCCCCTACGGTCCGCCAACGGAAGAACTGCCGTTCCGCTGGAGCGACAAAGCCTAGCCGTAATTCCCGCGAGGGTTGTTGACAGTGAGGGTTCTCCTCTGGCTTGCGGTCGACAGAGACCAACGAGCCGCCGGAAGATCCCTCACTGGCATCTGGCATCTGGCATCTGTGTCGGTAGCGGCCCGGGCTGATGTTCGCTTCCGTACCGCTCCTAACCCGATTGCATGACATCTCGCCAGGCCGCACAGCCGCGCCAGCCGGCGTGCTCTCTCGGGCCTCCAAAGTTGACACCTCCGCGGATCACAGGTAGACAAATGTGGACTCTATGCCTGTGCATCCGAGGAATAGAGTATGCCTATGGACGGCGGCAAACATACCGTCCGCGGGAGACCACGCACAAGGCAACCACAGGGGGAATGTATGGCAGATTATTGGGACAAGTACTGGCGGGATCGCACCAGCCGCCGCCGCTTCCTTGGCACGGCGGGCGCCGCTGGCGTCGGCGCGGCGGGCCTCGCGCTCGTCGGCTGCGGCGATGACGACTCCACAAAAGGCGGGGCAAGTACGCTCGCCACGGCCACTCCCGGAGGCGCCGCAGCCTCCCCCACCTCCGCCGACCCGCTGGCCGGCGTCAAGCGCGGCGGCGTCTACAAGAATGTCGCCAGTGGCGATCCGCCCTCCATCGACCCGTACGGAAACGCCAGCTTCCTGACCAAGGGCGCCGTCACATACAGCTACGGGCGCCTCTACAAATACAAGACGGACCCCAACGTAGCCGCCGGCAATGTCCTGCCGACGCCGGACATTGCGGCCAGCGCCGAGACAAGCCCGGACGGCTTAAAGTGGACGATCAAGCTCCGCCCCGGCATCAAGTTCCACAACGTGGCGCCGGTCAACGGGCGCGCCATCAGCAGCGACGATGTGAGGTTCTCCTGGGGCCGGGCAACCGCCGCCACCAATACGAACGCCACCCAACTGACCTTCATCGACAAAGTCGAGTACCCGGACCCCTCCACGGTAAGCTTCACGCTGAAGGTCCCGCACGTCGCGTTCCTCGATATTCTCGCCGACACCAACCTGCTCCAGATCATGCCGGTGGAATCCGAAGGCAAGTTCGACCCGGCGAAGCAGATGATCGGCAGCGGCCCATGGGTCTTCGATTCCTACAAGGTCGGCGAAAAGTTCGTCTTCAAGAAGAACCCGGACTGGTATGAAAAGGGCTATCCGTTGATGGATGGCGTCGAAATCGCCCTCATCCCGGAATACGCCAACCGCAAGACCCAGTTCCTTGCCGGTAACCTGGACACTACGGTCTTATTGGCCGAAGACCTCGTCAGCACCCGGGACCAACTGAAGAACGTCACTCTCTACGGCGAACTCACGAATTCCCTCAGCCTATTTTACTTCGACGCTGACCCGAGCTCGCCGGTACAGGATGCCCGCGTCCGCCAGGCGATTTCGATGTGCCTCGACCGCGACGCCCTCACCGACCTTGGCTACAACGTCAAGAAGTTGAAGGCCGCCGGGCTGGACGTGAAGACGGGCTGGAACAACATCATCCCGGTGGGCATGCCGCGCTACTGGCTTGACCCGCAGGGCAAGGACATCGGCGATTCAGGCAAGTACTTCAAGTACAACATTGCCGAAGCAAAGAAGCTTATGGAGGCGGCGGGCAAGGGCGCGGGCTTCGAAATCAAGTATCAATACGCCGGGGCCCGCTACAGCGCCGCCCATGATCTGATCGCCGAGGCGCAGGTCGGCTACCTTGCGGGCATCGGCATCACGGCCAAGGTCGAGGTCCAGGATTACACCGCGAAGTACATCACGCAGACTTTCGCCGGCAACTTCCAGGGCATCGCCTTTGGCCCCGAGACCCCCTTCCCGGAAGCCGGCGGCTACCCATTGCGCCACTTCACCGACAACCCCTTGAACCACGGCAAGGTCAAGGATGCCGAGCTCGCCAAGCTGGCCCGCGATCAACAGTCTGCCCCCACGGAAGAGAAGCGCAAGGCGATCTTCTGGGAGATCCAGCGCAAGAACGCCGAGAAGATGTACTACGTCCCCAGCCAGGTCGGTGCGGCCACCATCTGGGAAGGGCATGCCCCGCACATCAAAAACGTGCTCTACCAGACCGTCGGCTACGGATCTCCGACCGAGGAACTGCCGTTCCGCTGGAGCGACAAGGCGTAGGCGTAGACCTCTCACGAGGTTAACAGCGAGCTGAGCGTGGGACCACTAACGATGGCTTCCCCTCCGCAGCACCTCGGCTAAGGTGCCACGCACTTCCTACGTTCGGCGGCGGACCAAAGTTGACACCCCCCGATCACCGGTAAACAATCGGGTACGCCTATGCCTGTGCATACTGGGCATAGACCAATCCTATCGACGGCGGCAAACGTACCGTTCGTCAGGAACCAACGCTCAAAGCATCAGAGGGGGAATTTATGGCAGATTATTGGGACAAGTACTGGCAGAGCCGCACCAGCCGCCGCCGCTTCCTGGGCACGGCTGGCGCTGCTGGCGTCGGCGCCGCGGGCCTCGCGCTCGTCGGCTGCGGCGATGACGACAGCACTTCAGGTGGCGCAAATACCCTGGCTACGGCCACGCCCGGAAGCGCGTCAGCTTCGCCCACCTCCGCTGACCCGCTGGCCGGCGTCAAGCGCGGCGGAGTCTACAAGACGTTCGCCACCGGCGATCCGCCTTCCATCGACCCGTACGGCAACCTCAGCTTCCTCACCAAGGGCACGACGATCTACTCCTACAGCCGTCTCTTCAAATACAAGACGGACCCCAAGGTCGCAGCAGCAAGCGTCCTCCCGACGCCGGACATTGCGGCCAGCGCGGAGGCCAGCGCGGACGGCCTGAAGTACACGATCAAGCTCCGTCCTGGCGTCAAATTCCACAATGTGGCGCCGGTCAATGGCCGGGCGATCACCAGCGACGATGTGAAGTTCTCGTGGGGCCGCGCCACCGCCGCCACCAACACGAACGCCACGCAGCTCAAGTTCGTGGATAAGGTCGAGTACCCGGACGCATCTACTATCACCTTCACACTGCAAGCGCCGAACGCCGCCTTCCTCGACATTCTCGCCGACACCAACCTGTTGCAGATCATGCCGACCGAGGCGGAAGGAAAGTTCGATCCCGCGAAGGTCATGATCGGCTCAGGCCCATGGGTCTTCGATTCTTACAAGGCCGGCGAGAAGTTCCTCTACAAGAAGAATCCAGACTGGTACGAAAAAGGCTACCCGCTGATGGATGGCGTGGAAGTGGCCATCATCCCCGAGTACGCGAACCGCAAGGCGCAATTCCTGGCTGGCGCGCTGGACGTGACCGACCTGA
>JBDSJC010000263.1:0-3132 GCA_039917655.1 Tepidiformaceae bacterium
ATCCTCCCGGCGCGCATCCCCAACCTGTTGCTCAACGGCTCCTCGGGCATCGCTGTCGGCATGGCCACGAACATCCCGCCGCACAACCTGAACGAGCTCGCCGACGCTGTTTCGCTGCTGATCGAAAACCCGAACGCCACGCTCGATGACCTCCTCCAGATCGTAAAGGGCCCGGACTTCCCAACGCACGGCATCGCCCTCGTCGGCAAGAACTCCGAACAGGTGCGGCTGGCCTACGGCGAAGGCCACGGCCGGATCACCATGCACGCCCGCACCAGCCTCGAAGAATCGATCCGCGGGCGCATGAGCATCATCGTCACCGAACTGCCCTATCAGGTGAACAAAGCCGTCCTTATAGAGAAGATCGCCGACCTTGTGCGCGACAAGAAGATCGAAGGCATCGCTGACCTGCGCGATGAGAGCGACCGCACCGGCATGCGCATCGTCATCGAGTTGAAGCGCGAAGGCTCGACCGCCCAGATCAAGAACCTCCTCTATAAGCACACCGCCATGCGCTCCACCTTCTCGGTGAACATGATGGCGATCGTCGATGGCGCACCGCGGCGGCTCGGGCTCAAGCGGGCGCTCGAGATCTTCATCGCCCACCGCCACGACGTGATCAAGCGGCGCACGGAGTTCCAGCTCGAGAAGGCGCGGGAGCGGGAGCACGTGCTCCAGGGGCTGCTCCGCGCGATCGAGCAGCTGGACGCCGTGATTGCGACGATCCGCGCCTCGGAATCGGCTACCAACGCACTCGAACTGCTGCAGGGCACGGGCACCGTGGTGGCCACACGTCTGCCAGCCAACAGTCCCGCTGCTCTCCAGCGGCTGGCGGCCGCCAATCCCTTCACCTTCACCGAGGTGCAGGCCCGCGCGATCCTCGATATGCAGCTTCGCCGCCTGGCCGCACTTGAGCGCCAGGCGCTGCTCGATGAGTACGAAGCGCTGAAGAAGAAGATCGAAGAGTTCGAAGACCTACTCGCGAACCCCCACAAGATCGACCTCCTGATTCGCGACGACATGACGGAGATGAAGAAGAAGTACGGCGACAAGAATCCGCGCCGCACGGAGATCGTCGAGGCGGACGCAGAAGATTTCCGCGAGGAAGACCTTGTCGCCCACCAGGACAGCGTGATCACGCTCAGTATCCGCAACTACATCAAGCGCATGCCGCTAGAAGAGTTCCGGGCGCAGCGCCGTGGCGGCAAGGGCGCGAAGGGCGCCCCCACCCGCGAAGAAGACGCCGTGATGAAGCTCGTTGTCTGCGATACGCACGACAACCTGCTCTTCTTCACGGACCGCGGCAAGGTCTACCACCTGCGGGGATATGACATCCCGGACACGAAGAAGCAGGCAAAGGGCCTGCCTGTGGTGAACCTGATCGAAGTCGATACCGGTGAGCGCGTAACGACGATCCTCGTGATCAAGGATTACTCACGCGACTTCATCCTGCTGGCCACGCGCCTCGGCGAGATCAAGAAGACGGCGCTCTTGGAGTTCGCAGAGGTGCGGCGCAACGGCAAGATCGCGATGCGGCTGGACGATGGCGATTCGCTCATCGCTGCCCGTGTGGCCACGGACGACACGAACGTCCTCCTCGTCTCCAGCGAGGGCCAGGCGATCCGATTCAAGATCGATGACCTGCGCCAGGCGAGCCGCACAAGCGGCGGCGTGCGCGGCATGCGGCTGCCGAAGGGCGGCTACGTGGTGGGCGTTGAGACGCTGGATGATGGTGACCAGTTGCTAATCATCTCGGAAACCGGGTCCGGCAAACGCACACCGCTGGATGAATACCGCATCACCGGCCGAGGCGGAATGGGCGTTAAGACGCTCCACATCACCGAGCGCACGGGGAAAGTCGCCGCCTGCCGCATTGTTTCAGATAGCGATGCACTGGAACTGATGCTTGTTACCCGCGAAGGTATCGTCGTCCGCACCCGGATTAATCAGATCAGGGTCATCGGCCGAGTCACCCAGGGCGTGCGGGTCATCGACGTGAACCCCGGCGACCAGGTGGCAAGCATCGCCGCCTTCACCATGGCCGATGAGCCGGAACGCGCCCCCCGCGACGAGGCGATGGACGCCATGAACGGCGTCAATAATGCCAACGGCAACAGCCCGGCAGCCACGGGCACGACTCGCGGAGTCGCGCCGAACGGCAACTTGCGCCTCGCCCTGGACCTCGATGAGGAGACCGGCGAAATCCTCGACGACGCTGACGAAGATGCCGAAGCAGACGGCGAAACGCCCGATGCCGAGTAGTCCAACCGCCCGCGGGTCCTAAGGCTCGCGGGTGGCTGCGCTGCTGGCCCTCGCCTCGGCGCTCTCGTGGGGGAGCGCTGACTTCCTTGGCGGAGTGCAATCGCGGCGCCTGTCTTCCATCGCGGTGGCCCTCTGGAGCCAGGTCGCCGGCGCCGTCGCGCTGCTCGTCGTCCTCCTGTTTACGCGACAGCAGCTGACCGCCGAGGGCTTCGCCTGGGGCGTGACGGCGGGCCTCGGCACCGGCGCTGCCCTCACCCTGTTTTACCGCGGCCTCTCCGGCGGCGCGATGGCGATCATCGCCCCGATCTCGGCCTGCGCCGCTGTGGTGCCGGTGGCCGCCGCATTCCTGTTTGGCGAGGTCCCGTCGGGCGTCCAGTTCGGCGGGTTTGGACTCTGCCTGGCCGGTGCGATCACGATCTCCATCCCAAACCGCCAGGGGCGAACAGTCGCCGGGAGCCCGCTGGCGGCTGTCGGGCTGGGGCTCGCCGCGGCCCTGGGCTTCGGCCTCTTTTACGTGCTGGTCGACCGTGGCAGCGCGGCCGGCGGCTCGGCGCTCTGGGTGGTTGGCGGAGCCCGCGTCGGTTCTCTCGCTACGATCCTCTCGATTGCTGGTGCAAGCCGCGCGGCGGTGCGCATCACCAGGCGCGCGCTCCCCCTGCTCGTCCTCACCGGCGTGCTCGATACCGGGGCGAACGTCCTCTTCGTGATCGCCGCCACGAAAGGCAACCTCGGCGTTGTCTCGGTGCTCGGGTCACTCTACCCGGTTGCCACAGTCGCGCTGGCCACAGTGGTCTCCCGGGAAGCGTTGACCGCGCAATGGGTGGTCGGCGGCGCCATCGCGCTGGCCGGCGTCGCTGTGCTCTCGGCAGG
>JBDSJC010000264.1:0-6836 GCA_039917655.1 Tepidiformaceae bacterium
TGACGTGCGGGCTTACCTGCAGTTCATCCTCGGAGTGGCGCGGGTTGGTTTCGAAAAAGGCACGCCGCCGCTGGAACTGGCGACGGGGCTCGATCTCGGCCGCTTCGCGCCCCTGCACGACGCCGAACGGCTGGTGCCGAACCTCCACCGTATCTATTCGGAGCTGAAGGGCGAGTCGTGGGGCACGCCGTTGAACGCCGGCCAGATGTTCACGGAGATGCTGGCCTACAACGGCGGCAAGCCGCTCAGATGTTTCGCGTAGCGCGGGGTAGCGCAGCGTGCTGTTGGTACAAGCGCCGTTCTACTTCAGAAACTCGGTGCTCGCGTAGCCAAACCGGCCGTCAGGAGTGAGGAGGAGCGACCAGGTGATGCCGTTCGAGCCAGCGAAGTTCTGCTGCTCGTCCGCCTGGGCGAGGAGCACGCCGTCCGCGTAGCAGCCCACAGCCGAGGCCTCCAGCGTCGGCTTTTCGCGCACGTTCAAGCAATCGCCCGTACCCGTGACGCGGAGAAAGCCTGGCTGCGGGCCGCGCTCCGCTGGGCGTAGCTGGACGAGCCCCTGGACATGTACGAATTGGGCAAACCCTGCCCCGGCGGTCAGTTCCGCGAGCGGGTGCACCTTCGCGGTGGCCAAATCGAGGACGGCCCCAAACGATGTCTCCTCCGCCCCGAAGCGGAAGCGGCCGAAGAGCACTGGCGGCACGTCTCCCGCGCGCCTGAACTTGCCCTGGATCCAGAGGGTATCGCCCGGTAGGGCGTAGGCCTCGCGCATCTGGCCGTCGCGGTCGATGCGCGCCACGTACGTGTAGCTCGGTGCTTCCGTCCACCGCTTCTGTGCCGCGCGCTCGCTCCAGGTCAGGTAGGTGTGCTGGTACTGCTGGTCGGCGATTACTATCTGTGGTGCGTACTGCTCGGCGAACAGCGGCCCGAAGAGCCTGGCTCCAGTCTGATCGAAATACTCGCCCTTCTCGGTTCGCCAGACGACGGAAAGCCCGTTCAGTACGTTCGGATAGGCGGCTACCGGGACGTTCGTCGGGCGCTCCAGTGCCATGCCGGAGGGGTAGAACGCGTAGCGGGGGCTATTCGCACGTCCGTCAAAGCGTGCGGTGAGCACTTGATCACCAACCACGCCGAGAAAACGCGTCGCGTCGGGCAGTTCGCCGTGCTCACGCCAGGTGATGCCGCCGTCGTCGCTTTTGTAAACGGTCTCAGCGAAGCTCAACTGAGACCCGCCGCCTTCGACGGGCCCGCAGACTCCCTGGCAGGTGGCGACGTACGCCCGCCCGCTATCCCAGTCGGCTGCGAAGGCGACCACGGTACCCAATGGCTTCATGCGCTCTTTAAGGTCGTCGAACACGATCTCGCCAGTCGAAGCCCTGTAGGCGCGCCAGAGGCTGGGGATGGGTGGTGGCCCGCAGGCGTCGCACAGGTAGGTGTAATACCACACTTCGCCCGGCTTGATGGCGTAGGCCTCGCTGAGCGTCATCTCCATCACGCGCGCCCCAGGGATGGTCCGCAGCGGCGGTAGTTTGCCGGCGATCGGCGCAGGTGGCGGCTTGCCTGCGTACGGGTAGAAGTGGAACTTCGTGCACGCGCCTGCCGGATATGCATTGCCGATGGTCAGCTCGCACGCGGCCGTCTCGCCTCCCTTTAGCACCGTGGTGCGGTCCGTCCCCTCGGGGAAGGTGAGGGTTAGAGGGACCGGCCCGGCGCTGGTGCGCCGGTAGGTGGCCACGTCGATCCCGCGTCCGTCGTTCTGTTCGAGGCCTTCCGGCAGCGCGCTGTAGGTAAGCGCAAACAGCTCCCGGCACGAAGGCCCGCCGTCTGTCACCGGGCAGCCGATGCTCACGAGCCTCGGGACACCGCCCGTGGCGTGGAGCATGTTCAGCATGTTCTGTGCGTGCGCAGGCTCCGCCCCGGAGCGATCGAACGCCGTGCGGCCTGCTTTGCTACGCTAGTGGGCGAATGATTTACCTCGACCACGCCGCCACCTCGCCACTGCTGCCGCAAGCGCTGGAGGCGATGCTGCCGTATCTCGAAGGCCGATTCGGCAATCCCAGCGGGCTCTACTCGGTGGGCCGGGAGGCGCAGGACGCGCTGGATGCCGCTCGTGGCCAGGTCGCTAGCTGTCTCAACGCCCGACCGTCCGAAGTGTTGTTTACCAGCGGCGGCACCGAAAGCATCAACTCGGCAATGCTTGGCATCGCCTATGCTTTGCGCCGGGCGGGCGCCGGGAGCCACGTGGTCACCACGGCTATCGAGCACCACGCCGGGCTGCATGTGGCGCAGCACCTGGAGGAGCTCGGCTTCGAAGTGACCCTCATCGGCTGCGATACCAGCGGGCGCGTATCGCTCGATGAGTTTCGCGAGGCGCTCCGCCCAGAAACAGTGCTCGCCAGCGTCATGTTCGCAAACAACGAAGTAGGCACCGTCCAGCCGATCGCGGAGATCGCCGCTGTCATCCATGAACACGGCGCCGGCCGGGACCATCGCATCGCCCTGCATACAGACGCCGTCCAGGCGCCGGAATGGTTCAACCTCGATGTCGCCGCCCTGGGCGTCGATGCGCTCAGCCTTTCGGCGCACAAGTTCGGCGGGCCGAAAGGGACTGGGGTGCTCTACCTGCGGCGAGCGACACCGTTCCGGCCGCTGCTCCACGGCGGCGGGCAGGAGATGCAAAAGCGCGCGGGCACCGAGAATGTGGCCGGCATCGTGGGTACGGCGGCCGCCATGCGGCATGCCTCCGACAACGTGAGCGAACGCTCCGCGGGTGTGCGCGCCCTTCGTGAGCGCCTGCGCGACGGAATCCTCGCGAACGTGCCCGGCGCTCAGTTGAATGGCTGCCAAACCGACTGCCTGCCGAATAACCTGAACGTCTCGTTCGACGGCATCGAAAGCGATGCGCTGGTCGCGCGGCTGGATGCGCGCGGGATCGCCGTCAGCTCAGGAAGCGCCTGCTCGAACTCCACGTGGGAGCCGTCGCACGTCCTGATGGCGATGGGCGTCCCGATTCGGCGGGCGGTGGCCAGCATCCGCTTCTCCCTCGGCGAATCAACCACCGCCGTGGAAATCGCTCAGGTGCTCACGGTCCTGCCCAAAGAGGTGGCGGCCGAAGTTGGACGGACCGCACAGAGCGTAAAGGCGTAGGGATTGCGCGCGACCGCCACCCAGCCACTGGTGGACAATGGATAGCAACGAATCGAGTCCGAAGGAGACCCAATGAACAAACTCACGGCGGCAGAAGAGCAGATCATCGCCCGAAAAGGGACCGAGCGGCCATTTACGGGCGAGTACAACGACTTCTTCGAGGTAGGCACCTACGTTTGCCGTAGATGCGATGCGGCGCTCTACAGCTCGACGGCCAAGTTTCACTCAGACTGCGGCTGGCCGAGCTTCGACCAAGAGGTGCCCGGCGCTGTCAAGCGTATGCCAGACCCGGACGGACACCGCACCGAGATCGAATGCGTGGCCTGCGGCGGCCATCTCGGCCACGTCTTCCTCGGCGAGCGTCTGACACCGGAAAACACCCGGCACTGCGTCAACTCGCTTTCGATGAAGTTCGTCCCCGCCGGCTGAGGCACGCACGCCGAACCAATCAGTTAGGCGTTGTGTCCTCGTGCTCCTCACAGCGGCGTCACTCAGCCGCCGCTGAGCAGACACCCACCCCTTCCGGCACGTCCAGGGCGGATGTGGAGCGGGTTGCCCGGCTGGTAGTCGGCGGAGAGCGGGATGGTGAGCGTCGTCCAGCCGGCGGGCGCGGCGTCGAACGTGATGGAGCCAAGGAGCACGAGTTCGCCCCCGTTGTCGTGCCAGGTCTGCGCTTCGCCCTTGCCGTTGCGCACCGAAACGGCCGCATGCGTCACGCCTTCGCCGCCGATCAGGTAGATGTCCCCGACCGCACCGCTCTGCCGGTAGGCCACGCCGTCTTAACCGCGCGGCAGGTAGCCCCATCCCATAGCGCTGTGGATCACCTCGTTCTGGCCACGGGCGGGTAGATATCGATGTCTTCCGCGCGGTCCAGCGTGTACCCGCAGCCTTCGAGCAGGCCTTTCAGCTCGGGCAGCGTGTACTCGCGGCTGTGGCGCGAGCCCTTCAGCGGCCAGGATCTGGCGCCAAAGCGGGAGCCCGCCATCGACCAGGATTTTGTGCACGCCTTCGTTGCGGTAGGGCCAGCGGAAGCTGAGGAGGTATCGAGCGAGGGCGGGGGCGTCGCGCTCCGAGTCGTTTGCGGAGGCTGGGTCTGATTCGGGCATGCTGGCGATTAGACGGGCGTGCGACGGCTGATGCTACCGTCCCCCGCGCTGGTCAGCGCAAGAATGGGACGGCACAATCGTGGCGATGGATCCGGTTGCAGCCTTGAAACGAATCGCCTTTCTCCTAGAGCGGGCGGACGAACCGAGCTACCGCGTGCGCGCCTTCCGCAACGCGGCGGCGGCGGTGGAGGAAACGGGCGCGCCCAAACTGGCGGAGCTCGCCGGGCGTGACGCCCTCCAAGAACTCACCGGCGTGGGAGAAAAAACCGCCAGAGTCATCGCCGAAGCGCTCAGCGGGCAGGTCCCCTCCTATCTTGCGAAACTGGAAGACGAGGTTGCGAACGCGCCGATGCCAACGAGCGGTCGCGAGATCATCGCCGCAATCCGCGGGGATTGTCACGTCCACTCCGATTGGTCGGATGGTGGAAGCCCGGTGCGCGAGATGGCGGAGGCGGCGCGCGACCTGGGCCACGAATATATGGTGCTCACCGACCACTCGCCCCGCCTGACGGTCGCGCGCGGGTTGAGCCCTGGACGTCTGCGTGATCAGCTGAAGCTGGTTGCTTCATTGAACGATGATCTCGCGCCGTTTCGCATCTTCACGGGGATCGAATGCGACATCCTTGATGACGGCGCGCTGGACCAGGAGGACGAACTGTTGGCGCAGCTCGATGTTGTGGTGGCGAGTGTGCACAGCAAGCTGCGCATGCCCTCGGACGAGATGACGCCGCGGATGGTGCACGCCGTGGCGAACCCTCACCTGGACATCCTTGGCCACTGCACGGGGCGGATGAAGAGCGGGAAGAAGGACCGGCCAGAGTCCGAATTCGAAGCGGAGATGGTGTTCGCGGCCTGCGAAATGTTCGGCAAAGCGGTGGAGATCAACTGCCGGCCCGAACGGCGCGACCCGCCGCGGCGGCTGATCCAGCTGGCGCTGGAGATGGGCTGCGATTTCACCGTGGACACCGATTCGCACGCCCCAGGGCAGCTTGCATGGTTGCCGTTTGGGGCCAGCCGAGCCGCCGAATGCGGGGTGCCGGTGGGGCGAATCGTGAATACGCGTAGTGCGGATGAACTGCTGGCCTGGGCGCGAGGACACGGGATGACGAAGTGACGCCCAGGTCAGAACCGCGCGCGTAAGCAAGCTGAGCCATGCCCGGCGCTCGCGGCGCCGGCGGGCCTAACAACCACAGCCACGCGAGCCGCCCGCCTCTGCCACCAGTCACAAAACGAAAGGCCCCTTTCGGAGCCCTTCGTGATAGAAGCCGAGTTAGACGACCAGCTGTGAGGCTATTCGCCGCCTTCTTCGTAGGATGCGACGCCGCCAAGACCCCTGCGCGGAGGCGGGGGAGGAGGAGGCGTGCCGCCTTCGTTGCCGTTGCCGCCTTCGGGGCGCCGGGTCCAGCCGCGAGTTGCGCCGCCGAGCGGAGTGCCGCCGCCGCGCTGGCCGCCACCGAAGCCGCCGCCTTCGCGCTGGCCACCGCCGCCGCCGCCACGACCGAAGCCGCCGCCGCCGGAGCGTTGACCACCGCCGCCACCGAAGCCGCCGGAGCGCTGACCACCGCCACCGCCACCGCCACGGTCGCCGCCGCGCTGACCACCGCCGCCACCACCGAAGCCGCCGCTACGCTGGCCGCCGCCACCGCCGCCGCCGCGCGGAGCGCCGCGAGGCGGGCCCCCACGACCACGGTCGCCGCCGCCACCGCCGCCACCACTGGAAGGCGGGGGCTCTTCGCCGAGCAGGACCGCGCGGCGCGAGAGGTTGATACGGCCAAGGTTGTCGATCTCGGTGACCATGACGGTCACTTCGTCGCCAACATCGACTTCGTCCTCAACGCGCTCGATGTGGTCTTCGCCGAGCTGTGAGATATGGCAGAGGCCTTCCTTGCCCGGGAGAATTTCGACGAACGCGCCGAAGTTCAGCAGGCGGGTGACTTTGCCGGTGTAGATCTCTCCGGTCTTCACTTCTTTGGTGAGGCCTTCGATCATCCCGATCGCCTTGCGGGCGACCGTTTCGTTGATGCCACCGACGAAGACGGTGCCGTCCTCCTCGATGTCGATCGTGGCGCCGCCAGCCTCTTCCTGGATCTTGCGAATCATCTTGCCGCCAGGGCCGATGACCGTGCCGATGAGCTCAGGGTTGATCTGGATGCGGTACATCTTCGGCGCGTACTCCGAAACCTCTTCGCGCGGCGAAGGCAGGATTTCGAGCATGCGGTCGAGGATGAAATCGCGGGCGACCTTCGCCTGGAGGAGCGCCGTCTTCAGGAGCTCAGGCGAGAGGCCGCCGCTCTTGTTGTCGAGCTGGAGCGCGGTGATGCCATCACGCGTGCCGGCGACCTTGAAGTCCATGTCGCCCATGAAATCTTCCTGGCCGGCGATGTCGGTGAGCACCTTGTAGTCGCCGTTCTCGCCACTGATCAGGCCCATCGCGATGCCCGCGACGGGGGACGAGATCGGGACGCCGGCGTCCATCAGGGCGAGCGTGCTTCCGCAGACGCTGGCCATGGAGCTGGAGCCGTTCGACATCATCGTCTCGCTGACAACGCGGATGGCGTATGGGAACTCGTCGGTCGTCGGGAGGAC
>JBDSJC010000265.1:0-7754 GCA_039917655.1 Tepidiformaceae bacterium
AGGGGAACCTGGCCCTGATCATGGGCGACATTACCCCCGAAGCGCTCACCCAGATGATGCAGATGGCGGCGGTTGCTGGCGGGCTCTCTCCGGCGGCGATGCCGAACATCGAGGGTTACGAGATCACCGAGATGCCGGCGGCCGACGATGGCGAAGTCTTCGAAGTGGAGTTCCGCTCCGCGATCGGCAAGGCGACGCTCTCCACCACCTGGAAAGAGATCATGGGGCAGTGGAAGATCGCCGCTGTCCGCCTGGTCTCCGCCGAGCCCGCGCCCGGCACGTAGCGAAGGAGAAGGGCGGCCGATGGAACTTTGCCTCGTCCGCCACGCGATAGCCATCGACCGAGGGACGCCTGGATTCGAAAACGATGACCTGCGCCCGCTTACGCCAGACGGCGCGAAGCGGTTTAAGCAGGCGGCACGCGGCCTCTCGCTGCTCGTCACGCCGCAGGTCATCCTCACCAGCCCGCTGGTGCGGGCGCGGCAGACCGCCGAGATCCTCATGGAAGTCTATCGCTTGCCGAACCTCCATTTCTGCGATGCCCTGGCCAGCGGCGACCACGCCGCTCTGCTCCGCGACGTGGCCGAAGTCGAGGCGCAATCTGTGCTCGTGGTCGGGCACGAACCGCACATCTCGGGCTTGCTCTCGTACTTATTGGCGGACAACGAGTCGCGCATCAGAGCGACCTTCAAGAAAGGCGCCGCGGCGCTAGTCTCCTGCGTGGACGAGCCAGGAGCGGACGCCTGTTGGCTCGAATGGCTGCTCCAGCCCGCGGCCTTGCGCAGGATCGCTCAGTCCTGACGCCTGGCGGTGATCAACAACGGTGTCTTGAAGACCGATTCGAAGCGTTTCTGCTGACGCTCCAGGTCATAGATCTCCGCATCCAACGGCGCTCGCGAAGTGAGCTGGAGATGAACCCCTTCGGGTTCGGCGCGCGCCTCGATGCCGAGGACGGGAGAAGGGACGCGCCGCCGCACCGCCCGCGCGCAGCCTAGCAGCGAAGCTAGCACCGCCGCTCGACGGGGGTCCTCGGGTTCGATGAGCGTGCGGTAGGGCGAAAGATCGGGTGTGCCCGATGCGGCGGAGCGAACGAGCGCCGCGACAAGCACGATTTCGCGGTGCTCGAAACCGTGGAGGTCGCCGCTGTGCACCAGGTATTCGGCGTGCCTATCGCGGTTGTAGAAATCCACGTGCATGCCGATTCCCGCAAGGCGGGCGGCGGCGAGGAGCAGGTCGAGTTCGTTATCGCCGAACCCGTGTAAGGACTCAGTGGCGGTGAACAGCAGGGCGGCGGTGTTGACCACCGGCTCAGCGGCCAGTTCGTCGACGCCGTTGGCGCGCGCAAGGCCGCTAATCGAGGCCGTGCGGACGTCCGGCAGCGTGGCGCTTTGGCCGCGCAACTCCTGCCAGAGCACCCCTTCGCGCAGCCCCTGACCGGCAACCGTCAGGGTTGTCGCGCCGGTCATCTCCATCACCTCATCGATCACGACCGCCGCCGCCGGAAGGATGTCAGCGCGAGCAGGGTTCATCCCGGGGATGCGGCGCCGTTCGTCAGGCGTGGCCTTGAGGAGGGTAGTGGTCACGCGGCGCATCTCGCGCCGCGGGATGACGAATCCGTGGAGGCGCCTCAGTGGGTAGCCGCGCCGGATCCTCATCAGCCGCGCCAGGTTGCGGACGGCCCCACCGGAGCCGTAGAGCGTTTCTGAAGGGTCGCCCACGTTAAACTGGGCGCGAACTGCCTTGCGGAGGGCACGCACATCCTTGGTCGAGGGTGGGTCCGAGCGGAAGTAGCGCTCGGTGGCGTAGATAGCGCCGAGTGGCGCTGACTGCGCTTCCACCAGCACACGGTCGCGCACGTTCATGAGTTCGAGCGAGCCGCCGCCGATATCGAGCAGGTGGCCATCCCGCAGGCCGGTGCTGTTAATCACGCCGAGGAAACCGGCGTACGCCTCTTCGGGCGCGGAAAGCACCCGAATCGATATCCCGGTCTGCTCCCGCGCCTGGGCAACAAACGCGTGTCCGTTGGGTGCGCGGCGCAACGCTTCGGTGCCGACAACCACGGTGGACGTAGGGCTGAACGAATTGGCTACCTCGGACATGATGCGCAGGGCGCGGAGGCCGCGTTCCATGCCGCCGGGAGTGAGATCGCCCCCATCCTGCCCTTCGCCAAGGCGTGCATCGAAACGCTCTTCGTCGATGACTTCAAACGCAGCGGACGAAAGCTCGCGCGCCACCAGCAGCCGAACGGAATTCGAACCAACATCAATAACCGCGATCGTCCGGCCTTGCGCCACGCACCCTCCGAGGAATGGCATTATCCGTTGCCGGGCAGCGTGGCGCTTGGCCCGTCATGGCATCGAGATGAAGGGGCGAACCGTACCGTTAATCAGAAAAGACCTGGCCCTGTAAGGTATAGACTTTTACCTTGACGATGTAGGATATTGCTCACGAGGTGGCTGAATGCGACGAAAAGCGATGATTGCGACCCTGCTCCTGCCACTGCCCTTTGCCGCTCTGCCGCTAGTTGGTGTCTTGCTGGGGATGGGCGGCGGTTCCCATACAGTCGTAGTGGATACGCGGCCGGCGGAAGCGCGGCAGATGCAGTTGGACAGCCCGAAGGCGGAGGCTGGCTCACTCGCCTACGGCGTCTCTGACCCGTTCCAGGGCGGCTGTGGCGCCCTGGCGGATCTGCGCGCCGAAAGCTAGGAAACCCAGGCAGTGTGATACGATCGGCGGACGAGATTGAGCGGAGCCAATGCCGTGTGCATTCCGCACGGCATTTTCGCGAACCTCGATCAAAGCGTCTGACCGCAGAGGGCAATGATGGCCGCTACCCGCACCCGTCGCACCCGCTCCAAAGAGACGATCGAGGACTACCTCCTCAGCGAACACCAGCTGGAGGAGATGTACTACTACATGCTGCTGGCTCGCCGCCTGAACGAGCGGATGCTGGCGATGAACCGCCAGGGCCGTGCCCCGTTCGTGATCGCTGGCGCCGGGCAGGAAGCGGCCCAGGTGGGCGCGGCAATGGCCCTGCGCAAGGGCGAGGACTACGTCGCGCCGTACTATCGTGACCTCGGCGTGAACCTTGTCCTGGGGATGACCGCCCGCGAGGCGATGCTCAACCTGCTGGGCAAGCGGGACGACCCGAACGGTCACGGAAAGCAGATGCCCGCGCACTGGGGTCACCGCGAACGCAAGGTGGTCACGCAATCGAGCGTGGTCACCACGCAGTTCCTCCACGCCACGGGCATCGCGCTCGCCGCGAAGCTGAAGAAGGACCCGATCGTTGTGCTTACATGCTGCGGGGAAGGCAGCACCAGCAAGGGCGATTTTCACGAAGCGCTCAACTTCGCCGCGGTGCATAAGCTTCCCGTGATCTTCTTCGTGGAGAACAACGGCTACGCGATCACCGAATCGACCGAGAAGTCGTTGCCTGTGCCGAATGTGGCGGACCGCGCGCGCGGTTACGGCATCCAGAGCGCGATGGTCGATGGCATGGATTGCATCGCTGTCTACCAGACCGTCCGTCCGGCGGTGGACCAGGCGCGCCGGGGCGGCGGGCCATTCCTGATTGAGGCCAAGTGCTACCGGCTTTGGCCGCACTCCAGCGATGATGACGACACACGGTACCGGCCGAGGAAAGAGCTCGAAGAGTGGATCAAGAAGGATCCGCTGACGCTTTTCAGGGCACGAGTTGAAACGGACGGCATCTTCCCGAAGGAAGACCTCGACGAGATCGAACAGCGGGTGGCCGATGAGGTCCGGGACGCTGCCCAGTGGGCGATGATGCAGCCCGACCCGGAACCCGAAGACGCCCTCACCTTCGTCTACAAGGAGCTCGACTAGTGGCGACGATGACCGTGGTCGAAGCCGTTCGCAGCACCCTGGACGAAGAGATGGCGCGCGACGACCGGATCTTCTTGCTCGGCGAAGACGTGGAAGCGGGCGGGGTCTTCCGTGCCACCGACGGGCTGCACGCCAAGTACGGGGAACGCGTCATCGATTCGCCGCTGGCGGAGTCATCGATCATCGGCATCAGCATTGGGGCGGCGCACTATGGCCTTCGCCCGATAGCCGAGATCCAGTTCGCCGACTTCATCCACTCCGGGTTCGACCAGCTCTGCAGCGAGGCTTCGCGCTGGTCTTACCGCACAAACGGGGACTCGTTTCTGCCGATGGTGGTGCGCGCACCGTGGGGCGGCGGGGTGCATGGCGGCCAGCATCACTCGCAAAGCATTGAGGCGTACTACGCGCACATGCCCGGGATCAAGGTCGTTGCGCCGGCCTTCCCGGCGGACTTTCGGAGCCTGTTGAAGGCCTCGATTCTGGACCCTAACCCCGTGCTCTTCCTCGAACACAAGCGCATCTACCGCCTGATCAAACAGGACGTGGACAACGCACCAGCCGAAACGCAACTCAGCCGGGCGCGGGTTACGCGGAAAGGCAGCGACCTCACGATCATCGCCTACGGCTTCATGTTGCACGAATCGCTCGGCGCCGCGGAGACGCTGGCGGGCGAGGGGATCGACTGCACAGTTGTTGACCTGCTGACGCTCAATCCGCTCGACCAAGAGACGATCCTCGAATCGGCGAAAGCGACCGGCAAGGTGCTTATCGTGCACGAAGACACGCTGACCGGCGGGCTAGGCGGAGAGATTGCGGCGATCATCGCCGAACACGCGTTCGAATACCTCGACGCGCCGATCCGCAGGCTGGCAGGCCCGGACGTGCCCGCCATGCCCTACCACCACGCAATGGAAGAGTTCTTTATGCCCAACCGCGAGAAGATCGCCTCGGCGGCGCGCGAGCTGGCTGCATACTAGGAGTTTCGAGATGACGACCGTGACGATGCCCCAGCTCGGCGAAAGCGTCACCGAAGGGACGATCCTTGCCTGGCTGAAGCAGCCCGGCGACCCGATCGCGCTGGACGATTCGCTCTGTGAAATCGAAACCGAGAAGGTGACCGCGGAACTGCCTTCGCCGTACGAAGGGACTATGGGTGAAATCCTGGCGCCGCAGGGCGAGACCGTTGATGTTGGCGCGGCCCTGTGCACGGTCATCGAAAGCGCGGGCGGTCTGTCAGCGCCAAGCGCCAACGGCCACCAGACTCTAGCGGCGAAGGCGAGCGGTTGGAGCGGCGGGCCGATGTCTATCCCACCGGACGAAGGGAAAGAAGAACCAGAACCGGTGCTCGCCCCAGCCGCGCCGGCGGCTATAGCCGCCACTCGCGCGGTTGCGCCGGAGCCAATTTCCACCGCGGCTCGAGTTTCCACCAGGCCGGACCAGCGCGAACGATTCTACTCTCCGGCGGTCATGCGGCTCGCGCAGGAGCATTCGGTGGACCTCTCGACTGTGCAGGGAAGCGGCATCGGCGGGCGCGTCACGCGTAAGGATGTCGATGCGCTCATCGGCGCTGGCCCCGCCGCGCCCGCCGCTCCCCCGGTAGCCGCGGCACCCACGCAGCGGGCAGCAGCAGCGGCGCCGCAAGGAAGCGATTCCCAGCCGGCCTACACCGTCGTCCCTCTGACCCCCACGCGCCGCACGATAGCCGAGAACCTGAAGCGCTCGAACCTCGAAGCGCCGCAGGCCTGGACGATGGTCGAGGCAGATGTGACCGGGCTTGTCCGCCTGCGCGCCCGTGAGAAGGAAGCCTTCCTGCGGCAAGAGGGCGTGGAACTGACGCTGTTGCCCTACTTCACACTCGCCGTCTGCGAAACGCTGCGCGAATTCCCAATGCTCAACGCTCGCTGGGAAGGCGAGGAGCTGCGCCACTACCGCGCGCTCGATATTGGCATCGCGGTCGCTAGCGAACACGGACTGGTGGTGCCGGTCATCCACGGCGCCGGCGACCTGAGCGTCGCTGGTTTGGCGAAGCGCATCACTGACCTCGCCCAGCGAGCGCAGACCCGCAAACTGCGCCTGGAAGACATCGAAGGCGGCACCTTCACGGTGAACAACACGGGTTCGTTCGGCTCAATCGCCTCGAAGCCGATCGTCAACTATCCGCAGGTCGGGATCGTCACGATGGAACGCGTGGTCAAGCGCCCGGTCGTCCGGGACGAGGACGCGATCGCCGTGCGCTCGATGGTCAACGTCTGCCTCAGCTTCGACCACCGGGCGATGGACGGCGTGGAGGCGGGCGGCTTCCTGGCGGCGCTCAAGCGACGGCTTGAGGGGATTGGCTAAGCCAGCCCTCACTCGATCCGCACGCCGCCGCTCACGTCCACCACCTCGATCCACGTTGCGCCGGGGCGGAAGCCAATCTCCAAGCCCGTGGGTGAGTAGAACCGTGTGCGCGATGCGTTGTCCGCTTTACGCCAGGTGGCGTCGGTCACCGTGCCGTCTATGAACACTTGCGCGCGGCCCTGGCCGATGTTGTCGATGAGCACGTGGCCGACCCCGTCTGCGACGTAGCTGCGGGCGTACTGGACGATGACGTTCGAGGCGGTCACCTGTTCGTTGGTGGACGCATCCAGGTGGGCCGAGCCGTTTTGCGAGCGACGGTAGAGCCGGGTGCTCGCGTCCCACGTCCAGCCGACAGTAAATGGCGAGAGTGAGCCGAAGCCGACGGTGATTCGCGTGGCAGGCAGGCGCACGGTTGATGACGCCGACGGCTTCAGTTCGAACGTCCACGGCTGGAACGTTGGGGCGCGATTGAAGCCGCGAGGTCCGGCCGCGCGCCTAAGGTTCGCCGTGCTGGTGTAGACGTTGTGAGGTGCCTCCCGGGCGCTATCACGCGCGAAGGTATCGCCAGGAACTGGCTTCGTCCCCTGGTAGTCGAGGTCGGCGACTTTCCATTCGATGATCTGGCGGCCGGCGTCGGCATCGCCCGTCTCCTCGGAGCTGCCGACGTGCGAGAACAGTGCGTCGTACTCAAGCGCCCAGCGCAGGAAGGGCGTGCGAGCGGAGCGGACGGGCTCGATACGCGGGGCCTCCTGAGAGTGAAAGACCGCCAGGAAGCGCGTGATCCCGCCTTCGACCAGCGCTTCGATCACGACGTCTGCGCGGTTCAAGCCCATTTGGGCCGCCGCGCTGTTGTTGTCGACTATCACGGCGATCGGGCGCCGCTGAAGTGGGGCATCGCCGACGGTCTCAACCGGGCGCCCGGCGAGCAGACCCAAGGTTAGCGGCGGCGTGCCGCCACCCACCAGGCGGGCACGGCTGGAGACCTGCTGAAACGTTGCCGCGTTGCCATCGCCCCCCTGTAACGCCGAGGCGGCGGCCGCCACACCAACAAACGTGCCGCCAACGAGCGCGGCCCCGATCAGCAGGTCCTTGAGAATCACAGGGATGGCTCGCCCGGTTGGTGCATCGAAACCGGAGGCTAACAGGCCGCGCCTTCGCTTGCGACCCGTTCGTGAACCGCGCGGAAGCGCAGTAGCCGCTCGTGGCCGAAACTAGCCGCATACCGCCTCTGGGAGACTTCCATGACCACCTGGGAATACGCATCGATCCTGAACGACGGCCCCGCGCCCAAACCCACCCTGGACGGTCTTGGCGCGGACGGCTGGGAACTGGTCTCGGTGCTCCAGGGCGCGGAGACGAAGCAGCTGCTGTACATCTTCAAGCGTCCGCGCGCCGAAGCGTGAGCCGGCCGCTCGAAGACATCACGATCCTTGACCTGACCTGGGTGCTGGCGGGGCCGTACGCCTCGATGGTCCTCTGTGACCTCGGCGCCGATGTGATTAAGGTCGAACGCCCACCGTGGGGTGATGTTGCACGCACCACGGGGCCGTACCAGAACGGCTGGA
>JBDSJC010000266.1:0-10076 GCA_039917655.1 Tepidiformaceae bacterium
TCTCTGGGCGGACGCGTGACCTTGCCGAAGGTCACCTCTACCTCGCGTTGTTCCCGGGGCTGGCGATCATGCTCGCGGTGTTCGGCGTGAACATGCTGGGCGACGCCCTGCGAGACGTACTGGACCCACGGTTGCGCGGCTCGCGCTAGCGGGAGCTGGCCGCCAGCTCTGAGGATTGTACAAGGCGTTCCTCTCCGCCCGGCCCAAACTGCCGCCCGGGTCGATAGCTGCGATTGACTTCGCTCACACTCGGCTTAGACTACGAGCATCCGCGCAGGCGCCGGTTTTCGTACCCTTGCCAGAACATTCAGGAGGAGAAGCAATGACTAGCCAGGATAACTATTGGATTCGGCGGTTGCAGTCCGGCGGCGTTTCGCGCAGGCGGTTCGTTGGCGGCGCGGCGCTGGCCGGCGTGGGCGCGGCCGGCCTCGGGCTGGTGGGTTGCGGCGACGACGACAGCACGGGCGGCGGTGGTGGGTCCGGTAGCGCCGCCACGCCAACATCGACGGCGATCGCACCGGGCGCAGGCCAGCAGATCAAAAAGGGCGGCCACCTCACGGTCCACATGGGCGGATCGCCCCGGAGCCTTGACCCGCACTTTGATACCTTCCCGTACAACACTGCGATCACGAATACCACGAACAACGGACTGCTCCAGTTCTCACCCGACCTGAGCAAGATCGAAGGCGATCTGGCGCTCGCCATGCCGGAGCAACCGGACCCGCTCAGCTACACCTTCAAAATCCCGGCCGGGGTCAAATTCCACGACGTGGATCCGGTGAACGGTCGCGAATTCACGGCTGAAGATGTGAAGTACAGCATCGAGCGGCAAATGACCGACAAGGCGGGCCAGTTCCAGCACGCCTACTTCTTCCTCAACAAGGTGGCGAAAGTCGAAGCGGTGGATAAGACCACCGTGAAGTTCACGCTGAACAAGCCGTTCGCCCCGTTTATCAGCTACATCGCCAGCCCCTGGACGATGATGATCTGCCGGGAAGTGGTGGAGAAGGATGGCGACCTCACCCAGCGCGCCATCGGCACCGGACCGTTCATCTTCAAGGAATGGCAGAAGGACGTAAAGTTCGAGCTCGTCAAGAACCCGAACTACTACAAGAAAGAGCTGCCAAACATCGACCAGTACACGATCCTCTTGGCGACGGATCCGGATACCGCGGCAACGTTGTTCATCGACAAAAAGGTGGATGCCATCGTTTCCGGGATCACGCAGTTGCAGCGCATTAAGGATGGCCGCAAAGACGTCAACTACCAGGCGCAGCCCAGCCAGTTCTGGAAGCAGCTGCGCATGCCGCCGACGACCAAAGACCAACCCTACCCGAAGCCCTTCGACGACAAGCGGGTGCGCGAGGCAATCGTCCGCGCGGTTAACAAGCAACAGGTACTCGATCTTGTCTACAACGGTGATGGCGCCGTCGCCAAGGGGCCGATCCTCCCGCAGTACTCCACCTGGGCGCTCAAGGACGAGCCCGTTGGCTTCGACCTGAACAAGGCCAGGGCGCTGATGAAGGAAGCCGGGCAGGATGCCGGGTTCAGCGGAGAGTTCATCTGGGCTGCCACAAGTCCCCAGCAAGACCAGATATCCGAAGTGCTCAAGCAGCAACTTAAGGAGATCAAGGTCAACCTGGAACTTAAGCCGATGGAGCTGGCTGCCTACTACAACCAGACGTACGCGTACAAGTACACGTTCTCGCATCATACACCACTCAACAATCCAGACCCGGATGAGAACTTGGCCTCCTACTTCGGTCGCAATGCCACCTTCTTCAAATTCTACAACGAAGCTGTCTGGGATCTGATCGACAAGCAGGCCGTGGAGTTGGACACCGAAAAGCGCAAGGCGATTGTCCAGGACGTCCAGAAGCAAATCGCCGTCGAGTTCCCGATGGCGTTCATGCACACCACCAACAACCACAACTTCACCGATAAGAAGGTGAAGGGCTGGTTCTACTCCAACGACCTGTACAACGGCCGCATCAGTAACGTCTGGCTCGGCGCCTGAGGGAGCCAGGCCCAGTTACCCGGTCGAACACCAGCGAACACCAGCGAGGAGTGAGGCAATGTCTCAGTATTTCATTCGGCGCCTCGTCCTCGCCGTGCCGACTATCCTCTTGGTGATCTTCGCAACGTTCCTTATCGTCCGGCTCGTACCGGGCGATATCGTCTCGATCATGATGGCCGAACGGCCCTACGCCACCCAGCAGGACCGCGAAATCCTGCGCAAGGAGTTGGGGGTGGATAAGCCCATCCCCGTCCAATTCGTGATCTACCTCGGCAAGGTTGTCCGCGGGGACCTCGGCCAGTCGCCGTGGACCAAGACGGCCGTGACGGAGGAGCTCGGCAAGCGGCTTCCGGTGACTGCGCAGTTAGGAGTCTTCGGGATTTTCCTCGGACTCCTCATCGCCATCCCGGTTGGCATCCTTTCGGCCGTGCGCCAGGACACCGTCCGCGACTACGTTGCCCGAAGCTTCGCCATCCTTGCGCTCTCGGTGCCGTCGTTCTTCATTGCGACACTGCTGATTGTCTTCCCCCAGAAGTGGTTCGGCTGGTCTCCGCCCCTGATCTATAAGGGTTGGAGCGATGGCCCAGTGGACCACATCTACTACTTCTTCTTCCCGGCGTTGCTGCTCGGTATCGGCCTTGCCGGCGGAGTCATGCGCCTGACGCGCACGATGATGCTGGAGGTACTCCGCCAGGATTACATCCGCACCGCCTGGGCGAAGGGTCTGCGTGAACGCTCAGTGATCTTCCGCCACGTCACGAAGAACGCCTTCATCCCCGTGATCACGTTCATCGGCCTACAGGTGGGCGTCGCTGTCAGCGGCTCAATCATCATCGAAAGCGTCTTCAACATCCCGGGGGTCGGGAAGTTCTTTGTCGGCGCCATCTTCCAGCGCGACTACCCATCGGTTCAGGGCGTCGTACTTATCCTCTCGACCGTAATCGTGTTGGTGAACCTCCTCGTCGATCTGACGTATGCCTACCTCGATCCTCGAATCCGGTACGCGTGACTAGCCCTGAACGATAAGAAGGTGAGCCATGGCCGAGTCTGCCGCACTTAGTCTCCCCGTTGCCGCCACAAGTGGTCGTCGGCTGCCCTTTTGGGGCGATGTCCTGCGCCGCCTGGTGCGCGAGAAGCCGCTTGGCTTGATCGGCGCGATTTTGGTCATCACGTTCCTCGTTATGGCGATCGCAGCCCCGCTGATCGCCCCCTCCGGCCCCTCCGAACTTGGCGCTGGCAGACGCCTCGATGGGCCGTCCGCCAGCCACATCTTCGGCACGGATAACCTCGGCCGCGATGTGTTCAGCCGGGTTGTCTACGGCGCGCGGGTGAGCATGACCATTGGTTTCCTCTCGATCTTCATCTCCACACTGCTCGCACTGACGATCGGCGTGCTCAGCGGCTACTTCGGCGGGATTATCGACATGCTGGCGCAGCGCCTTGTTGATGCGTTTATGGCGTTCCCAGCGCTCGTCTTCCTGATCGCTGTGGGCGGCATGTTCGGGAATGCACAGATTCCCGGGCTGCCGGACCAGGGGCTGTTCAGCACAAAAATCGTCGTCCTGATCATTTCGCTGGGGTTACTCTTTGGCGTGGGCAGCTCGCGGATAATCCGCAGCGCCACGCTCAGCGTCAAAAGTTCTGCATTCATCGAGGCGTCGCGCGCGACCGGCGCGACGCACACGCGGCTGATCTTCGTGCACGTACTTCCGAACGTGATGGCGCCAACGATCACGCTCGCGACGCTGGGCCTCGGCGGCGTGATCCTGGCCGAAGCCGGCTTGGCCTTCCTCGGGCTGAGCGTGCCTCCAGACCAGGTGACCTGGGGAGGAATGCTGAGGAGCGAGGCGCGGTCGTTCATGGTGCAGGCGCCATGGCTGGCGATCTTCCCGGGCCTCGCCCTGAGCCTCGCGGTGTTCGGCTTCAACATGCTTGGCGACGCCCTCCGCGACATCCTCGACCCACGGCTGCGCGGCTCGCGCTGAGCGACACCCCTGTCGGGAGTACGAGTGGGCCTGTGCGTCACACCCCTTTGCATCAGCCGTACCGCGTCGATACCTGCGATTGACTTTGCCCTCACCTCGCCTAGACTACGGGCATCCGGGTGGCCGCGGTTTCGTACTGTTGGCAGATGATTTAGGGGGAGAGCTATGACTAGCCAGGATAACTATTGGATTCGCCGGTTGCAGTCCGGCGGCGTTTCACGCAGGCGATTTGTGGGCGGTGCGGCGATGGCGGGCGTCGGCGCGGCCGGCCTCGGCCTCGTCGGGTGCGGCGACGACGACAGCACGAGCACGCCAACGGCGGCCGCCGGGAAGACCACAACGACCGGCGCATCGCCCACGGCGAAGGCCGAAACGCCGAAGAAGGGCGGCAGCTACACCGCCGCATTCGTCGGACCGTTCGCTGGAGCGGACCCGCATAACTCGGTCTATGGCGGCGCGGGCATTGTGCCCGTCGTCTATAGCTACCTGATTCGAAACTACGAGGCCTATGCCCCAGATAAGGGCAACGTCCAGGACCTCGCCGAAAGCCACAAGCTCCAGGACGACAAGCTGACCGTCGTCTTCAAGATTCGCTCGGGCGTGAAGATCGCCCCGAACAGCCAGAACATCCCCGAGCGGGCGATGGACAGCGAAGACGTGCTGAAGAGCTGGCAGCGCATTGGGGACGCGAAGTCCGGCTCCAACGGTTACGGATTCGCGAGTAAGTGGATCGACAAAATGGACACGCCGGACGCCTCGACGTTCCGCATGGTCCTCAAGTCCCCTTATGCGTGGACCGACGCCCAGGTTGGCAACAACTTGCAAGGCGCTATCGTCCCGAAGGAAGGGCTTGCAAGCGCGGACCTGAAGGCGAAGCCGGTCGGGAGTGGCCCGTTCATGCTCCAGGAACTAACCGAAGGCTCCCAGGCCGTGATGGTCCGCAACCCCAACTACTACAAGCAGGGCCAGCCGTACCTGGACAAGTACACGATCCGCGGTTTCGCCGATCAGACGACATGGCTGACAGCGTTCTCCTCCGGCCAGGCCGATTTCTACTCCGCGCTCAACCAGGACGAAGCGAAGCAGATCATCGCGAACCAGAAGACCGTGCAAGCCGAGGCCCGCAAGAGCGTCGGCTTCAACTCGTTCTGGATGAACACCAAGCAGGCGCCGTGGACGGACGAGCGCGTCCGCAGGGCTGTCAACCTCGCGACCAACCGCGACGAGTACATCCAGATCGACGGCCATGGAGCCGGCGAGCCGGCCGGCCCGGTGCAGTACTGCTACACCGGCTACAACATCCCGAAGGACGAACTGAACAAGCTCCAGGCCTTCAACGTGGCCGAGGCGAAGAAGCTGTTCGAAGCCGCGGCCATCAAGGAGTTCTCCTTCTCGCACCCGACTGGTGGTTCGGCCGCGAATTACGTGCCGATCTTCGTCCGCCAGATGCAGGCGGCGGGCGTGACCGCCAAGCCGCTTCCGCTGGACCCGGGCACCTGGGTGGCCGGCTATTACACCAGCAAGCTCGGCGCCAGCCTTTCGCTGAACCAGGCGTACCAGACGCCGGACAACGCGATGGCCTGGTACACCACCGAAGGCATCACCGGGAACAAGAACTACGACACCGGCTTTTCTGATCCGGCGATCGACGCGGCAATTTTGAAGGCTGCCGGGGTGCTCGATGTGACGGCCCGCAAGGCCGCCTACCAGGATGCCCAGAAGCTGGTCATCAGCAAGTCGCCCGCGTTCTTCAATTTCTACGGCCCACAGACCGATGAGTTGTTGCAGCCTCAGATCCGTGGCGTGGAGTTGAAGCTCAGCAGCCTCAGTACGGCCTTCGCCGCCGATTGGTGGACTACCAAGGCGTAGTTGCCGTGGAAACGGCCCGCAGGCGAGGGGCTATTGTGCCCCTCGCCTGAGCTTATTCGGCATGGGAGGGGGGTGCGCTGTTGGCTCGTTACATCGTCCGCCGGTTGGCGATGGCCTTGATGATCCTCTGGTTCATCTCGATCGCCGTGTTCATCATGATGCGCATCGGGCCGGGCGACCCAGCGCTGCTCCAGCAAGGCATCAACGCCACGCCGGAGAAGGTTGCCCAGGTCCACAAAGAGATGGGGCTCGATGACCCTTACCCGGTGCAGTACCTCAACTGGGTGAAGGGGATGGTTACCCTGGACTTTGGCCGCTCCGTCCTTACGCAGACCGATGTGACCCGGGAGTTCAAGTCACGCATCCCCATCAGCCTGCAGTTGATGGCCATGACCGTCTTCTGGACGGTCGTCATCGGCATCCCATTCGGGATCATCTCGGCGGCGAAGCGCAACTCCGCCTCGGACTACGGGGTACGCATGTTCGCGATTGTGGGGCTTTCGGTGCCCAGTTTCTGGATCGCCACGTTGGTCCTGCTGATCCCCTCGCAGCGCTGGGGTTACGCGCCGCCGCTGGACCGCCAGGTCTCACTTTTCGGCGACCCCTGGAACAACTTCCGCCAGTTTGGTCCGCCCTCGCTCATCCTTGCTCTCGGGCCGATCGCCTCCGTCATGCGGCTCACGCGTTCGTCACTGCTCGAAGTGCTGCGAGCCGACTATGTGCGCACGGCGCGGGCGAAAGGCCTGGACGAGCGGCTCGTGATCTACCGCCACGCGCTGAAGAATTCGCTGATCCCCGTAGTCACCGTGCTCGGCCTGCTGATGGGAGGCCTGCTCGGCGGGTCCGTGATCATCGAACAGATCTTCCAATTGCGGGGCCTTGGGCAGTACGTATTCTCCGCCATCCTGCAGAAGGACTACACCGTCGCTCAGACGCTGGTGATGTACACCGCGGCGGCCGCGGTTTTGCTCAATCTCGCCGTGGACCTGCTTTACGGTCTTTTCGACCCGAGGATTCGCTATGCCTAAGCGAACACCGATCACGTGGGCCAGCCCTGTAACCGTACCCAGCGAGCAATCTTGTGGCTGAACAGGCCGTACTGAGTTCTGCCCGCCCTGCCGATATCTTGCTCCCCCGCCGTCCGACGCGGCTCAAGCGCACGATGCGTGTTCTACGACAGAACCCGCTTGGCACGTTCGGACTCTTCCTCATAGGGTTGCTCGTCGTCGTCGGGCTGTTCTCCCCTCTGCTGGCCCCGCACGGCGTCAACGAATTCGTCAGCAAGCCCGGCCAGGGACCGAGCCTGGATTACCCATTCGGCACCGACAAGTTCGGCCAGGATATCCTCAGCCGCGTGATCTACGGCACGCGCATCTCGCTCCAGGTGAGCTTTCTCGCCGTCGCCATCGGCACGGTCATCGGCCTGATCATTGGCGCCTGGTCCGGATTCAAGGGCGGCATCGTGGACGTCGTCACCCAGCGTGCGGTGGACACCGCGATCGCCTTCCCGCAGATCCTCTTCCTGCTGGTGATCGTCCGGGTGCTTGGGCCATCGATGCGCAACGTGATCATTGCCATCGCGATCTTGATCATCCCGTCCGTGGCCCGCATCGTGCGCAGTGCGGCGCTGGTCGAACGCAACAATCTCTACATTGAAGCAGCCCGCGCGCTCGGGGCGACCGATTCGCGCATCCTCGTGCGGCACATCATCCCCAACGTGGCGCCGATCGCGGTGGTCATCGCGACAACGCTGCTGGGCGGGGCGATCCTCGCCGAGGCGGCGCTCGGCTTCCTGGGGCTCGGCATCCCGCCTCCCAACCCATCGTGGGGCGCGGACATCTCGACGGCGCGCGGCACCTTCCCGATTAACGTTTCGGCGGCGCTGTTCCCGGGCCTTGCGATCAGTCTGACGGTGCTCGGCTTCAACCTGCTGGGCGACGCCCTGCGCGATATCTTCGACCCGCGCCTGCGCGGACGTTAAGCAAAGAGCGTCTTGATCACAACCGCGTAGACCAGGGCGAGCACACCGGCAGCGATGAACATGGCAAAGATGCGCGTGATCGGCGGGTCGTCCAGCGAAGCCTGCGGCAGCTGATTGCGCAGGGGGTCTGCGGTCAGGCCGGCGCCGAACGCCCCGCTGACCAGTGGCCCGGCTACAGGGAGAACGCCGATTGCGCCGAGCACCAGCCCGCCAATGAGAATCGCCGTGCTCGATTCTTCGACCGATGACCAGCCCTTCCATACGGAGAGGGCGACAACCACCAGGCCCATGCTGAGGTCGATGAGCATGACGCCACGGCCAAAGCGCCAGACCGGCGCAAACCAGGGTTCGGCTGAACCGCCCATGGGAACCAGCATACACGGCGGGTCAACCACGCTGTGTCATCCCATAGGCTGCCCCGAGTCCCCATTCGTTCACCCTGAGCCTGTCGAAGGGCCCGCGAGTCCCGCCCACCCTTAGCCTGTCGAAGGGCGGCTCGACGGGGGCCTAACCTGAGACCGAGCGTCCGGTCATCCTTCGACAAGCTCAGGACGAACGGAGGGGTCTCCCGGCTCCTGGCTCGGCCGAAACGGCGTAGACTCGTGCAATCACCTCCGTGGAGGGTCCTATGCCCGCTTTGGACGGCGTCAAAGTCCTCGACCTTACCCAGTACGAAGCCGGCACATCGTGTACCCAGTACCTCGCCTGGTTCGGCGCCGACATATACAAGGTGGAGCGGCCCGGAGTGGGAGACCCCGGACGGCACGTTGCCGGGCGCGCCAGCGATTCGCTCTACTTCCTTACCTTCAACCACAACAAGAAGAGCGTCGCCATTGCCCTGGACACCGCGGAAGGCAAGGAACTCTTCCTCAAGCTCGTCCCACAGGTCGATGTGGTGGTCGAAAACTTCAGCCTCGGCACGATGGAGAAGCTTGGCCTCGGTTACGACGTGCTCAACGAAGTCAACCCGCGCGTCATCTATGCCACGATTAAGGGCTTCGGGACGTACGGGCCGCATAGCCAATACAAGTGCTTCGACATGGTGGCCCAGGCGGCAGGCGGCACGTTCAGCGTGACGGGCGAGCCAGGCGGCCCACCGATGCGCCCCGGCGCCACCTTCGGCGATACCGGTTCGGGCGTGCACTGCGCCCTCGGCATTTGCGCCGCCTATATCCAGCGGCTTCAGACCGGCCGCGGCCAGGTAGTCGAGATCTCCATGCAGGAGATCATCGCCAGCTTCATGCGCGAACCGATGTCGCACCGCCAATGGGACGTCAGCCCGATCCAGCGCCGCGGCAACCGCACCGTAGTGCCGACGGACCTGTTCCCGTGCAAGGGCGGCGGTCCGAACGACTACATCTACCTGTTCCCAGCCACCACGCGCATGCTCGACGCCCTGATGACGGCGATCGGCAAGCCCGAACTGCTGCTCGACGAACGCTTCCAGACTACGCCCGAACGGCGTAAGCACGGCGACATCCTTTACGAAGAGGTGAAGGAGTGGACGATGCAGCACACGAAGCTGGAGGCGATGGAGTACCTCGCGGCGCGCGGCGTGCCCTGTAGCGCGGTCTACGACAGCGAGGACATCCTTCACGACCCGCATCTGCACCAGCGAAACATGATCCGCACCGTCCAGCACCCGGTGCACGGCGGAGTGGAGATGGTTGGCCCGCCGATCCACCTGAGCGACTCGGACGTGGAGATGATCGCTGCGCCATTGTTGGGCCAACACACCGCCGAAGTGCTCGCGCACGAACTGGGGCTTGGCTCGAAGGAACTGGCGGATCTCGAAGCGCGGGGCGTGTTGGGGATTCACCCGGCCGAAGCGGTGCTCCACTAGAGGAACGATTTGGATCTCCCTATTCGAGAGCGGCGGACCGTGTCTGCCCCCGTTCACCCTTAGCCGGTCGAAGGCTGCACGAGTGTGGCCCCCCTCGAAGGCGCGGGGCCATTCATTCTTGGATAGGCTCGGGATGAACGGAGAGTGAGGCGCGCCCCGGCCGCTGGTCTCGCTGTTGGTCTATTCAGGGTCCAATTGGCGACGCGACCGCTGGCGGAGCGCTGCGCGGTTGGTTAAATTGGAAGGGATTGACGCCGCCTAGTGTGCGGACGGGAGGTCTCAAGTGGCAAAAGGTCAAGAGAAGCCAGGCAAAACCAACAAACCCAAGGTGACCACAAAGGCAAAGCAAGCGAAAAAGGCCGAAAAGAAGGCTGTCGCTTC
>JBDSJC010000267.1:0-8915 GCA_039917655.1 Tepidiformaceae bacterium
ACCAGGACAACCGCGCCGAATGGCTCCTCGACGACCCCGCCCGCACACACCTCCAGACCTACATCGATGCCGGTGTCGTGGCCTTCCTCTTCGGCGGCGGCGCGGGCGGCGTGACCTGCGCCTGTGACGCAGCCGGCGACGGCCTCACCAATCCCTCGGCGATCAACGGCAATACCCTCACGTCGCTCTCCGCCGACGACGATGGCGGCTTCTTCAAACAGAAGTCCGCCAACTACTACCAATCCGGCCCCATCCCCCTCGCTCGCTGATCACGGGATTGAGTTCGCGACGTTCGTTAGAGAGGCGTCATGAGTCAACGGCAGACATCTCATCTGGGGGCGAGCAGAATAGCGGCGCAAACGACCAGCGCTGCGCTGATTTCAAAAGCGTCGCCAACGCGCAGGCCCGGGGCCACGTCTTCTCCAAGCGCCGCGTCCACCGAATGCAGGGACACACTGCGAACCACGATGAAGCACGCAACGAGGACGCTTAAGGCCACGGTGACCCTATAGCGGCGGAGCTTTCGGGGCGCGAAAAAGAATGCTGCCAGTGCTGCAATCGTGCCCCCGGTCGCCACCCCAGTGATGACAATCTCCTGGATCGAGCGCCGCCCCGAATACCAGCCCTCGCCGTAAGCCTCGTCTCGCCAGAAGCCGGTCAGTTCGTGGATGCCTCCGCGGTACTGGAAGATCGCGAGGGCGACCCAGAATGCCCCGATCAGTAGCCACCCGCCAGTGCGAGTGCCAGGGCGCGAATCGCCTTCGGCGGTCGCTTGTGTCCACTTGAACAGGCAGGTCACGGCAATCGCGAGGTAGGCGAAGAACCGGACATCTGCGGCGACGAATGGGGTTCCAAACACTGGGGAATTCTACCGAGGGACACGCACGCCGCGCCAGACGCGGTTCTCACGCACGCTCAACCGCCTCACTGTTAACACAGGCCACACTCGGGGGAGCGTCCCCAAACCGTCAGCCAGCGATAAAAGTCCGGTTGCACAAGGAGAAAGTCGCTGGATAACGCTCTTCTCGCCGCCCTGCTCGCCCCACTCGACGATCTGCGAGATCAGTACGAGTCGATCATCGTCTCCATGAACGAGTTGGTCGATGGGCTTTCCAACGTCCGAAACCGCACCTGGGGCGCACCAATAACCAGCTTCGGCGCCGCCCCAGTTCCACCAGGGGCCTCGGGTGATCAGGCCGCGGATGCCCCGGAAGATGGCGGTGGGCGTCCCATCGAGGTGCAAGTCTCCGGGGCGGACCTGGACCGGCTTCTGAATCTGCAACAACACCTCTCGGGGGCTGAGGGCGTGGTGAACGTGGTGTTGGCTGGTGGGGAGCACGGCAAGGCAACCCTCTTGGTGGAGATGAGCGCATCCAGGCCAGCCGAGAACCGAGCTGCGAGCGGCACCCTGGCGCCCATCCAAATGTCTCCAACTCTCGTCTGCGCATGGTGCGGCACCGTGCTCTCAGTCGGCGGGACCCAGGTTTCGCATGGCCTTTGTGCGGCGTGCGCCGAGCCGTTCATTCCCGGCGAACGGGCGTAGCACCGGACACCCTCCGTCCTAGTCCGTTAAGACTAGTCGATGCGCCTAGGCGAAAAAGGCCAGTGACAATCGTCCATAGAGGCGATTCCAAGGGTAGGGGTTTCCCTCATACGATGCTGTAGGGAACAACTGGGTTCCAGACAGGTTGACCAAGAGTGAAGCCGTCCACCGCCGATCCAGTAACCATCGTGTACCACGAACTGCGCGCTCCGCTGGGGCTGATGGCCACGGCCGCTCGCTCGGCGGCTGAAGACTGCACAGATACAGCGCTGCGGGCTCGTTGTGAAGTGATTGTCCGGACGGCCGAACGAATGCTTCGCATAGCCGGTCACGTGATGGACCTTGCTCAGCAAACCGAATCGCGCTGCTCGGATCGATTCGACCCCGCTCAAATTGTGCGGGGCACAATCGCTGATCTCAACCAATTGAACGTGCCAGTCTCCCTCACCGAACTTTCGGCTTCGAGCGAATGCCTCTGCGAAGGCAATGCCGCGCAGTTGGAGGCTCTCGTCCAGTCTTTACTCACCAACGCGTCAGACCACGCAGAACCCGGCACATCAATCGATGTTGTGATGTCCGAACGGTTCGGCCGCTTGCGCGTGGAGTTCGTAAACCACCGTGCATCCCGGAGTCGCCATCGAGGTCTCGGACTCGGGATGTACATCTGCCAGAACCTGGCAGGGCGGCTCGGCGCGGACCTGCTCTGCGAGCCGCGCGGTGAACACTTCCTCAGCGTCCTTACACTCCCACTCATCCGCGCTAGGGTCCCAGTAACGGTCTAAGCGGCCCCCAACCAGACGTCCGGTGTGAACAAGTATCCCCTGGCATGTGTCTCAATGATCTTTGCACCGAGCTTCGAGCGGAGCCGTGAGACCACCACTTTCGCCGTATCCGGGTGCCAATAACAACCGATCCGTTGCATTTCTCGGACCAGTCCGCGGCGCGGGATGGGCAGTGGAAAGACTCTAATGAGCACCATCAGGGTTTCGGACTCGGTTTCGCTCAACCGTGCCACAACGGCACCCCGTTCGCGGACTTCGCCGGTTTCGGGCCGGAACTCGAACTCACCAAACCTGATCGCACGGGAGTCCCAAAAGCGCTCCTTGGCTCGTGCCATGGCAGCCTGGTCAGGCACCTGGATCCGCGTGCTACTGGTCTTGATACGGCGTTCGTTGAGGGCTTCGGGAGCCTCGTTCAGCAATCACTCCTCCAAAAACGGGTTGTTCGGCCATCGCTGAATGGACGGTAGCCGGGGTTCAACCACTGGAAGCTAGCATGCAACTGAGATGACTTCGTTACGCCACAGGCGACGGAGTGTAAATTTTCGGATCAGTTTTCAAATTCGAAGGACGTAGCCAAAGCCGCGAACTGCGCCCAGCACGGCAGAATCGCCACCGATCGAGTCAACCTTGCGGCGAATTCGAAGCATCACCGTTTTGATATACCCAGGGCTTACCGAGCCGCACCGGCGCGCAAGCCGCTGCTCCATGGAGGCCGTCGAAACAGGTGTGCCCATACGTTCGCTGAGCGCCAACAAGGCGTCGCATTCCGAGGATGAGAGCGAGACGGATTGGGACTGCCGGACCAAAAACGGTGGGTCGACATGGAACTGGACATCCTGAAACACCGTAAACCGCGGCTCTGGTTCGCTGCTCCGCGGACGTGCGTGGCCCTGAGACTTACGCGCCTCGCGAGCGACCTTCTTTACCAACTCGCAAAGTTCGTCGATGGCATCGGAATCGGCTGCGCACACGCCAGCGCCCGCGTGTTCAAAGCCGCCAAAGCGTTCCCTCGCTGGTGTCAGTGCCATCACCGGAGCGCCCGTTCGCTCCACGATCTGGGAGAAAACAAGGAGATGATCGACGCAGTCGTCCGCCACGACCACTGCAAAGTCCAGGTGGCCCGTGGACCACGCCCTGCTCCACGCGTCACCTACGCATTCAACGACTAGCACGCCGAGTTCAGACAACACTGACAGCAGCGGCGCCCGGGCTGTCGGACGGAGGTAGACCACTAGCGCGGTGAGGCCGGGCCCGCTCGCAATGACTTGCTCGCGCTCCAGGTAAAGATCTTGCATGACACCTCCCCGGCCTTAACGTAGCGGCGGTATGTTGAGCGTTCGTTTGGGGGCCGTCGCTGCTTGACGCTGTTCCTCGGCGACGAAGGTCAGGCGGCACGTGTTCCCAGCGTTCGCGCTTCGCCGGGGGAGGTCCGCGTGTGGGCAGGTATAAACTCTGACGGCTGGTAGTTTGGATACAGTCGACCTTATCGCGAGGCCGCTATTGCAAGTTCGTAACGCTCGAGAAAAGCCGGTAACCATTGGTGACAAGCGAGCGTTTTAGGAGCAGATTGCTCAAGAGCCGCGCATCGCCCGAGCCAAACATGAGGGAGCCCCCTACAGATTCGAGCACAGAAGCCGAAGATCGTAATGAAATCACAAGGGCTCCGCGCCAGCAGCCGGGCGCAAATCCGAGTGGGGCTGCCCGGCCAGTCGTCAATTTCGCGAGGACGTACCGCAATGCTCACCTTCTTGGTCTCTGGTCAGACCAACCTCTTCGCGGACCTCGTGTGCGCCCTTATCCAGGCGGCGTTGCCCGAGGCGACCGTGACGCTGGATTCAACCACGGAAGCGGATTCCGGTGGTGTCCGCGTTTCGCTGGAATCGACTGAACGCTGGTTGTTCGTTTCGACCGGCCGGGGCCCGGACGCGCGCGCGGCCGAGGCCCTATCGCATGGGGCGATCGCCGCTTTGAGCCTGGATTCTCGCGCCGAAGACTTCCAGCGTGCGCTGGACGCCCTGGTGCGCGGCGAAGGGCATTATGTATCAGCGGAGATGGTGCGGTGGATGGCCGGTGCCACGCTTCGCAAAGAGGGCGTCGAAGCCGAGCCAACGGTGCGCCTCACGTTTCGCGAACGCCAGGTCCTGCACCTCGTCGCTGTCGGGCTATCCAATATCGAAATCGGCCAAAAGCTAACGATCTCGGCGAACACCGTGCGCAGTCACCTCCACGCGCTTTCGGTTAAGCTCGACGCGACAAGCCGGACGCGCATGCTTGCAAACGCTCGCGCGCTCGGCCTTCCCGAAGCCAACGGCCACCCGGCCGGAAACCAGCGGTCGGCGTAAGGAGACTCTGAATGCTCGTACTCGTGCTCGAAGACGATGAGGACTACGCCGACATCATTTCACATACCCTCTCCCGTGATTCTCACGACGTGGTGGTTGTGGACACAGTGGCTGGCGCGATCAAGTTTTCGGAGAAGAAGACCCCGGATCTTGCGGTGCTCGACGTCGTCCTGCCGGATGGATCCGGGTTGGACGTCTGCAAGCGTTTGCGCGAGTTGAAACCCGGGATGCCGGTCGTGTTCCTTTCCTCTTTAGACCGCACTGGCGATGTGATCGCCGGATTGAACTCCGGCGCAGATGACTATGTCACCAAGCCGTTCCATCCCGGAGAGCTACTCGCGCGGGTGCGAGCCGTCATCCGGCGGACAGAGCCAACAGCGGTCGCTGAACGCCCGATAAATCAGCGCATCTCATCGCACGGGATCGAAATCGACCTCGCGACCCACGCTGCTTCGTTCGAGGGGGCGACCTTGAACTGCACCCCGATCGAAGTGGAAATCCTGGAACAACTGGTTCGGTATCCAGGGCAGGCCCTTTCGCACGCATTCCTGACGGAACAGATCTGGGGCTACAAGAACGTGACCGATGCGACCCTGTTGAAGGGTCACGTGAGTTCCATCCGGCGCAAAATCCGGGACGCCGGCGGGCAAGAGGACCTTGTCCGGACCGTCCATGGCGTGGGTTACAGCTTCACGCCCGTGTAGCAACGACACTGTTAGTAACGGCACTGGCCCGCGGAGTGAGGAAGGAGTTTCGCCATGCGTTTCGCGATTGCAGAATCAGACCCGGTCACGGCTGACGTGTTGGCCTTCTCCGCCCAACGGCGAGGGCATCAGACAGTCGTGTTGGCATCGGCCGGGCGTCTCTTCGACCGCCTGCCGTTCGAGCCGGCGGTGATCATCCTTTCAGCGGAGGGCGCGCCAACCGCCACGGTTGCCTTTGTGACGAAGGTCCGCCAGCAGTTCCCGGAGGCCGCGCTGTACGTCACGGTGGAGAAGCCCAAAGAGCCGTTGCCGAGCCGCATCCTGGAGGCAGGCGCGAGCGACGTGATCCGCTCTCCGTACAACCCGAACGAACTCATTCTGCGCGCCGAGAGCTGGCTTGCGAGCCGCGGCGTGACGGCTGCGAACACCGACAGTCTCACGCTCTCGGACCTACAGATCGCTCTCGACCGGCATACGGCGACCAAAAACGGCAAAGTGCTCGTCCTCACAAAGCTGGAACTCCGCCTGCTCTACTGCCTTTGCGACCACTTTCCACATCTCGCGCCGCTGGAGAGGCTGCTCACCTTCGGTTGGGATACGCTGGGCGACCCTGATGCGGCGCTGATAAAGACGCACATTTCGCACATCCGAAAGAAGCTTCGAGACGCGGGCGGCGAGGATTTCGAGATCATCTCCCGTCAAACGGTTGGATACGTTCTACAGCTCAAACCTGATACTGCGGCGCGGTAAGACACCCCGGTCCGGCCAAAGGTGCGGGGGTTCCCCCTATCGCCAGTCCCGCGTTTGGAGCAGACTCTTCTGGAACGAAAGGGTAATGCTGCTACGCCAAAATGCCATGGATGCAAAGCGACCGATCGTGCATGATGTCTAGGAAATTCAGGAAGAAGCTGGTCATGATGCACCGCCTTCTGCGGAGAATCTGCCAGGCGATAGCGCCTCGCGTTTGTGATGATTGCGAGGGCGGGAGCGGCATGGTGTTCAACGCCCAGATTGGCGCCGTCCTGCGCTGCGCGAGTTGCGCCGGGACCGGAGTGGCCTCGGCATCCGCAGCCAAATCCGAGCGGCGGGTTGCCGAAGCACTTACGGCCCCCGAAACAGCGCGGAAGACTCCACGCTCGGCAGCGTGATCTAGCCCAATCGCGCTCCGCCGTTCATCACGGCCCAGGCCTGCCTCTTTTGATACCCCTGACCTGCGACCCGTTGGGGCGCTTCGCGTCCCTGTCCGAGTCGCGGTCGAAGATCTTCGGTCGCAGTGGGAGTGAGCATGGATTGGATTTGCATTTGGAAGCTGGACAAGAGCCGCCGCAGTTCAGCACGTTCGACGTATTCGCGTTCGAGTTCACGCTGAAGAGCGGTCACCTGGCTTGAGAGGATATCCCGGCTTGAACGCGTTTCGGAAAGCAATTCGCGTGTGTGCCGCAATTCCAGATCGAGCCGCTGGACCGCTTTCTCAGCCTCTGCGAGACCTCTGGAGAGCGCGAAGATGCGGTCGCCAGCTTTCCTGAGAAGCTCAGACTCGCGTGCCGTCAACGAGGCAAAGCCGTTCTGCTGTGCGGATTGCTGATGCGTGGGAGGGTTAGTCATTGCAGCGTTCTCACCCGGCATGCGAATGCCTCTAATGCAGCATACGACGGCGCATTGCCAAACGGGAGGCTGTGTAGTGGTTCAATCGCCAGCCTTCCCGATCTGCTTGGCCCTGCGTCCAGGGTTGTTCGCGAACGCCGTAGCAACATCATGCACAAGCTCGTCGTCCTCGGATCGTCCAACGACCCGTCCGAACGCTTCGACGCGGCTCAAGTATTCGCCGAATTCCTCAGCGATCGCGGAGGCGTCCGCCTCTAAAATGTTGGCGCCTACCACCGGCGAGGGCTCACGACTCGAGGACCATCGCCAACTCCTTCGTACAACCGAGACCAACAGAGCGCTGCCACCGACGAGCACGATAGCGAGGATGATGAACACTGCCATGCCCGCCGCGACGCTGCCGCCCGTCCCCTGCGAACTGCTGGCTGGCCCAACGATGTTGCCCGAACCGGCAGTGCCCGGCCCGCGCGCCCCGGCAACCGTCCCGATTGCGGGCGTCGGCGCGCCTACCGAACCGCGAGGCTGAAGGCGGCCCGACGAAACTGTGGGGTCAGGAATCGGTACCCCGCCGTCAAGGAGCAGGACGTGTGAGAGATCGATCACGGCCTCGCCGGTCGCCCTACTGCTGAGGATAAGCGTCGCAAGGTGGCACGAGCTTCCGGCGGGGCACGAGCCAGTCGCGTGGAGCCCAGAGAGCGATAACTGACCCGGCGCAGAAGCCGGGGAGCCGGTTTCTGCTGCGATCCACGAGGGGTCGAGCTTCACATCGGTCACCGTAATGAGTTGCGGGTCGAAGGACAGAGTAAGTGCGAACTCGTCGAGCGCGTGAGCCGGGTCCAACCGCACGACGAGGTCGACTGGTGTCCGTTCGCCGGGGGCGAGGGTGGCGTTCCCTATGAAAACCGTGGTGCGGGCCTCAGCTGGTTGCGCCCCGGCTGAATCGCTGAGGCTGAGAAGGGGGACGGCCGCCAGCGTTAGCCAGAGCCCGAGCCAATGCCGCCGGAGCGATTTCTTTTCGGGCACGCCAGGTCTCCTTCCTTCAACTTCATGTATCCCGCAAAGGGTGCGTCTCGGCGTGACGCTAGCGCAACCCTGTGCACGTACGGCCACTCAACGGAGCGTTTACCGAGGAAGCGCAAACTCGCACAGTGACCACTCGCCCTCGCCCCCTCTCGTCTGCACAGGCAGTAGCCCAAACTGCGGGAATGGCGCCTTCCCACCTCTCCATCGGCAATGTGCCGATATTCGATGGGACGTCAGCCGAGGCCGCGGATGCCTGTCTGGCGATGATCGCCAGCCGCCAGGGAGGCCGGGTAGCGACGGCGAACCTCGATTTCCTGGCCCTCGCGGGGCGGGACCCGGAACTCGCCGACAATCTTCGCTGCTCTTCGCTGGTAGTCGCCGATGGCATGCCCGTCGTGTGGCTCGCGAAGCTGAAGGGTGCGCAGCGAATCCAACGCACGGCCGGGGTGGACCTGGTGCGAGCGATCTGCGGGCAGGCCGAACGGCTCCAGGGTCTCAGGCTTGCGATGTACGGTTCGTCACCCGAGGTCGCAGCCGCGGCGGGCCGCTACCTTCAATCGCTATCGCCAGCGGTGCAGGTCGTGGCCTCGATTAGCCCACCCTTCCGGGAGCTGACAGCCGACGAACTTGACGCACACGGCGGAGAGCTCGCCGAAGCCAGTCCGGGCCTCGTCCTCGTCGCGATGGGCTGTCCCGCACAGGAACGCTTGATTGCGCGCTGGCACAGCCTCGCTCCCAGTGCCCTCTGGGTCGGCGTCGGCGGTACGTTCGACTTCTTCGCGGGTGAGCGAAAGCGGGCGCCACGGGTATTCCAGGCCACGGGGAGCGAGTGGGTTGTGCGCATGGCTCAAGACCCGCGCCGGCTGGGCCGGCGGTACCTGGGCCGCGACATCCCCGCGCTCCTTCGGATCGCACC
>JBDSJC010000268.1:0-14778 GCA_039917655.1 Tepidiformaceae bacterium
TCCGGGTGGGCCATGATGACCATCGCGCGGGCGGGGCCTTCGATCGGCGGAGGAGCTTCCTGCTGGGCCGAGCCGAAGAGGGCGGCCGCGGGAGCGGCCGAGACCACGGTCCCCCCGCTCGTGTCGGCTTCGAGGGCAACTTTCGCCTCCTGCAGCTTCTTCGCGTCCTTTTTGGCCAGTTTGTCCTTCTTGCTCATGCCGCCGCGCCTCATCTCGTATCCAGGTTCGGGCCACGATCGTAGGGTGCGGGGGCAGGCAGCGCCACCCACTCGGCATTTCCCGTAGAATCCGGCTCGTGCCAAACAGCCAGCCGTCTCTCGATCGCCTCTTTCGTCCGCACTCGATCGCGGTGGCCGGGGCATCGACGAACGTTGACAGCGCCGGGCACGACTACGTGCTTTCGTTGAAGAACTTCAGATTCGACGGCCCGGTCTACCCGATCAACCCGAAGGCGGACGAGATCGCCGGTTACAAGGCCTACGCGCGGCTGGCGGACGTGCCTGGCGACGTGGACCTGGTGATCTCTTGCATCCCCTCAAACGGAGTCCTGGACCTGGTTTCGCAGTGCGCCGAACGCAACGTTCGCTTCCTGCACCTGTTCACCGGGCGGTTCAGCGAAACGGGAGACGAAGGGGCCGCACAGCTCGAACAGGAGATCGGGAGCAAGGCTACCGCGGCCGGTGTACGGATCCTCGGGCCGAACGGCATGGGCCTTTACCATCCAGCGGGCGGACTCAGCTTTCGGCCAGACTTGCCGCAGGCGAACGGGACCGTGGCGTTCCTCAGCCAGAGCGGCAACAACGCCGTCGAAGTGATCACGCGCGGCGCGGCGCGGGGGCTGGCCTTCGGCAAGGTGGCGAACTATGGCAACGGACTCGATATCACGCCCGGCGTGATGCTCCACTATCTGGCGGAAGACCCGGAGACGACGGTCATCGGCGCCTACGTGGAGGGATTGCCGGACGGACGGGGCTTCTTCGAAGGGTTAAAGGCGGCGGCCGCTAGCAAGCGCGTGGTCATCCACAAGGCGGGGCGAACTCAAGCGGGCGCGCGCTCCGCGGCCTCGCACACGGCGGCGCTGGCGGGCACGGCTGAGCTGTGGTCGATGGTGCTCCGGCAGGCTGGGGCGATCGAGGCGCGCAGCCAGGAGCAGCTGCTCGACCTGATGATCGGCGCGGCGCTTCTGCGCGAAGCCAGAGGCCGCAACGTAGCGGTGGTGGGCGGCGGCGGTGGGCGCAGCGTGCAATCGGCGGACGCTTGCGAAGAGTCCGGCCTAACCGTGGTCCCGCTGCCGAATGATGTGCGAGAGAGCGTGCGGGCGAAGGCCCCGCAACTCGCCGACTGGATCGGCAACCCCGTGGACCAGTCGATCCTCGCGGGCAGCGGACTCTCCTCAAACGGGCTGCTCGAACTAATGCTCGCGAGCAACGTCTACGACCTCGCGATTGCAAATGTGGGCGAGGACTGGTTCTTTGGCCGCCCGGACGCTGGCGAGCGGCTGAGCCACGCCTGTAGCCGGCTGGCGGCCATCGCCAACGCCTCGGCGAAGCCCGTTGCCGTCGTCCTCGGGCCGACCGAGACGACGAACGCCGAGCACCGGACGCTCATCGACCGCGTGCGCGACGACATGGTGAGCCAGGGCATCGCGGTTTATCCAAGCGTTGAGCGGGCGGCGTGGGCGATGGGGAAGCTCGCGGGGCGCTAGGGCGAATTCACGATTCATGGTGGTGGTGACATGGCAAAGGCTTCGCGGGCGGTTTTGATAACAGGGTGCTCGACGGGGATCGGGCGGGCAACGGCTGAGCGGATGGCGACGAGCGGCTGGACGGTGTACGCGACGGCAAGGCGGCTTGAATCGATCGCCGACCTTGCGGAGAAGGGCTGCAAGCTGTTGGCCCTGGACGTCTGTGATTCGGCCTCGATGCAGGCGGCGGTTGCTGCCGTAGAGGGGGCGGAGGGCGCGGTTGGGGTGCTCGTGAACAACGCGGGCTACGGACAGGAGGGCGCCATCGAATCGGTCTCGATGGCGGACGTGCGGCGGCAGTTCGAAACGAACGTCTTCGGGCTCTTGGAACTGACGAAGCTGGTGCTGCCGGGGATGCGGGCGCAGGGCTGGGGGCGGGTGATCAACGTCGGCTCCATGGGCGGGCGGATGACGTTTCCGGGCGGCGGCATCTACCACGCCTCGAAGTACGCGGTGGAGGCGATCAGCGATGCGCTGCGGTTCGAAGTGCGAGGCTTTGGTATCAGGGTCAGCCTGATTGAGCCCGGCTTCATCCGCACGGAGTGGGGCGAAACGGCGATCATGAGCATCGGCGCCGAACCAGAGTCCGGGCCGTATGCGCAGTTCAACCACGCGGTCGCGGCAAATGTGGCGAGCGCCTACTCGGGGCCGCTGGCGAGGCTCTCGCGGGGGCCGGAGGCCGTGGCGGCGGTGATCGAACGCGCGGCAGGGGCTCGCCGGCCGCGCACCCGCTACGCCGTCGCCCCGAGCGCCACTTTGCTGATAAAGACTCGCCGCTGGCTGCCAGACCCCGTTTGGGATGCGTTCCTGCGGCGCCAATACCCAACCCCGCGGTAGTGCACCCGGTTGGGAAGTTGGTGACAGATCGCAGCCGCGGAGCTTAACGCCGGGCCCCTCTGTCCGCATGGACAGACCACGGAGGGAGATGGAACCGGGCTCGGCGTTAGGAGAATCCCTCCTAGCCGGGGAGCCGGGGGTCTGCGACGCTCGGTTGGACCATCCAGGAGAGTGCGATGTTAAAGGGCGACAAAGTGATCTTGCGGCCGATGCGCCCAGACGATCTGGAGCGCTATGCCGAGTTCAAGAACGACGTTGAGGTGGAGCTGCTCGGTAGCGGAGACGTCCCCGGACCGACTGAACTCGGGCGGCTACAGGCACGCTATGCAGAACACCTTAAGGCTCCGCGCGACCTCACCGCGTGGTTCGCGATCGAAGCCCAAGGTGGGAAGTTCATCGGTCAGTGCCTGTTGCATAACTTCGACAACGCCGCCCGTACTTGCGAGCTGGGGATCACGATCGGCGACCGGGACTTTTGGGGGCGTGGCTATGGTCGCGACGCTGTTGGACTGCTCCTGAAGTACGCCTTCCGTTTGCGCAATATGGAGAAGGTGTGGCTGAGCGTGAGCGGGACGAACGAGCGCGGGATCAAGGCGTATTCGGCCTGTGGATTCAGCGAAGAGGGGCGTCTCCGGCGCCACGTCTGGTTGGATGGCGTGTACGACGACCTCGTCTACATGGGCATCCTGCGCGACGATTGGCCAGGCTGGAAGACGGGCGGGGCCTGAGGGCGAAGCGGCGGCGGGGTAAGATTCCGCGGTGACGAAAGTCCAAGGTTGGCAACTGCTTCTACTGGGCGGCGGATCCGGTGCGGGCAAGAGCCGCAGCGGCCGCGAGATCGCCAGCTCAACGGGCTGTTCGTGGCTTCAACTGGATTCGATCTGGCTGGCGATGACCGCCGTTACGACCCCCGAGACGCACCCGGCGCTGCACCTCTTCACCAAGATGGAAGGACCCTGGTTCGATCTCACTGGAAGCGAGCAGTTGGACCGGTTCGTCGAGGCGACGCGACAAGTTTCCATAGGGCTTCCGGTGGTAGTGGCGCATTTGCTCGAGACGAACCACTCCGCGCTCATCGAAGGCGTGTGGATGACGCCGGCCTTCTCCGCCGAGTCGGCCGAGGACCCCCGGGTGCGTGCGGTCTTCGTCGTCGAAAGTGAGCTTGACGAGGTGCAAAGGGCGATGCTCTCGCGTTCCCAGCGCAGTGAGCCCACGCCCCGACAACGGGCTTTGGCGCGGCTCAGTTGGGCCTACTTCTCGCTGGTCCGGGACGAGTGCCGATCGCTCGGGGTTCCGCTCGTTGACGCGCGTCCGCTGGCGACCCTTACCGGCCGGGTTCTTGCGGCGGCAAAGTAGGACCGGATTCGACAACGCCCCGTTGTGGCCGGAGAATCCGCCCCATGCCTCGCATGAAACCAGATGTCTTCGAAGAGTTCCTCCGTCAGCCGCACGTTGGCGTGATCTCAACGTTGCGGAAGGACGGGATGCCGTACACGGTGCCGATCTGGTGGCTCTGGAAGGAAGGCGCGGTGTGGATAACGGGCACATATTCGCGTGTTTGGTGCCAGCAGTTGCTGAAGGACCCGCGGGCTTCGCTCTGCATTGAGGCGCTAGTCCCCGTCTCCGGACACGTCGGGTTCGATGGGACATGCACGGCGTTCGAACGGCCGGAGTTCGATATCTGGCCGATTTCGGGCGAGCTGGCGGAGAAGTACGTGGGCCGCGGAGACCCGGTAAACGCGGAGGCGCTAGGGAAATTCTTCGCGAACATGCAGACCGAACCGCGACTTCTCTTCCGGCTCGATCCCGAAGTGACGCGCGCGATTGACATGCGCGTCTACCAGGGCAAGCGCGCCGACCGCGAGTTCCAGGGGCGACAGAGTTCGGGCTGAATGGTCCTGGCCAAGATCGGTATTGGATTGGGGACACAGGCAAGAACGAACTTAAAGACGCAAAGACCCCTGAATTTTGTGAGTTCCACTCCGGGGGGAGACTGCGAGTATCGTAGGACGAACGGCGGACTCGCGGCGCAAGCGGAGTAGACTAAACACGAGCGAATCAGGAGGGCACGTGGCTGCGGTAACGGCGTACATAGAATGGGACAAAGAGTCCGGATTGTTTGTCGGCATCGTCCCCGGGATCGTCGGGGCACACACCCAGGGCGCCACCCTCGCTGAACTCGACGCGAACCTCCGCGAAGTGCTCGAGCTTTGCGTAGAGGAAGGTCACCTGACCGAAGCAGACGTGCCGAGGTTTGTCGGGCTCCACCAGATCGAGGTCGCAGTCTGACTCGGCTGGTGGTTATTGACTTCAAGGCAATGGGCCGGATTCTCCTTGCGCTGGGCTTCGAGCCCGTACGGTGTCGCGGAAGCCACGTTTTCTACCGCCATCGCGACGGCCGGACTACATCGGTGCCCGACCATGGCTCGCGCGTTATCGCTCGCCCGCTGCTTCGCGATCCTTCGCGAAGCACGAATCGATACCGATGAGTTTGAGTGCCGCCGGACTCGGAAGTAGACGGCCCGCGTTGACATCCCAACGCGCTCCGGTACGATCCCCTCACTAACACCAAGGACACGAACGCAACCGGCGGCCGGACATTCGGCGCCGCGCGCGATGAGTTATGACACATCAGGTCTTTCGCCGCCTCGATATCAGCGTGCAGCCCGTCCCCAAACAGGATGCGGAGGAGCGTAAGCGGAACTTCGATGAGACCTACTTCGGGTTCGACCTGAACGCCGCGAAGATCGAAGCCTCGCGCTGCATCCAGTGTCCCTCCGCGCCGTGCCAGGAAGCGTGCCCGGTTGCGAACGATATCCCCGGTGCGTTCGCCCTGCTGGAGGTGGGCGACATCAGCGGTGCGGCCAGCGTGTTCCGCGAGACCAGTAACCTGCCCGAGATGTGCGGCCGGCTCTGCCCGCAGGAGAACCTCTGCGAGGGCGCCTGCGTCGTGGGCTTCACGATCCGGCCGGACGGCCGCAAGGAGCCAGCGGTGACTATCGGCAAGCTCGAGGCGTTCTGCACGGACGCCCAGCGGCAAGAGGTCGGCGGTTACCCGATGCCGCGCTACATGCCTGAGCCGACGGGCCGCAAGGTTGGCATTATCGGTTCTGGACCGGCGGGGCTGGCCGTGGCCGAAGAACTCGCCCTGCTGGGCCACGCATCGACGGTCTACGAATTCTGGCCCGAGCCGGGCGGCGTACTGGTCTACGGGATCCCGAACTTCAAGATGCGCAAGTCCATTGTGGACGAATACATCGCCCACCTTGAAGCGCTCGGCGTGACTTTCGTCTGCAACACGTACGTGGGCCGCGACATCACGATAGATGAGATGCTAACGGGCGAATTCGATGCTGTGTTCCTCGGCACCGGGGCCGGCGTGGGGAACGAGATGGGCCTCGAAGGCGAGACGTTGAAGGGCGTGCACAAGGCGACGGATTTCCTCGTGCGCGGCAACCTAAAGGCGGACCAGCTCCCGGCTCATCTGCGCGAGCCGCTGCCGGCGCTAAAGAACGTGGTCGTCATTGGCGGTGGCGATACCTCGATGGACTGCGTGCGGACGGCGATCCGGCTGGGCGCGGAGAAGGTGACGTGCGTCTACCGGCGCACGGAGAACGAAATGCTCGGGCGCGGTGAGGAGCGCAAGAACGCGCGCGAAGAGGGCGTGGAGTTCGCGATGCTCACGCTGCCCACGCGGATCATTGGGGACGCGGAGGGCAACGCGGTCGCCATCGAACTGCAGAGAATGGAACTTGGCGAGCCAGACGATTCCGGGCGGCGAGCACCGCGACCGGTGAAGGGGAGCGAGTACACGATCCCCGCCGATGCCGTCGCGATTGCCATCGGCTATGGCGCGGACCCGCTCGTGCCGCAGACGACATCCGGCCTGAAATCCGACCGCAAGGCGCTGATCCAGATCGACCGGGGTACGGGAGAAACGTCACGTCCCGGTGTGTTTGCCGGGGGCGACAACGTGAACGGCGCTGACCTTGTGGTCACCGCCCTGGCGGACGGCCGGCGGGCGGCAAAAGCGATCGCCGCGTACATCGAGAAACTGCCACCCAGACGATAACGCAAAGAGATTACAGCGAGTTTACAAAAGTGCACTGCGCCGGGGCCCTCTGACCCACGATTGTGAATAAGAGATTTGTCAGAGGAACCCAGGATGAACAAGCCGCCCGCTCTTAATGCACTCTTCGCGACCTCCAACGAGCAGCGAGAATTCGGCTCGGTGGAGACCTCGCCGATCCTGCGATTCATCCGCCCGACCGCGCTCGCTGTGTGGGTGCTGGTCTTTTGTGTGCAGGCCCAAACTTTGGTTTCACGGGGTGGCGGCGCAAACTGGACGGTCATCGCGCTCTCTACCGCACTGTTCGCCGGTGTACATCTCCAGTTCTGGTACGAAGAATCCGAGCAGGGCCGGCGGTTCCACCGGGCGATGGAGCGAATGCGCGGCCGCATCTACGAAGATGACGACACCGGGCTGCCCAACAGCCGCCACTTTGTCTTCGAACTGCGGCGTCAGATGATGCGCTCAGTGCGCAACGGGCGCGGATTCTCGCTGGTGTTGACAGACATCGGCGGGTTCGAAAAGGCGAAGGGCCATGAAGGCAAAATCATCCCGGCCGTGACGCGCACGTTCCGCCACTCATTGACGGAGGGCGATTTCATCGCCCACCTGCAAGGGCCGATCTTCGCCGGCATCGTGCTAGACGACGGTGACCACTCGGCGGCCGAGAAGGCGGACAACCTGCTACAGGCGATCGGCTCGTGCATCCCGCTGGAACTTGCGGGAAACGTCTTCCCAGTGGTCTCGTTGAGCGGCTACGAGGGCGAGTTGGAAGTGCGGGACTTCCTTCGACGGGCACAGCGAGACTTGATGAGCTCCCGCTCGCAGGGAAGTGTGGCCCCGCAGCAGATGAGACGCCGGCCCTCCGAGGCCGCGGCCTAGAGATCGACCCTACCTCCCGCCACTCCGTGGATGGAGCATACGAAGCCCGTTGGTCTGGCCACCGCGGGCTTCGTCGGCGTTCGGCGCGAGTGCTGCGTGCTGAGTGCTGAGTGCTGAGTGCTGAGTGCTGAGTGCTGAGTGCTGAGTGCTGAGTGCTGAGTGCTGAGTGCTGAGAAGATTGTGAGAGGTTCGGCACCGCGCCGGGCAACAATTGGCGGGGCCAATGGCCGATGGCCGATGGCCAGATGGAGCGGGCGAAGGGAATCGAACCCTCGTCTCAACCTTGGGAAGGTCGCGTTCTGCCATTGAACCACGCCCGCAATCCGCGCTGCGGATCGTATCATCTGGCCACGCTTGGTTCGAGGATGTTTGTATGCCGATCCCCAAAGAACTCTCCCTGTCCGCCGAACAACTGGATGAACTGATGCTCAGCAGTTGGAACATGCGCATCGCCACGGTTGGCCCGGGCACGAGGATCAACCTCACGCCGCTCTGGTTTGGCTGGGCGGGCGGGAACATTTACAGCTACTGCCGCGGTCAGAAGGTGACCAACCTGCGCCGCGACCCGGTGGCGACGATCCTGGTGGACCGCAACGAACGCTTTCCCGAACTGCAAGGCGCGATGTTCCAGGGGCGAGCAACGGTGCTTGAGGATACGGACGCCGAGGCTGCGGATCCCCAGCTCGAAGAGATTCGTGTGCAAATGGCCGCGAAGTACGCCGGCGGCCACGGCGAAGCGGATGCTGCGCCTCGCCGCAACGAAGCTACTGCCCGAGGCCGCAACTGGCGCTGGGTGCGCTTCGAGCCCACAAAGGTGGTCACCTGGGATAACCACAAGATCAAGCCTCGCGGGTGACGCGCGCCTGCGTATAACAATTTGTGCCATTGACAGCCCCTTATACTGAAAGGACGTTTGGAGGTGTCAGGTGTACGGATATGTGAGCAGCCTGGTAGGTGAGAAAGGTCGGCAGGTCTACACGGTGAGCCGGACGGCAACGGTCTCCCAGGCGGTGCGCGAAATGAACGACAAAGGGGTCGGCGCGCTGCTGGTGATGGACGGCAACCGGATCGCGGGGATCTTCACCGAGCGCGACGTGCTGCGGCGCGTTGTTGATGCCGATCGCGACCCCGCCCTGACGAAAGTCGCCGCGGTGATGACGCGCAATCCCGCCACCATCGAGATCTCGGCGCACGTGGGCGAAGCGATGAACCTGATGACCGACGGCCGCTTCCGTCACCTGCCCGTGATGGAAGCCGGAGCCGTTGTGGGGATGCTTTCGATCGGCGACATCCTGCGCTGGCTGACGTTGCAGCAGGAAGACGAGATTCGCCAGATGAGCGCCTACATTACCGGCCAGCCCCCAGCCTGATCTTCGTCAGCGCCCCTGGAACTGCGGCTCCCTGCGCTCCACGAAGCTGAGCGCGCCTTCGCGGTGGTCCTCGGTGGTAAAGAGGTAGGCGAGCGAACTGCCGACGAAGGCGCCCATCTGCTCCATGTCCGAATGCACGCTCTTGCGCAGCCCCTCTTTCATGTAGCGCATGGCGATCGGCGGGTTGGCAGCGATTTTCCGCGCCATTTCGAGCGCTGCCGACATGAGTTCGTCGTGCGGCACCACCTTCGAGACGAGGCCGATTCGCTCCGCCTCCTGCGCGTCGATGACGTCTCCGGTGAAAAGCAGTTCGGCGGCTTTCGAAGGCCCCACCAGTCTCGGTAGCCGCCACAAGCCTCCGATATCCGACACCAGTCCGCGCTTGATGAACAGTTCGCCGAACTTCGCGCGGTCCGAAGCGATGCGGATGTCGCAAAAGAGCGTGAGGTCCATCCCCCAGCCCACGGCCGGGCCGTTCACAGCGGCGATCACCGGTTTATCGCATTCGAGCACCGCCACCGCCGCAGGCGTGGGCCGCGGGCGGACGTCCCGCAAGCGCGTCATGGTCGCATCGCGTTGCTCGCCGAGCATGATCTGCTTCACGTCGTCTCCGGAGCAGAAGGCGCGGCCAGCGCCCGTGACGATGACGCAGCGCACCTCCGGGTCACGATGAGCCTGGCGGAACGCTTCCTCCAGCTCGGCGTAGAGGCTGCGCGTCAGGGCGTTCATCGCCTCCGGGCGGTTCAAGGTGACGGTGGCGATGTGGTCGGCGACGACATACTGAAGTTCGGACACTGCATGTTCTCCGGCGGCGGGAAGTGGCCATAGTGGTGCGCTTTCGCGGAGGGGCTGTCAAGCGCGACAGCCCCTTCCCAACTCGTTATGGTTTTGGACACCGCAGGATGAAGGAGTCCACCATGACATCACCCGAAGCCGTGTCCGCCCGGCCCGAAGACCTTGGAATCGATAGCGAGAAGCTCGAAGCCGTGTTCGCGAGGGCGAAGCGAGACGTTGACGATGGCGTCCTCCCGAGCGCGCAGGTCGCTATCGCTCGTCATGGCAAGCTCGCGGGCTTGAGGACTTACGGGACCGTAAGCATCGGAGGGAACGAAGTCCCCGCCACAGACGACACGCTCTACACGATCTTTTCGTGCACGAAGGCGATCGTCGGCGCGGCGGTCTGGACGCTATTCGAAGACGGGCTGCTGAAGCTCGACGAAAAGGTGATCGAGATCATTCCCGAGTTCAACACGAACGGGAAAGACGTGATCACGGTTGAGCAGGTGCTGACGCACACCTCCGGGTTCCCGCTGGCGCCGTTCCGCGCGACGGACTGGGACGACCGGGAGCGACGGCTCCAACGCTTCGCTCAATGGCGCTTGAATTGGGAGCCAGGATCGCAGTTCCAGTATCACGCCAGTTCCGCCCATTGGGTGCTCGCCGAGATCATCGAGCGGCGCACTGGAACGGACTTTCGGGCCTACGTGAGGCAGCGGATCCTCGACCCGATGCGTCTTGACGACCTCTACGTGGGCATGCCCGAAGCGGTGAATCGCCGCGTGGCGGACGTGCGGTACATGGGCCCTCCCGTGCCGCCCGAAGGTGGTTGGGGCGAAGTGACGCCGGAGGCGATCGCCGGGATGAACGCGCTTCAGCAGCGACTGGTGGGTGTCCCCGGCGGCGGCGGAATCGCGGGCGCGGCGCAACTCGCGCTCTTCTATCAGCCGCTGATCAACGGCGGCGTGACGGCCGACGGCACGCGCGTGATGAAGGCTGAGACGATCGAATTCGCCACAAAGGTGCGGACGAAGGACCACCACCGCGACCCGATCCTCGGCCATCCGATCAACCGCGGGCTCTCGGTGATGATCGCCGGGGACGACGGCAATGCGGCAATCCGCGGATTCGGCCACTCGAGTTCGCCGCGCGCGTTCGGGCACGCTGGCGCCGGAGGACAGATTGCCTTCGGCGACCCGGAATCGGGCATCTCCATCGGCTACTGCACGGATGGCTTCGTTGACCCGCTGGTCCAGGGGCGGCGCACGGTGGCGATCGCCAGCCTCGCGGGTCAGTGCCTGGCTTAGGCAGGCGCCGCTTGAGCGGTCATCGGCACGTTCGTTAGCAGCGCGAACGCTAGCATGGGCGCGTGTCAGCAAAGCGAAGCCCGACGCTTGAACGCAAGCACGCGCGCCAGCGGACGGCGCCTTCAGGGCGCTCGGCGTTGGGAGCGCGCTTCCAATTCCGGGTGTGGCAGCTGGCCACAGCGGTCCTCAAACGGATGTCAGCGCGGGGTGGGTATACGGCGGCGAAGGTCGCCGGGACCGTGGGCTACTACACGTGGCCGCGCGGTCGGAAGGCGATGCACCGCAACTACCGGCGTGTGCTCCCAGCCGCGAGCCGGGACGAGATCCGTGGGACTGCGAGGCGGTCGCTGGTCAACTACTGCTGCTACCTCGTGGACTTTGTACGCTTTCCCGCATTGACGCCAGAACAGATCACATCAGCCGTGGGGACGCCGGGACGATTCCAAGACCTAGACCGAGCGCTCGAAGGCGGCAAAGGGGCGGTAGTGATCGGCCTGCATTTCGGCAATTGGGACTTGGGCGCTGGCGCCACAGCGGCTCGCGGCTACCCTGTCACGGTCGTTGCTGAAACGTTCGGCGACCCGAGACTGGACGCCATGGTGGTGGGCGCCCGCACGCGGCTGGGGATGACCGTGCTGAAAATGGAGCGCGCCGGGCCCTCGTTGATCCGCACCCTCCAGCGCAACGGTCTGCTCGCGTTGCTCATCGACAGACCGGTGGGCGGCGATGGCGTGAAGGTCAGCTTCTTTGGCGCCCCGGTGGAGGTACCCGCCGGGCCTGCGCGGCTCGCCCTGCGGACCGGCGCGGCAATCGTGGTGGTTGGGTTCCCGCGGGTGGCCCCGAACGCGCTTGCCGTCGAGACGTTGACGGACTTCGACTTCACGATACCCACCGGCCGCACTGAAGCCGACGTTGTACGGCTGACGCAGCAGATCATGGATGCCGCCGAGCGTTTCATCCGCCGGTACCCGGACCAGTGGTACATGTTCCGCGAAATGTGGCCACGTAATCCGGCCGCTCCTGGCGGGCTTGCCTCATGAGCAAGCTCGGTGTAGCCCGCGTCCTTCGGCCGCTCGTGGGACGGTTCCCACAGTTCTTCTACCGGCTTTCGCCGCTGGCGGGCTGGCTGGCGTATCACCTGCGTCCGGGAGTGCGGCGAAACGTGGTGCGCAACATGCTCCCTCTGTGCGATGGCGATCTGCAGCGAGCAAAGCGCGAGGCGGTGCAGGCCTGCCAGTACGTCGCCCAATACTGGGTAGACCTGGCCTCGCTGCCGAGGCGCAAGATGGCGGGCTTCGAAGCCGAACGGATCACGCTGATCAACGGCGAGCGGCTGGGGGTGCTCGATGCTCCGGGGCCAGTGGTCGCGGTCAGCGCGCACATGGGCAACGTCGAGCTCGTGATCCAGGCGCTGACCTACCGCGGACGAGACTTCATCGCGCTGGTGGAGGCGCAGAAACCTCCCGAATGGTCCCGCTACCTCCTGGACCTGCGATCATCGGCCGGAGGCAATTTCCACGAAGCAGGCTTTGGCGGGCTGCGCTCATCGCTTTCGGCGCTAAAGAACGGCCAGTTGGTGGGCCTGATGGGCGACCGGGACATCCAGCAGACGGGGCTCTGCGTTGAGTTGCAAGGGCGCAAGGTGAAGCTGCCGCGCGGGCCGTGGGAGCTGGCGCGGAGAAGCGGCGCGGTGGTGCTCCCGGTTTTCTGTGCGCGCACAAAACGGGATTTCTTCGATGTCCATATCGAAGAGCCGTTCCATGTGGAAATGACCGACGACCCGGAGGCGGACGCGCGCAAGGCGGCCGAACACTACGCGACGCTGCTCGAGGCCCATCTGCGGCGCGACCCTGGGCAATGGGCGGTGCTTGAAGACTTCTGGCGGGTGCACGCCTGCCGCGAGCCCGAGATTCCCGAGCAGGTCGATGGGTAAGGCCGACCTGCACATCCACACCCGCGTCTCCGATGGCATGGCGACCATCGAGCAGGTGGTCGAATACGCGGAGCAGCGCACCGAACTCGACGTCATCGCCGTGACCGACCACGAAGACGCTGCTGGCGGACTGCGGGCGCGAGAACTTGCGGCGAAGCGCGGCTACCGCCTGCAGGTGGTCCCCGGCGCCGAGATCACGACGCTCCAGGGGCACCTGCTCGCACTGTTCATCGAAGCCACCCCGAAGAGCTTCCGGGGGGTAGAATCCACCGTTGAGATGGTGCATGCCCAAGGCGGCCTCGCAGTTGTCCCGCACCCGATGAGTTGGCTCACGCGTTCGGTTAGCCGCCGCACGCTCGATCGGGTGATGGGAGCCAACGAGCCTGGCTCCGCCTTCGATGCCATCGAGACGGCGAACCCGAGCCCGGCGGGCCTGCTGACCGGAAGCGCCGCACGGCACCTGAATGCTCGCCTCTGGCGATTGGCCGAGGTTGGCGGAAGCGATGCCCACCACCTCGCGCACCTCGGCTGCGGGTGGACAGAGTTTCCCGGAGAGACCGCCGACGACCTTAGAACGGCGGTCACAACTGGGACCACGCAGGGAGCGATGCGGCGCTACCCCTCGTTGCGCGAAGTCGGGCTGGGGCAGGCTGTCCTGGGCCTGGCGTGGGGCTACGCGGCCACTCCGCGGAAAATGCTTCGCTGGCGCCGCGGTGGGGGCGAGCGGTGAGGATCGCGATGGTCTCGCCGTACGACTGGTGCGTGGACGGCGGCGTGAAGTCGCACATCGTCCATCTGGCGGCCTACTTCCGAGAGTGGGGCCACGATGTGACGATCTTCGCACCCGCTTCCGAGCCCGAGAAGGTGGGCGACGAATGCGTGGTGATGGGCAAGCCGCGTTCGATGCGGGTTAGCGGCTCGGTGGCGCGCATCACGTTTTCGTGGAAATCGCCGGACGTGAAGGCCGTGCTGGCAGAGGGCAATTTCGACATCGTGCATCTCCACGAGCCGTTGATGCCACTGCTGCCCTATCACTTTCTGCGCTACTCCTCGGCGGCGAATGTGGGCACCTTTCACGCGGCGAAGGACGGGGGAAACCGCTTCTACGGCTACACGACGGCCCTCACGCGGCGCTGGTTCCGCAAGCTGGACGGCAAGATCGCAGTCTCGCCGGCGGCGGTCAGCCTCGTCAGCCGCTACTTCGCGGGATACTTCAACATCATCCCCAACGGCATCGACTACGACCATTTCGCTGGCGACCACCAGCCGCTGGAGGAGTTCTCCGACGGCAAGTTCAACATTCTCTTCGTGGGCCGGCCAGAAAAGCGCAAGGGGCTGAAGTACCTGCTCCGCGCATACCTGCGGATTAAGCGCCAGTTCCCGGACACCCGGCTGATCGTGGTGGGCGCGGGGGATTTCAGCCGCTACGAGCGGATCATGGCGCCGATCGGCGACGTGGTCTTTCGTTCGAACGTGCCGTACGACGAGCTGCCGCGCTACCACAAGAGCGCGGACGTGGTGTGCTGCCCGAACACCGGCAACGAAAGCCAGGGCTACGTGTTGATGGAGGCGCTGGCCGCCGGGCGGCCCGTGGTGGCGAGCAATATCGAGGGCTTCGCGGGGGTGATCACGGACCAGATAGAGGGCCTCCTCATCCCCCCGAAGGACGACGAGGCGATCGCCGAGGCGATCATACGGCTGATGAAGAACCCAACGCTGGCGGCGGAACTGGCATCCCGCGGGCAGGTGCATTCGGCGCACTACAGCTGGGACAATGTGGCCCACCGTGTGCTTTCGTACTACGAACGGTTGCTTTACGAGCGTCGCCAGGTGGCGGAAGTGCGCGCCGCCCGCAAGGC
>JBDSJC010000269.1:0-3156 GCA_039917655.1 Tepidiformaceae bacterium
GCAAAGCCACGGCGCATGGTGTTCTCGGTGATTGTGCGAGGAACGACGAAGTTGAAGAGATAATCGGGCCCGCCAGCCTTCTCGCCCGAGCCGGAAAGACCGAGGCCGCCGAACGGCTGGCGCCCGATAATCGCCCCCGTTGTCTTGCGATTGATGTAAAGGTTGCCGACGCGGAAGCGGCGCCGGGCCTCGGCGATGTGGGCAGGGTGGCGGGAATAGACGCCGCCGGTCAGGGCAAAGGGCACAGCGAGCGCCTCCTCCATCGCCTCATTGAAGGACGCAGCCTGGGACAGGAGGAGGAGCGGCCCGAAGATCTCCTCGCGGACCAGCCGCGATTCGTGGCTGACGCCTTCGAACACGGCAGGAGCGACATAGTGGCCCTCTCCCTCCGGGATGGGCGCGCGCGCAAGCAGCCGCCCTTCGCGTCCCGCCAGGTTCGCGTACTCCTCGATGCGGGCCTTCGCCTCCGCCGAGATGACTGGCGGCACGAAGGTGTAGGGGTCCTCGGGTGGGCCAACCACCAGGCTTTCGACGGCGGCCGCCAGCCGTTCGCGGAACGGCGCGGCCGCCTGCCCCACAACAATCACACGGCTACAGGCGCTGCACTTCTGTCCGGCGAATCCGAACGCGGAGGCGATCACGCCGGCCACCGCCTCGTCCAGATCCGCATCCTCGTCGATGACGATCGCGTTCTTGCCGCCCATCTCGAGGATGGCTCGCTTCAGCTCTCGCTGGCCTGGCGCGACCTCGGCGACAGCGCGGGCGATCTGCAGCCCGACCGCCTGGCTCCCCGTGAATGCGACAAGGCTGACGCGCGGGTCGCGCACAAGGCCGGCGCCCAACGTCACGCCAAGGCCCGGCAGGTAGTTCACCACTCCCGGCGGGAGGCCCGCCTCGTGCAGCAGCGCGACGAAGCGCGCAGCGATAAGCGGCGTCAGCTCCGCCGGCTTGACCACCGCCGTGCATCCGGCCGCCACCGCCGCGGAGGTCATCCCGGCCAGGATCGCGAGCGGGAAGTTCAACGGAGCGATGACCGCGGCCACGCCGCGGGGCTCATACCGGTACTCGTTGTGTTCTCCCGCGGGGCTCTCGAGCACGGGACCGCGTGCGAGCCGCTCGGCTTCTGTCGCGTAGTAACGCAAGTAGTCGATCGCCTCGCAGACATCGCCGTCGGCTTCACGCCAGGGCTTGGCAGCCTCGTACACTTCGAGAGCGGCCAGCTCATAGCGGCGCTCTGCAAGCAGGTCCGCGGCGGCGCGGAGACACCGGGCGCGTTCTTGAGCGGACGTCTCTCTCCATTCCGCGAACGCGTCCACAGCCGCGGATACTGCTGAATGGGCCAGGGCTTCGTCGGCCTGGACGACCCGTCCGACGACGGTGGAAGGGGAGCAAGGCGACGTGACCTCCACCACGTTCCTCCCACCAACCTCCTTCCCCGCCACGATCGGCTGGACGGTGCGGCCAAACTGCCCGCGGGCTGCTGCCAGGGCCGCGTTCATCCGCTCGCGCACTCCGGGGAGGTAGAACTCGAGGGGCTGCGCGTTCTGGAACCGCTCGCCCCCGCTCGTTGAGGCTCTCCCCTGGTGCTCCCCGATTGGGGTACCGATTGCGTTGGGGTGTGGCACGCGCAGCAGTTCAGCCGGGTCGCCCTCTTCATGCCCGTGGACGAGCCACGACTCGTTCGAGGTGTTCTCCAGCAGACGGCGGACCAGGTACGCCATGCCGGGGATGACGGCGCCGATGGGCATGTACACCCGCGTGCGGTAGCCGGCCCGCTGCACGGCTTTGCGCAGCACCTCCGCCATCCCGTAGAGCATCTGGAACTCCACGTCCGCGACCGGCAGTCCCGCGCGGTCCGCGCGCTCCATGGCCTGCGCGATGGACCGCGGGTTGTGGGAGGCGAAGGCTGGCCGCAAGACCGGGTAGGCCGCCAGGAGCTGCTCCGTGCAGCGTTCGAAGTTGGCATCCGTTTCGTCCTTCTCCTCAAATACAGGCGGATCGCGTCCCTCCTGTCCCGCGAGTAGTACCTCCTCATCCCAGTACGCCCCCTTCACCAGGCGGACCATCAGCGGCGCCCGGCGGCGCTGAGCGAGCGCCCGGATCCGCGCGATGACGTCGGTGGCATCCTTCAGGTACGCCTGGACGACTACGCCAACATCCGGCCAGTCCTCAAACTCGTGGGTGGTGAGCACATCTTCAAGCACGGTGAGTGTGATGTCGCGAAAGCGGTACTGCTCCATATCGACGTTGACGAAGGCACCGCGTTGGCGGGCCTCGCGGAGCAAGGGCACCAGCCGTGCGCGCACCTGCTCGCTGGTCGCAGTTGGCGCGGCCGGTTCGAAGTGCGCCGTCAGGACCGAAAGCTTGACCGAGACGTTCGCCTTGCGGATAGGGTCCGCCGCCGCGCCTGGCGTAACGAGGGTCGTGATCAGGTCAAGGTAGCGGGCCGCGTAGTCGTCCGCCTCACGCTCGCTGAGTACAGCCTCGCCGAGCAAATCGACCGTCACGGCCACGCCCGCGCGATGCGATTCGCGGATGCGCAGTTCGGCTTCCGTCGGCGTCGCGCCCGCGATGAATCGCGCGGCCATGGTCTTGACGCCTTCGCGCACGACCCGTGAGAGCACGGGCCTGAACGGGCGGCGGGGCACCGCCGAGGCGCCCACCTGTAGGCTCAAATGGCGGGACTCACGGAAGTACTCGCGCACGTGGTCAGCCACCGCGCGGGACGAACGGAGCGTGGGCAGGACGTCCACGAACTGGAAGAGTTTGACGCGGAAGTCAGGGTCGGAACTCGCCCAACCCAGGAGCCGCTCCTGCCACCAGGAAGGCGAGAGCGTGATAAGCCGCTCCGGCTCGACCGCCTCCAGCAACGCGGTACCACGCATCAGGATCGTTCGCTCAATCTCGTCGTCCTCGTCCATGCGGAGAGCTTAATCGACCCGCGCTCGCGGTGCGAAGACATGAACGTCATCACACTATGGCTGCATCGTGCGGCAACTCGGTCACACCCCCAACCTCCCCTGCCCTATCCGGTCCGTTCGCCGAACCCGACCCAACGCTGCTTCTCGCCCTTGCCGTGGCGAATGAACGCCCGCTGTCGTTCCCAGTCCACTTCCGACAGCTGGACGGCCACGCACTCCGAGGCGCGCACGCCGC
>JBDSJC010000270.1:0-3772 GCA_039917655.1 Tepidiformaceae bacterium
GAGGCGTTGGTGGGTCTGGCCAATGCGGAAGGTGGGACGATCGTCGTCGGCATCTCCGACGATGGCGTCGTGGAGGGGATTTCGCTGGATGCTCTTAACACCCTGCGAAAGGTGGCGCTCGACTTCACCGATCCACCTGTGCGCAATCACTTCGATACGGTTCCCGCCACAGGACCGGGCGGCGACGAGCTCCTCGTTGCGCGCATTGAGGTCGAATCCAGTGACGTTCTCCATCGCACGAAAGCGGGCGAGGTGTTCCTTCGCGTTGGCGACGAAACCCGGCGTCTACGCGACTCCCAGGTCCGGGAGCTGGAGTACGACAAGGGCCAGTCGGCCTACGACGGTCAGCCGGCGCTCAACGCCTCACGCGAGGACCTCAATCCCGGCCTGATCGCGCAGTACGCTGCTGCCCTGGGGCTGCAGGCTAAAGTGGATGATGCGCTGGAAGCCCGTGGGCTCCTTGCCCGGAAGTCCGGGGCGTTGCTGCCAACAGTGGCGGGGATTCTGTTGTTGTGTGCTTCGCCGCAGCGCTTTTTCCCGGAGGCCTGGGTCCGTGTCGTCCAGTACCAGGGCGGTTCTCGCCTCACCGGCTCACGCGCCAACGTGGTTTCGGACCACCGCTTCGAAGGGCCAATTCCCAGTCAACTCGAAGCGGCCCGCGGATACCTTCAGACGCTCATCCCCAGAGCCATCCGTTTGGGCGGCGCAGGGCGATTTCAGGAAGTTTCCACCATACCCGAGCATGCCTGGCTCGAGGCGGTTGTGAACGCGTTGATTCACCGCTCGTACTCGCTTGGCGGCGACCACATCCGCGTCGAACTCTTCGAGGATCGCCTCGAAGTTGAGAGCCCCGGGCGGTTGCCGGGCCTTGTGCGCGAAGACAATATTCGTAAGACCCGCTTCGCCCGCAACCCCCGGCTCGCGAGAGCGATGTCGGATCTTGGCTATGGCCGCGAACTCGGCGAGGGCGTCGATCGGATGTTCGAGGAGATGGAGCTTGCCGGACTCCCGGATCCGAAATTCGAGCAGCGGCCGGCATCGTTCAAAGTCAGCCTGTTGGCGGATCCCGTCGTTGCCCGGCTCTTGCGAACACTGCCGCCATGGCTTGCCGAGTCGTGGGACGCGCTCACCGAGCGCAAGAGCATGAGCACCAGCGAGCTAATGGACATCATTGGCGTCTCTCGGCCGACCGCCCTCAAGTATCTTGGCGAACTCCAGCGGCTTGGGCTGGTCGAGCATGTCGGCACCGCGCCGACGGACCCGTATGGTTACTGGAAGGCGAAGCGGCCCTAACGTTACTCTTAAATCTTCAGAGTAGTGATAGGGCTTGCCGGGCCACGGCGAGCGCCTGAGCCTTGAACCGTCTCAGGACGTTCCCACATGTGACACGAGACCGTATCGATGGCGCGGCGCCGCCACTCTGCAACTACTCTAAAATCTTTAGAGCAGTTACCAAGCTCGAAAGCCTGCCCGCCGGCTACCACCAGGTCTTGCTGTCGATGTCCTCGGGCTGGTTCTCCCACTCGGTGGTCCAGAGGTTGGACGAGAGGTACTTCCAACCTCCGTCCGCTAGCAGGCAGACAATGTGCTGCTCGCCCTCCAACCGCTCGGCAACCTTGATCGCTGCTTTCACCACGGAGCCGCAGCTGACGCCCACGAAGAGGCCCTCTCTCGTCGTCAGTGCCTTGGACATGGCGAAGCTCGATTGGCTATCCACCACGATCTTCCCGTCGAGCACGGCCGCGTCGAAGATCGGCGGGATGAAGCCATCCTCCAACGCGCGCAGCCCCTGGACGGCGTCTCCGGGGTGCGGCGCGGCAGCAATGATCTTCACGCCCGGCTTGAAATCCTTGAGGTAGCGGCCGGTGCCCGTGAGCGTGCCGCCTGTGCCCAGGCCCGCGACGAAGACCGTGATTTGCGGCAGGTCGCGCAGGATCTCGGGGCCGGTGGTCTCGTAGTGGGCGCGGGGGTTCGCCTCGTTGCCGTACTGGTAGGGGAAGAAATACTTGCCGGGGTTCTCGGCGACGATCTCCTTCGCCCGCGCGATTGAGCCGTTGGAGCCGAGGTCACCGGGCGTATAAATGATCTCCGCACCGAACGCCTGCAGGAGCTGAGTGCGCTCTTCGCTCACGTTCTCCGGCATTACACAGACGACGTGGTAACCCTTGACCCGCCCGATCATCGCCAGCGCGATGCCGGTGTTCCCGGAGGTTGGCTCGAGGATCGTGTCGCCTGGTTTCAGTTCGCCGCGCTTCTCGCCCGCTTCGATCATGAACTTAGCGATGCGGTCTTTCACCGAACCTGTGGGGTTCTGGCCCTCCAGCTTGGCGTAGATGTGCACATCCGGCCGCGGCGCAAGCGTCTTCAATTCCACCAGAGGGGTGTTGCCAATCAGATCGAGAATGCTGCCGTAGAGGGCCATGGCAAACCTGCCTTCGGGGAGTCCTGAGTACTGAATGCCGGCCCTCGCGCACCGTCTCCCACGTGGGGCGAGCACTTCGAACCAGCGCTCGGTGGGTGGGCGAGGGGGGCTGGGTTATCCTCCCGCGAGTGCAGGAAGGATATCGATCACGTCACCCGTCTTGACCGCCGTTTCCGGGCCGCCGGTGTAGCGGATGTCTTCGTCGTTGAGGTAGACGTTGACGAAGCGGTGGAGCTTGCCATCCGCGCCGAACATCTGGCTTTTGAAACCGGGAAACCGGCTCTCCATGTCATTCAGCAGGTCCAGCACGGTGGAGCCGTGGGCCTGGACAGTTTTCGCGCCGCCTGTGTGCTTCTGAAGCACGGCGGTGACGCGGACATCGACAATTGGCGTTACGACAGCGGTCATTTTGTTTCCTTGGGTTGCTGGGACCACCGGGCCGCCGGGAACTTCCGGCGACTCGGTGGTGGGGGATTAGGCGGTGACGGCGTGGGCGGCGGGAGCGCCGCAGAAGACGTCGTAGTCGATGAGCTCGGTAACGGTCGGGTTGTCGCCGCAGAGCGGGCATTCCGGGTCGCGCCGCACCTTGACGATGCGGAACTCGAGTGAGAGAGCGTCGTAGAGGAGGAGGCGGTTGACCAGCGGCTCACCGACTTCGAGGACGAGCTTAAGCACCTCGGTCGCCTGGATGCTGCCGATGGTGGCGCACATCGCGCCGAGGACGCCCGCCTCTGCGCAGCTGGGCACCATGCCGGGGGGCGGCGGCGCGGGGTAGAGGCAGCGGTAGCAGCCCTTGCCAGGCAGGTAGGTTGTCGCCTGGCCATCGAACATCAGGATCGAGCCGTCCACCAGCGGCTTCTTCAGCAGGAAGCAGGCGTCGTTCACCAGGTAGCGGGCGGCGAAGTTATCGGCGCCGTTCACCACGATGTCGTACTGCGAGATGATGGCGAAGGCGTTTTCGCTGGTGATCGGCTCTTCGTGGGTGACCACTTCGACGTTCGGGTTGTGCGCTTCGATCGTTTCGCGGGCGGACTGGACTTTGGGCTTGCCGATGTCCGCGGTCTGGTGGAGGATCTGGCGCTGCAGGTTCGAAAGGTCCACCACGTCAAAGTCCACAATGCCTATCTTGCCCACGCCCGCGAGCGCGAGGTAGAGGGCGACCGGCGAGCCGAGCCCGCCCGCGCCAATGATCAGCACGCTCGCTTCGATGATCTTTCGCTGCCCGGACGAACCGACTTGCGGCATGATCAGGTGGCGGCTGTAGCGTTCCACCATCTCGGCCGTGAGTTGCGTGTTGGCCCCGCCGGCGAGCGCCGGGATGACCGCCACTTCGTCGCCGTTCTTCACGCT
>JBDSJC010000271.1:0-11123 GCA_039917655.1 Tepidiformaceae bacterium
AACGATGTACGCCCAGCAGGACCGCTTCGCAGACGGCGCCGCGTTCGCCCAGTACGCTGCCGACGCGGGCTACGACGGCATCGAGATTTCGCACTCCACGAAGCAGGAGAAGCTGCAACAGATCCTGGACTCTGGCATCTTGCCCGTGACATCTGTGCATCAACCGGCACCCTGGGTCCGCCACAACGATGGTCGCGGCAACTCGCACTGCAACCTCGCTTCGACCGATGAGACCGAGCGAAGGGCAGCGGTGGGACACGCGCTAAACAGCATCGAATGGGCGGGCCGCATCGGCGTCGATCGGCTGGTCGTGCACCTAGGCCAAGTGACGGATGTCGAGGAACAGTTCCCCGAGGAGCTGGAGATGCGCCGCCTGTTTGACGCCGGAAACCAGGACGCCGACCGCTTCGCTGCGCTTCGAGAAATCGCCGTCAAGCGACGCGCCGAAGAGGGCGAGCCTTACCTTGCCAGGGCGCGCGCTTCCCTGCTCGAACTCGTGAATGCCGCAGAGACCCACGGTATCGCGATCGGGTTGGAAAATCGCTATCACTACCACGAAATCCCGTTGGTCGATGAGTACGAAGCGCTGCTCGAAGGGCTTAGTCTCGAACAGGCCGGTTACTGGCACGATGTCGGCCACGCGGAGGTGCTGCATCGCCTTGGTTTCGTGGACCGCGGTGCCTGGCTGGACGCCCACAGCACGCGTTGCATTGGCGCTCACCTGCACGACGTACTGGGAATTGGAGACCACCGGACTCCCGGCGACGGCGATGTTTCCTGGGACTACGTGGTCGCGGGCGTGCGTCACCTGCCCCGCTTCACGCTGGAGATCAACCAACACCAGCCGGACGAACGGGTGTCTGGTGCGCCAGCATTTCTGGAGCGAATCGGGCTCCGCTAAGCATCGATTATGGTCGCCGCCGTGGTACCATGCCGCGATGGCCGTCCAACGCTTCCGTGTGCTGTTCCGCAAGGGCGAGCGTGTCCGCTACATCTCCCACCTTGATGTGCTGCGCTTCTGGGAGCGCGCGATCCGGCGCGCCGAACTGCCTCTTTCCTATTCGCAGGGATTCACGCCGCATCCGAAGCTGGCATTCGCCTCGCCGCTGCCGCTGGGTTTCATGTCCGAGGCCGAGGTGATGGACGTAACGCTCGACGAACGCATCGATCCCGCCGATTTTCAAGCCCGCCTCCTTCCCGAAACCACCGAGGACCTCTCGGTGGTTGGCATTTCTGAGATCGCGCTCTCCACGCTGCCGCCGCAGGCTGCCATCCTCTGGGCGGACTACCGCGTGGACCTTGTCGATGCTGACCCTGGCCTGGTCGGCTCGGCCGTCGCCGGATTCGTGGATTGCGATGATTTCCCCTGGAGCGAGGAGAAAAAAGAGCGGACGAAGACCTACAACCTGCGCGCGGCGGTCGCCTCTTTGGGCGCGACGGCAGTGGATGGCGGCATGCGATTGACGATGCGCCTGCAGGCGGATGCAACTCTGACAGCTCGTCCCGAACAGGTGCTGGAAGCGATCCTCCCGGGAGTTGCGGCCTCCGCCATCACGCGCACGGGTCTCGTGCTGGATGACCCATCGCCCGCGCGTGAGGCTTGGCGGCGAGTCGGGCAGTACCAATCGTGAGCGCCAACGTCCGCCGAGCGACCACCACGGACGCGGCGGCGCTGTACGTCCAGTGGAGCGAACTGCGGCGCTACAACGCCTCGATTGACCACCGCGTGGTGCCCGTCCCGGTCGTCGCGGATGACTTTGCGGCCGGTCTGGATGATGTGCTGGCACGAGACACGTCCGTGGCGTTCGTGGCCGAGGTGGACGGAAAGCTTGCAGGGTTCATTAGCGGCGGCGTTGAACGAAACCATCCGGACCGTTTGCCCGAGATGCACGCCACAGTGGGATACCTCTGGGTTGCCGAGTCTGCGAGGCGGCTTGGCGTGGGGCGCCAACTTTTCGATGCGGTGCGTGAGTGGGCCGCGAAGCAGGACGGCGTACTGCACCTTGAAATGACGGTGCTCTCCGCGGACCAGGAAGCTGCCGCCTTCTGGCGCTCGATGGGCTTTTCGCCATTCATCGAGCGCGTTTGGGCCGCACTCCCGCGCGATGGCGAGGCGTGAATCTCTACCTAGTCCGGCACGGAGAGACAGCGCATAACCGGGACGGCGTGGGACTTGGGCGCCGCGATGAAGCGCTGACAAGCCTCGGCCGCGCCCAGGCCGCCGCTGTTGCCGGGCGGTTCGCGGCGGTGAAACTGGACCAGGTGCTCGCCAGCCCCCTCAGCCGGGCATCGGACACCGCGCGGGCCATCGCCGCCGGCAATGGGCTCAGCGTTGAGCTTCGCGACGAACTGATCGAGATGGATGTCGGCCTGACCGAAGGCATGGCCTTTCCAGCGGTGCGCGAGCAGTTTCCCGAATTCGTCGCTGGCTGGGCCGGCCCAGAGGTGGCGAAGGCGGTCATGCCCGGAGGCGAAAGCCTGGAGGACGTCGCGTCGCGCCTGGCGCCGCTCATTCGCTATCTGCACGAGTCTTCGCCAGATTCTGACGTGGCCGTGGTTTCGCACAATTTCGTTGTGAAGGTGCTGCTCTGCTCGCTCTTGAATGTTGAGTTGTCTTCGTTTCGGGCTTTCGAGATCGGCCTGGCGTCAGTCTCCACGCTGTTCTTGCGCGGGGCGCGGGTCAACGTTGTGGGGTTGAACGACACCTGTCATCTCGCCAGCTTGTACCTTGATCCCGCCCGGCGTAGCGTGTAAGTCTGCCAATGGGATTCATTGCTAAAAGCCGTTCGCGCCTGATTTTCGCTGCTGGCTTGATAGTGGCGGGATATTTCGTCTTCACCGCGGCCTCCGGCGTCATCCACAATCACCAGCTGGCGCAGCAGCGCTCGGAATCAGCCGCGCAAGTCTCGCGGCTCGAAGAGAAACAGAAATACCTGGAAGCCGTGCGCAACTACGTGGCATCTGATGCTTACGTCGAACAGGAGGCGCGGCGTCAACTCGGCTATGTGCGCGACGGCGAAATCCCGTTCGTGGTGATTAGTCCGGCGCCGAAAGAGAGCAGCCAGCCCACCGGCGAGTGGTGGCAGCGCCTGTTCCCAAGATAGCTCCGGTGTCCGTCACGGAAGTTGCGACGCTGCGCGTAGCGCGATTCGCCGAGCGCGAACGGATGCTGCGCCGCACCAAACGCGTGTTGGTGGCGCTGTCTGGCGGGCCGGACTCGGTTGCTTGCCTGCTGTTGCTGCGAAACCTGAGAGAGCGCTTTCAATTCGGCATCGTCGCTTGCCACTTCGACCATCAGCTGCGCGATCGGTCGGCCTCGGACATGCAGCGAGTGCGAGAGATCTGTGCCGAACTCGAAATTGAGTGCGTGACGGGCGAGGGGGACGTGCGGGCGATGGCTCGCGACACCCGCCAGAGCATCGAGCTGGCCGCGCGCACGATGCGCTACCAGTTTCTTGCCTTCGCCGCGGGCAAGGAGTTGGCGGACGCTATCGCCACCGGACACACAGCCGATGACCAGGCGGAAACGGTGCTGATGCGCATCGTCCGTGGGTCTGGCGTACGCGGGGTCCGGGGGATCCTTCCTGTCTCCGGCGTACCAGGCTCGGAAGCCCAACGCCTGGTGCGCCCCCTGCTCGAACTAACGCGCGCCGACACGGCCGCCATCTGCGTTGAGGCCGGGATCGTCCCAATCACTGACGAATCGAACGCTGACATGGCCTTCACACGAAACCGCGTGCGCCTGGAAACATTCGGCGCGCTTCGGGCACTCAACCCTTCGGTTTCACAATCTCTCCTCGGGCTGGCAGCCAGTGCACGCGAACTCTTTCAGGGAGTCGAGCGCCGGGTGATGTCCCTGGTGCCGGGGCAACGCGGCCCGATTGGGGCGGTTTTTCCGCTCGCTGCCGTGCGCCCGTTGCCGAACGAGGGGCTGACCCTCCTCGTCGAGCGTGAGGTGTCGTTCTACAAACTCGTACCTGACGTCAATCGCACTCGGGTCAACAACCTCCGGACCGTGCTTGAGAAGGGCAGCGGGCGCGTCCGCTTCGGGCCGGCGGAGGTCGAGGTGTCGTGTGGCGTTGTGCGGATCGGCCCGGCGCTGGGCGTGTTGGACTGGTTCGATGCTGTTGTCTTGAACATCCCCGGGAGCACGCGCGCGGGGCCCTGGCGGGTTGACGTTTCGACCAGCCCACTCCCCGAGGTGGCTGATGCGATGGCCCTCGCCATCGACCCCTCAGTGCAGCATGGAGCGTTGCGCGCCCGGCTCCTCGCAGCCGGCGACCGCATCTCCTACCACGGGATGCGCCGCAAGGTCGCTGATGTCCTCGCCAACGCCAAAGTGCCTGCGTGGGAGCGGACCGGAATGGTGGCGATCGCCGATTCGGCGACCGTGCTCGGGCTCTTTGGAGCAACGGTCTCGATCGCCGCTAACCCGGTTGGTGAGGATCTGCTTTACGTCCGCCTCTCGCAGCTTCCGCCAGCCTAAACCTGGAACTGCGGGATGACCTCGTCGATGAGCCGCTGGGTCTGCGCCACCAGGTCGGCGTCGGAAGTAGCCATCGGCCGCAGGACGAATTTCGACACACCCGCGTCGATGTATTCGCGGACGCGGCTAGCGACATCGTCAGCGCCGCCGACGGCCATGTATGTCGCCGGGTCGTCCGCGTCCGGCACTCGCCGAAGGCCGGTTGCGGTGCGCTGCACCACGTCGTCGTCCATCGAACCGAAGCGGAAGGGAAAGCCGGCTCCGTAGTGGTCGTCGTCGATAACACGGCCCGCCTCGGCTGTCGCTGCCCGGATCTTGGCCACAACGGGCTTCACCTGCGCGGGCGATTGGATCCCTCCGAGCCAACCCGTGCCTAACAGCGCCGTGCGACGGATCGCGGCATCGCTGCTCCCACCGATCCAGAGCGGCAGGGGCTGCTGCTTCGGTTTCGGGCTGATGGTCACAGCGCCGTACTGGAAGTGCTTACCCTCGAAACTGACTGCGTCTTCGCTCCAAAGGCGCGACATAATCGTGAGCATTTCGTCGGAGCGGGAGCCACGGCCGAGCGGATTCCGGCCCGTCGCCCGCCACTCCGGCGCAAGCTCGGATCCGACGCCGAAGACAGGGAGCAGCCGCCCGTCGCTCAGGAAGTCGAGGGTCGCGCACTCCTTGGCGAGGATGAGCGGGTCGCGAAGCGGGAGAACGATCGCGTTCATCCCGAATTTCAGCCGCTTCGTGCGGCCAGCGATCACACCAAACGCTGCGATTGTCTCGAGGTTGGGCTGGGCCGACACCAGTCGCTCGCTCAGCCACACCGAGTCCACGCCGCTGTTCTCGCAAAGGGCGATCCAATCGAGGAACGCGTCCGAAGTGGAGAAGGGGAAGCCCGCGATACCTAGACCGATGCCGATGCTCATCTGTTGCTCCATTGTCTTTTCGAACCACTGTAGAGAATCTCCGTGACAGTCGCGCGGGAGCCGCAGGTGAGTAGCCAGAATCCCTACCCAAACTCCATCGGGCGGCGAGCGTCTATACTCAATCGGTTCAGCCAGAATCCCTACCCGGGCGACCGCTGCCGGTGTAAAAACCGGTAGAGGAAAGTCCGGACTCCATCGGGCAGGGTGCCAGGTAACGCCTGGGCGGCGCAAGCCGACGGAAAGTGCAACAGAAACAAACCGCCCTTCTTCGGGAGGGTAAGGGTGAAACGGTGCGGTAAGAGCGCACCGGCGTCACGGTAACGTGGCGGCCGGGCAAACCCCACCCGGAGCAAGACCAAATAGGGGAGAAGGGTTGCCCGACCCGTTATCACTCCCGGGTTGGTTGCTAGAGCGCCGCAGCGATGCGGCGTCGAGAGAGATGGTCGCCGTCCTTCCCCTCGGGGAGGGATACAGAATCCGGCTTACAGGCCCGCTGAACTAACCCTTGTCTCCCCGGTCCCGTCGATGGGAGACGACGCCTATCAGCCAGACAGCGCCGGTCACAAAGGCGCTCAAGCCGGCCATGTAAACGAATCGCAAGAGGCCCATCGGCGCGAGTTTAGCAGCCGGTCGATGATGCACAACGTTTTTGTGCCGCCGCGCGAGAGGTTCGGGGCGAGCGAAAGGCCCCGGGTGTAAACCGGGGCCTTGTATCGTTGTTCAATTACCCGCCTTGCGGCGCCATTGTTGCCCGCGCTTCCTAGGGAAGCGAACCGGTGGCTCTCTAAAGATGGCCCCGGTTTGATTGGATTATGTGAGGCATGGCCCGTGGGCGGTTTCCGTGCTCGGCTCTAACGCGAACCAGCCCGATCAACCTGCCACCGCTCAAACCAGACATGGAGCTTTTGATTCATCATCGAGTTTCCTCCGATTCATCTCTGTTCCGGCTTCTACCGTACCACTGCTGTCAATGGTTTGCGCGATTTGTAAAGCCGTGCGGGTGAACATCTGGTAACGTTCGAATCCGCGGACCTGAGTTTCAAAGCCGGAGGAAGAGCTTCAACTCGTCGCCATCCACTTCCAGACGATCGACGAGTTCGCGCAGGGAACGTTGTAGGGCGTCGAACTCCAGGCCCTCCCACTCACGCACGAGCCGCTTCTGGATGTCGAGCAGATGGCGGCGGCGATCGACTTCGGATTGCTGGGCGAGGAGGTGGTCGCGAGCAGCCGTAAGTTCGGTCTCGAGGCCCTCCTGCTCACGGGCGATGTCACCACCGAGGGCGCGCATCCGCTCAACGGAAATATGTCCGTGAGCGGCGTCTGCGACCAGCTCTTCGAGCTGCCGGCGGGTGCGCTTCATGCGCGCCTCCACCTTCCCAACCTGGCCCATCACGTCTAACAGGTACGAATCGACGTTGCCGGCGCGGCGCACACGGCTGACTCCAGGCGTTTCGTCGGCTAGCAGCTCGCGCAGCCGGGCTTCGAGTTCGGGGGCCCGTTGCGTGTTGTATCCGCAGGCGCTCTGGTTGGTGCGGCTTTCGCACTGGTAGTAACGATACGCGGCATTGTGCTCCTCGCCACTCTTGGTGGTCCACTTCTGACGGCGGCTGACGCCAATCATCTTGTTGCCGCACCGGCCGCAGAAGGCGAGGCCGCTGAGGAGGAACGGCGTGACGGTACGCTCCCGTTGGGCGCCGTGGTGGGTTTGGAGGCGCTCCTGGACCTTCCGAAAGTCGTCCGCTGACACGAGGGCCGGATGGCTGCCGGGCACCTTCACGCCGAATCTCTGGTAGGTGCCCAGGTAGCTGCGGTTTCGCAGGAGGTCACGCACGGTGACCATGCTCCAACGGCCGCCCCGTCGAGTGAGAACCTTCTCTTCGTTTAGCTGTCCCGCGATCTTGCGGATGCCCATGCCCTCCTGGAGATACAGGCGATAGATGTACCGCACGACCACGGCTTCTTCGGGCACCAGTTCCAGCCTGCGGCGCGGGCCGACGCGGTAGCCGTACGGCGGCCGCCCGAGGACTTCGCCCCGCACTGCCTTGCGGCGCATGGCGGAGCGCACCTTTTCGGAAACCGGGGTGCCATCGCCGCGGTCCGCCCAGGTGCTGACGATCTCCCGCGCCGCTTCGTGGCCGTTGTTGGCGAGGACGACCTGGACGCCGCAATTTTCGATCGTCAGCAGTTTCATCGCAGCCCGGCCGAGGTCCACTCCAAGCGCGCCAACGGCATCGACGACAACGACGGCGAAACCGCGGTCGTCTCGCTGGAGGAACTGGAGCATCTGCCGGAAGCCCGGCTGGGCGCCCGGGGTGAGGCTTTCGGAGACGCCCGTATCGAGGAACGTGGCGGAGACTTCGAAACCCTGGCGGGTACAGAAATCCAGGAACGCCTGGTTTTGCTCGCCTATGCTGCGCTTGGTGCCCCCACGCTTCGCGCCTTCAACGAAGTAGCCGACCGCCTTCATGGCTCCCTCCCAGGCTAACCGAGGTAGAGGATTCGCTCGCAATTGGGACACTGCGCGAGTACTTCCGAGTTGAAAGCCTTCTTCCTCACGGAATCGGGCATCTGCACGCGGCAGGCGCCACAGGTGCTGCCCTGCACGCGGGCGATTGCCATGCCGCCCTTGCGGCGCCGCACGTCCTCGTAGACCGCGAGCGAGCGGGGAGAGATCTTGGTCTTTTGGCCTTCGCGGCGGGCGTCGGCCCGCGCGATGGAATCGTTGAGTGAACGCACTTCGTGCTTCCAGCCCTCAACGTGCACGGAGCGCGCTTTTTCGCGCTCGGCGACATCCTGAGCGGCTGCACTGTGCTCACGGCTAGCGGAGTCCAGCCGCAGTTCGGTTTCGAGCAACTGGTCTTCGAGCCGAAGGCGTTGCTCCTTGAGCGAATCCACTTCGTGCTGAATGTTCTGTAGCTCTTTGGCGTTGGTCACCGTGCCGCTGTAGAGGCGCTTCTCTTCGGCTTCAATCTTGCTCGTCAGCATCTTCAGTTGGCCATCGACCCGGACCTGGTCTTTCTTGACCGGCGCGAGTTCCGCCTCGGCGGCGGCAAGACGGCGGCGGGCCTCATCCAGGGCCGGGTCGCCGCTGAGCTTCGCTTCCACGCTCTCGAGGGCAGCACGGAAAGTAGCGCCCTGGTCGTCGAGTTCTTGGAGTGTCTGGATCTCGCTTACTTGACTCATATATCAGGCTAAACCTAGCGCTAATGGTAGCGAGGCGCCCGGCCACCGTACAGAGCAGATCGGGCAGCTTCTAGCAATCGTTACGGAACCACCGTCATTATGGCGCGAGCAGGAACTGCCCCGGCGTTCGCTCGGTATACTGTGTGAAGTTCGCCCCGAGGGGGTTCCATGCTCTTCAACGTCGCGACTCTGCTGCGCGAGCAGCCGGGGTCGAGCCGGCACTACGTACTCGAACCTGGCCTGCCGCTGCATCGCGGCGCCGTGGACCTGATCCGCACGCCGGACGGAGTGTTGGTCAGTTGTGAAGCGGATGTGGTGTTCGAAGACACCTGTAGCCGTTGTCTTTCGCCGTTCGGCTACTCGGAGCACATCAGCTTCGATGAGAACTATGTGCAGCAGGTAGATGTGGCCACAGGCTCGCATCTCCCTCCGCCAGAAAATGCCGAAGCGTTCCTGATACCCCTGAACCACACGATCGACATTACGGAGGCGGTGCGGCAATATAGCGAGATGGCTGCAGCGATGCAGCCGCTTTGCCGTCCGGACTGTCCCGGCATCTGCCCGGAGTGTGGTCAAGACCTCAGCATTGCAGCCTGCCGTTGCGACCGTGGGCCCGTCGATTCGCGATGGGCGGCGCTCGCGGCGCTGAAGCGTTCGACGAATGGGTAACGACCTGAAGGAGACCCCTTATGCCCCCGCTACCGAAGCGGAAATATCCGAGCTCCCGACAGGGCAAGCGGCGCAGTCATCTGAGGATTCAGATGCCCCACGTGATCGATTGTCCTCGTTGCAAGAGCCCCCGTCTCGCTCATCACGCCTGCCCGATCTGCGGGACCTACCGGGGCCGGGAAGTAATCGCCATGCCAGCCCCGGAACTCGACAGCTAGCCTCACCAGACGTGGCGGCAAATCTGATCACACTTCGCGGTCCTGTTATCCAGGGCCGCGCTTTTGTGTTCCCCGGCCAGGGTGCCCAATCGGTGGGCATGGGCAAAGATCTCTATGACGAATTTGAAACAGCGCGCGAACTGTTTCACCGCGCGGACGACATCCTCGGCTTCAAGCTCAGCAAGCTCTGTTTCGAAGGTCCGGAAGACGAATTACAGCAGACGAAAAATGCACAACCGGCGATCGCCGTCACCAGCCTTGCCCTGCTAAAGGTCGCGACCGAAGTAACGCCGGCTCTGCTCGATACACCGGCGTTCGTGGCAGGCCACTCGCTTGGCGAGTACTCGGCGCTGGTGGCTGCGGGCGCGCTTCCTTTCGATGAGGCGATCCGCCTGCTGCGCATTCGCGGCGAACTGATGCAAGCGGCGGGGGACAAAAACCCGGGGACCATGGCTGCGATCCTCGGCCTTGACGTTTCCGACTGCGAAGACGTCTGCCGCGAAGCAGGCGCCGAGATCTGCAACGTCAACGCACCAGGGCAGATCGTTATCGGCGGGCGGCGCGAGGCGGTTGTCCGCGCGATGGACTACGCCAAGGCGCGGGGTGCGGCGAAGGTCATTCCGCTCAGCGTGAGCGGCGCGTTCCATAGTTCGCTCATGCGCCCGGCCGCCGATGGCATGGTCCAGCCCATCGCGACAGCATCGATCTCCAGCTCGGCCGTGCCGATAGTGACGAATTGCACAGCCACTCCCGAGACCGCCGAGACCGCCATCCGGCACGAACTGATTGATCAGGTGTGCCGTCCCGTGCAGTGGGGCAGCACCATCGACTATCTCGGTTCGCACGGGGTGGATACGTTCATCGAATTCGGGCCGGGACGCGTGCTCAGTGCAATCATCAGGCGCATGCTCCGCAAAGCGAACTGCATTAATGTGAACGACGCGGCCTCGGTGCGCGTCCAGCTCTAGGGGGCAACCGCGTGGCAGAACTGGATGGGCGCGTGGCGCTGGTCACCGGGGCATCACGCGGTATCGGGCGGGCGATCGCCATCGAACTGGCTTCGCGCGGCGCGCTGGTGGCAGTAAACTACCAGTCCAACGCCGCCGCCGCCGATTCCGTCGTATCCGCCATCCGCGCCGCTGGTGGAGAAGCGCACGCCATCGGGGCCGACGTTTCGAAGGCGGAAGAAGCCTCGGTTCTCGTCAAATCGACCGTTGAGCGATTCGGCGGGCTCGACATTCTCGTGAACAATGCTGGGATTACCCGTGACGGACTGCTGGTGCGAATGTCCGAAGACGACTGGGACGCTGTGCAGAACACGAACCTCCGTGGGACGTTCCTTGTGACAAAAGCAGCGATGCGCCCCATGCTGCGCGCCAAGAACGGAAGGATCATCAACATCACCAGCGTCGTTGGTGTTATGGGCAACGCGGGTCAGGCGAACTACGCGGCCGCCAAGGCTGGCATCATCGGCTTCACGCGGGCGGTCGCGCGGGAGGTGGCCTCCCGTGGGATCACCGTTAACGCCGTGGCCCCCGGATTCATTGCAACAGACATCACCGCCGGGATGACCGAAGCACAGACCGCGGCGGTGATGGCGCAGGTCCCGCTGGGGCGCATCGCGAATCCCGAAGACGTAGCCCCCCTGGT
>JBDSJC010000272.1:0-5563 GCA_039917655.1 Tepidiformaceae bacterium
CCATGCCCGCGCCGTAGCCCTGGTCGTGAAGTTGGAAGAGACCAACTGAGTGGCCACTGTCTCCCACCGCATCCGGACGGCCGCCGCTTTCCGAGAGCATCACTGCCTTGAGGAAGAGGGGCGGTACTTTATACTTCTGGCCGATGCGGTTGAGGATGCCGTCCCACTGGTCCGGGTCGGATTTGGTGTTCGACTGGATAGCGGTGTGGGGCGAAAAGCTGCGCGAACTCGTGGCGGTGGCGCGGCGCGCGTTGGAGGCCGAAGCGGCGCTCGCGGTCCGATTCGTAGCCAGTGGGGAGGCATCCGGCATGCGGGAGGCTCTGGCTGAGGCGGCGGTGGCGGCCACGGACCTGCCCAATCGCGCAATTTCGCCCGCTTCCCGTAGAGATACGTGCGCGCCAGAGATGACGCCGTTCGCCGTAGGGTCGATCGCCATACAGGCACAGGCTAGTATGCTGCCCTCTCGCCCCGCATCGGGGTTACGCCCGGCGGAGTCGGCGCGAATCCCTGACTTCGAGGTGAGAGATGGCCGAAAAACGAATCCCGGACCCCACGCTCATGGCGCGCCTGCAACTGAGCGTGAAGGGCGTTGACTGGGCGGCCTCCCTCGTGGCGCACAAGCAGCATGAGCAGCCGGACGGAGAGTGGTCGGCGCATCAGCATCTCGTCCATCTCATTGCCGTGGACACCGAGGTCTACCGCCCGCGTGTGAGAGCCATGCTCGAACAAGATCGGCCTGTCTTTGACAAGTGGGTCGCTGACACGTTCATGGACGACCGTTACACAAAGGACGAAGGCGACCTCCTCGAGCTCGCCGAAACGTTCATGCGGGAACGCGAAAAGCTCGTCGAGATCTTCAAGTCGCTCACCCCCGAGCAGTGGTCGCGCGCCGGGACCTGGCCGGACGGTGAAGTGGACGTCGCCTGGGCAGCCGAGCGCGCACTCTCCCATGGGCTGGAGCATTTCACCGCGCTGCTCTTCCTCCACCAGGAGTTGGAGCACTTTCACGCGCGCCAGTGGCGGGATGGCCAGTAGCGGTTCGGACCGCCAATGGCAATTACCGGTAGTTGCCGAACTTCAGTTCGATCCCATAATCCTCGCCCTTAAGCGCGGTGATCACCTGTTGTAACTCGTCCCGGCTGGGACTGCTGATGCGCACCGCGTCGCCCTGGATCTGGGCCTGGACCTTCTTGTACTTCTGGTCCTTGATGAACTTCACCATCTTCTTGGCGATGTCGCTTTCGATCCCCTGGGTGAGCGTGACCTCCTGGCGGACGGTGCTCGATGCCGCCGGCTGGATCGTGCCCCGGACCATATTCTTGATCGGCACGCTGCGCGCGATGAAGCGCCCGGTGAGAGCCTGCCAGATGGCGTCGAGCTTGTATTCGTCCGTGGTGTGGATCGTCAGGTTCGCCTTCGCCTTGTCGAAGTCGATTTCGGCCAGGATGTTCTTGAAGTCGAACCGGCTGGTGATTTCACGCTTCGCCTGATCGACGGCGTTCGCGACCTCCTGGAGGTCGGCGCCGGTGGTGATGTCGAAGGTTTCGTCTTTAGCCATAGCCGTAGGGTACAGGCGGGCGGGTGCTGGTGCGATTTTCGACCAGCGGCTCCGTGCGCTGCGCTACACTTGTGCCTACCACACCGGGGGCAGAGGCCATGAGCAACGAACTGGACCGCGCGAAGCAGCTTCGGCAGGAGTACGACGAAAGCGTCGTGCAAGAAGGCAAAGAGCTCGCGGGCCCGTTCATGACTATCTCCGGTCGCCCTGTTGAACGCCTCTACGACGCCACGGACGTGGCTGACCTGGACTACGAACGCGACCTCAACCTGCCCGGCAACTACCCCTACACCCGTGGCGTCCACAAGACCGGTTATCGTGGCAAGCCCTGGACGATCCGCATGTTCAGCGGCTTCGGCTCGGTGGAAGAGACGAACCAGCGCTACAAGGACCTGCTCGCGGCGGGCAACAACGGCCTCTCCGTCGCCTTCGATATGCCCACCCTGATGGGCTACGACCACGATGAGCCGTGGGCCGAAGGGGAGTTCGGCAGTTGCGGCGTCGCCCTCGATTCGCTGGCCGACATGGAGATCCTCCTGCGCGACCTGCCGCTTGAGAAGATCACCACATCGATGACGATCAACAGCCCGGCGCCGGTCGTCTGGGCGCTCTTCATCGCCGCCGCCGAGAAGCGAGGAGTGCCCCGCGCGAAGCTGGCAGGCACCCTCCAGAACGACATCCTCAAGGAGTACATCGCCCAGAACGAGTACATCTACTCGCCTGAAGATTCGATGCGCCTGGTCACCGATACGGTGGAGTTCGCCTCCAACGAGATGCCGTTATGGAACCCGATCAGCGTCAGCGGCTACCACATCCGCGAGGCGGGCTCCACGGCGGCACAGGAGCTCGCCTTCACGCTCGCCGACGGCCTCGAATACGTACGCTGGGGCGTCGCGCGCGGGCTCGACATCGACACCTTCGCGCCGCGCATCTCCTTCTTCTTCAACAGCCACAACGACTTCTTCGAAGAGGTCGCGAAGTTCCGGGCGGCGCGGCGCATCTGGGCGCGGCAGATGCGCGAAGTCTTCGGCGCGAAGAACCCGCGCTCGTGGTTGATGCGCTTCCACACCCAGACGGCGGGCGTCTCGCTGACCGAACAGCAGCCCGAAGTGAACCTCGTGCGCGTCGCCATCCAGGCCCTGGCCGCCGTGATGGGCGGCACCCAATCGCTGCACACCGATGCGATGGACGAAGCGATCGCCCTCCCCAGCGACAAGGCGGCGCGGCTCGCCGTCCGCACGCAGCAGGTGATCCTCCACGAAAGCGGCGTGATCAACACGATCGACCCTCTCGGCGGCTCGTACTTCGTCGAGAAGCTGACCTCCGACATGGAAGCCGAGGTGCTGAAGTACTTCGAACAGATCGATGCCCTCGGTGGCGTTATCCCGGCGATCGAAACAGGCTTCTTCCAGAAAGAGATCGCGGACGCCTCGGCGCGCTTCCAGTTTGAAGTGGACACACGCGACCGGATCATCGTCGGCGTCAACGAGTACGTGGAGAAGTCGCCCTCCGATATCCCCATCCTCAAGTTCGATCCCGAAGGCGAAGCGCGCCACCTCGCGCGCCTCAAGAAGCATCGAGCCGACCGCGACCCCACCGTCTACGCGGAGGCGATGAGCCGCCTGGAGCAGGCCAGCCGCGACCCGCACGACAACACGATGCCCCACCTCATCGCCGCCGTGAACGCCGGGGCAACCGTGGGCGAAGTCTGCAACATGTGGCGCAAGGTCTACGGCGAGTACAAAGAGCAGGTCGTCGTCTAGGAGCCTGTCGATTTAGCTGAGAGCGGCTGAGAAAGTGGTCTGAGCGGACTTTTAGATGGACGAAGTTGGTGGTCTGGAGCGGGCGAAGGCGCGTGGTTGGCTGAGGAGCGCAAGGGATGGCTGTGACGGCGCAGGGCTGGCGCCAGGGGGTGGGCGAAGACGGGGTCCCTTCAGGCCATTCCTCGTCCATTCGGACTCGACAGCAGAGAGGCCACGGCGGAGAAATTGGCGGAAACCGCGTGCTTCCTTGATCTGTCCGAAGACAGGTTCAACAGTCTGTTTCCTGAGCCTGTAGAGGGCCTTGTCCTCGGGGTTCAAGAGACGCTCGCGCACCTCGTTGCGGTGAGGCCAACGGCTGGATGAGTGCACTGCGGCAAGGTCAGCGTCTGGCGGTCGTCCCGGTCGTAGCGGCGGAGGGCGACGACGGCATGGACGTTGGCTGCGTCGAGGGCGGCAAAGTTCGCCTCCGAGGCGTACCCGGCATCGGCACTGAGCTGGGACGGGGCCTGCCCGTTGAGTTCGGTGATGCGCTCAAGCATGGGGATCAGGCGCTGCACGTCGGGTGGTGCGGCAGACAGTTCGCAGGCGACGATCACCTTGCTTTCGGCATCGACGGCGGCCTGCCCGTTGTAGCGGATTCTCCGGCACTCAGGAGGCTTCGGTTCGCCGCGTGACGCAAAACATCGAGGCGAACCTTATGAAGCGCCCCCAATGGCACGGCCGCGGGGATTGCGGTGACTCGCCTATCGGTTCCGCTGCACAATCGCCCGCACCAGCAGAAACGCCAGCCACACGATCAGGCCGAGCAGCAGGAACTTGAACAGCGAGGCCACAATTGCGACAGCGGCCACTACGAGCACGAGCGCGAGGACCAGCAGCAGGACCGCGCAACAGGCGCAGCCGCCCGGGTTCTTCACCAGGCTGTACACCAGCCCCGCGAACGCACGAGCTTGAAGCTCTCCCAGAAGCTCACTCTCACTCCTTCGCCCGCCCGCCAGTCTGCATCAGCCAGCCGAACCGGGCATTCTGGCCGTTGGTGACCGTCAGCGACTGCTCACCGGCTGCGAATACTGGTGGAGATTCGCGACGAAACGTGTCGCGCGGACAACTGAGCTGCTTAGTGCTTGCTAAAAGGCAGACTACCGGTGTCTACCGCTGGCCGTGAACACCCGGTTCTGTTTCGCCCCGACGAGCTCTTCTCCATCGAGCGAAAGGACGGGCCGATCGAGGCTGTTGATGACCTTGAGTTCTGGCACGCTGCCCGCATCGGAGACCTCGGTGAGGCGAATGCCCCCAAGACCCAGCGCCTCGTCCAGGGTCTGGTAGTCAGCGGCGTGATGTTCTTCCCTTATAAGAGGAAACATCGTCAGGTTGCGACACGATGTAGCTTCGCCGATGGTGATATCGGCCAGCGCGGATGCGATCAGGGTCACGTCTTCCGCCGGGAGGTGCATTCATCGGCTCCAGCGTGGCATGTCGCTGCGACAGCGCTTGTCGAGGCCCGGTCCGGCATGCACTCCGAAGACAATCCTCTCGGCGAACTGAGCCGCATGCCTCCGAAGCGCTTTTCGCCCGCGCGCAATTGACGGACTCCTGCGGCAACTTCACCGAGCCGACAGGTTCAAGAAGATGATGCAGCGAGGCACGGCCGTGCGGTGGTTGGAACAAAACGAGCTCGCCACCGGCTCGGCCCGGAACGGGCAGTCCGGGCCCGCGGCCGCCGCCACTGCCGTAGACACCGAGCGATCCACGAAGTCACGGCCCTGAGCACCGCGACCACCATCAGGGGGTGCTCGGTGCCGCGACCATCGGCTCACCCGCTGCCGCGATGACACCCGTCGGCTGGCGAGACCGCGCCAGGCGCGGCTCTTCGAGTTAGCCGGGCCAGAACTCGGGTGGTGAGCCGGTGGAGGCTTAGCAGGAGGTTGAAAAGCTACTTGTTTTTTTGCTGAAGTAGACAATAAAACATTACACCGCGTAGTTTTTGCGTCTGGAACATCGCGAGGGTGTAATACAACATTTCGAGATTTTCTACACCCTGTTAAGCCTATGATGGCGTGGTCTAGTTCCACCACGATAGAGCCTTTGGCGCGCCCACTCCTCCATGGTCACTCTCGGGCAAGGGCGCTGGATTCGCGACTGGGCAGTAGGGCGGTGGGCCAGCCGAATTCTTTGAGATCCTGAATGACTGGCGCGCCGCTGGGAGATTGCCAGGCCTCGAGTTCGTGTGACGCCTGGCCAA
>JBDSJC010000273.1:0-12075 GCA_039917655.1 Tepidiformaceae bacterium
ACTGTAGGCGGGCGGTGGCCGCCGCGAGGTGGCCGGCCCTTGCAGCAGAGTCGCCGCCGCTTAGCGATAGCTCCCAGCCGGCCATCCGGTGCGCGAGATGTTCGGCCAGTCGCCAGACCAGCTCCGCCTGCTGCAGTTCGCCAGAGAGGTCGACGGCGTTCAGCCCGCGGATACGCTCGTGAAGCTGCCCAAGGAGGGCGGCGGCTTCCGCCAGTTCAGCCACTTTCGTGTGCATCGTTTCGGGTGGCTGGTTGGAGAAGTCCAGCACGTCCCGTCTCCTCGCGGGGGCAAGGTCGTGCAGGTCCAGGATCAGGCGGTAGGCGCGGTCCTGGTCGCCGTAGTAATCGGCCATCTGGTGGGAGTGGGCCGGGTAGGCGGCGGTGCAGAACTGCGACAGGGCAGCATCGACCTGGGCCGCGGGGTCCCACGCGCAGTGCGCCATCCACCAGGCGTGCAACGGCGGGCCGAGCCAGGGTCGCGGACTCACCGCAAGGTCCTGCAGGCCCCCCGCGCGCGCCCGCGCGTAGGCCGCGGCGTCCGCCGGTTGGACGCTGAGAAGCGGCGGCGCAAGCCACTTGAAGAGGACCGCGTCGCTGTAGTACTCGAAGATGTCCACGCGCGCGGGGTCGTTGCCGAACAGCGGGAGCAGGTCCCGAAACGGCGTCCAGTACTGCGGCACGTTGCGCTCGCAGTCAGCGTCGTCGATGGCGTGGGCGTAGCAGCGTTCGCGTGGGGCGAAAAGCAACGAGACGTTGTCGCGGGGGCGGACGAGGGAAGGTGGGAGCAGGGTGTCGTGGTAGGCCAGGTGGGCGATGCGCGCGCCGGGCGCAGCCTCGGCCAGCACCTCCGCGAGGATATTGTTGGCGAAGAGAGCCTGGTCCGAGGGGGACATCGCCGCGCAGCCCCCGCATTCGCACCAGCCGCCGCCGCGGATGTCATCGGCCCAAAGGTGGTAGATGTCCGCGCCGCCGAAGCGCTGGAAGAAGGCTCGGGCGCTCTGGCGAAGGTGGGCGACCGCGCCTTCGTGCGAGACGCAGAAGTTGTAGCGCGCATCGCGGGCGCCGTTGCGCAGCGGAAACCACTCGGGGTTCGTGGCGAACAGGTCGCGCTCGAGGAGCGCAGGCAGGTGGTGGCCGCCGAACTGGATCGACATCCCGGCATCGGCGGCAGCGCCGCGGATCGCGGCAGAGTCGGTGTCCCAGCGTTCGAACATCCAGCCGCCGCCATCGGAGGCGATCTCCCCGGCGGTAGTTGGCCGGAGCGCGGGCCCGCGGTGCAGGCGGCTGGGCGGCGTGTCGTGGAAGAAGATGTCGTTCAGGCGATTGCGGCTCGCCCACTCCAGCCACACCGGCCAGGCGTCGTGCAGTGCATCGTTGCCGAGGATCAGCGTCCGCCTCGCGAAAGCGGGCTCTTGCCGGTAGCGGCCCTCGGTGAGTTGCCGGGAGGGGACGAAGCGGGAGCCGCCCTCACCGGGTTCGACCCAGGCAAAGCCGAGCTGTTCGAGCAGCCAGTAAACGCCGTTCAGGCAGCCGCGAGGATTGTCGCCACGCACCGTCAGCCGGGTGGCGCTCAGTTCGAGGCTGAACCCATCGGTGGCACTGTCGCCGGCGACGATCTCGACCTCGCCCGCCGAACGCACGGGCACGCCGAAGCGTCCAAGGTGATGGCGCAGTTCGCGGGCAGCAGCGGCCGCTGGGCCGCGTAGCAGGGCAGTGGGCAACGACCACGAGGCCAGGGCTTGGGCGGTGAGGGGCATCCCCGGAGATGCTACCGGAGCGCGTTGAGGGCGTCGCTTTTAGGTCAGGAAGCCAGCTGCTGAGCGTCGCGGGTGGCCTCGTCGGCGGCCGCCAACTCGGTTGTTGCCGCTGTCGCCACGAGCTGCCGGACGAACGCGCGCTGCACCTGGTTGAGTTCCGCATAACGCACGCGGAGGACGGCGCCGGATTGCTGGGGGATCGAGGAGAGGACTTCGCAGCGGAGGTGGGAGGTGAAGCCTCCGGAGGTAATCATCAGCTCCACGGCGCCGCCGCCGGGCTTGGTTGGTACCCAGACAGCCATGCCGCCGAGCGAGACATCGATCACCCGCCCGTCCTGGCGGGACTGCCCGAGCACTGAACTGACCTGGGTGTAGAGGTCCGTGCGATGACGCGGCGTGCTGCGCAGGTTGAGGGGTTGCCACGGGGTGCTGAGCGCAAACGCGTAGACCTCGCCACGCGAGGCGACGTAGCGCCCGGTCGCGCGGAATCGGTTCGCGGCGACGATCACGATAAGCACGATCTCGTCCGTTTCGTTCCAGGCCACGGGCGCGTCAAAGCGGATGGCCAGCGCCGACCGTTTGACGGCGGCGACCACACCCTGGCGCTGCACCGGAGGCGCGCTCTTCTGGATGACAACCAACGCTGTCCCCGCAATAACGGATATATCCACAATTGCACTATCGGCGCGATCGGCCGGGTACAGGAGACCTCGGCAATGCCGTTGCCACGGGGGAATGCCCACAGCTTACGATGGAACGGTGATCGAACCGGACCCGCGCACCCCCACCATCCTCCTGCGGCCGATGCAGCCGCGCGATGTGGACGCCGTGCTCGCGGTGGAACGCTCGGCGTTCGCGGTGAGCTGGCCTGCAACGGCGTTTCAAAACGAGCTGACGCAGAACGCGATGGCCCGCTACCTCGTGCTCGATGAGGGCGGCGAGGTGGCCGGTTTCGGCGGGCTCTGGTTGATGCTCGACGAGGCGCATGTGGTGACCGTGGCCGTCCGTCCGGAGCGGCGGCGGCGAGGGCTCGGGAGGCTCATCGTGCATGGGCTGATGCTCCTCGCGGAATCTCAGGGGATGGAGTTGGCCACGCTGGAGTGCCGCGTTTCAAACCTCGCCGCGCGGGCCCTGTACGGGTGCTATGGGTTCTACGAAGTGGGGTTACGGCACAAGTACTACCCGGACAACCAGGAAGACGCCGTGATCATGACCACAGAGGCGCTGGCAAACGCGGCTTACCAGGAGCGGCTGCGCCGGCTACAGGGCGAACTGGAGCTGCTGTTGCCGGGCGCGAAGATTTCGACCGGCCCACGCTCAGGCGAGTGAGGCGATGAGGCTTTCGAGTACCGCTTCAGCGCGCTCCAGGCGGCCGAGGATGCCCCATTGGCCGTGGATGTTGAGCGTCATGTTGTCTGCCTGGCCTCGCACACCGGGAAGCCGCCCACGGACGTCCGCCGCTTCGTGGTACTGCGCGAGTTCGGGGGAATCCTCGCCGAACGTGGCGCCGATCACTTCCACCGTGCGCTCGTCCCAAATGGTGTAATCGAACGGGTTTGGGCCGCTGCCGCGAAGCCACCCGATGCTCGCCAACTGGGCGGAGAGCCGTTCGCGGGCGAGCGTGGGGTTCGAAACCGTTGCCATCGCTGCGATTGTAGGCGAGGCGAGGCGTGGAGCCAATTCCTACGCCGCTCGTGAGCTGTCGATCTCGTAGGCGAGGTCACCGAGGCTGAGCAGCGCGCCGACCACCTCATCGGGGTTGCGGTCGCGCACTGCGCGTACGTCATCGAAAAACGCCGCGATACGGTCTGTGCCGGCCGGGCTGTAAAAGATCTCGGGGCGGATGACGCCGAGTGAATTGCTGCAAAGTACGGTACCCGCGCTATCGCGGCAGGCGAGCGCGAAGGCAACGTGGTCAATGCCGTAGGGGCGGCGCATCTCGCCCATGGAGCGGCGCACCCAGCCCACGATCTCCTCGACCAGGGCGGGCGGCGCCAGCTCGCCCGGATCGGGCAGCGGCCATGATGCTTCGTGGATGCCGACACCTCGGCGGATGAGCTGTTCGACGCGGCGGTGGGGTGATGGCTTGCGGAGGAATCCCATAGCAGAGTTCTCGGCTGAGAAACCCCTGGCCTTGGTGGAGATTCAGGTGGATCCGGCGTGACTCCGGCCGCGCTGCCAGCTTGACCCTCGGTGGCCCGCCCGTGGGCCAGGCTCTACACTCGCCAGTGCATGGACAACGACTTCAACATCGACCTTGTGGACATCGCCTCTACTGTGCGCGCGAACGATGTGATCACGGTGCGCTTTGTTGCCGTGGGCCAGCGCCTGCTGCTCGATTTTCGGACGACAGAGATCGATGGCCCGCTGATCAAGGTGGTGGACCCGGTGAAATCGGTGGAGGAGCGCTACCGGATGTTGCGCAAGCTCCGCCCGCGATTCTCCTCGCCGGAGCGGATTGTGGCGATCTGGTGGCCGCGGTTTGCGCACTCCCTCGAATCGACTGGGATCTGGGGCGAAGTGATGCAACGCGTCACCGAGAGCGGCCATGTAGATGCAGTACGGTCGGCCGAAGAGACGCTCTCAGAGTTGCTCAAGCTCGAGCGGACGCAGCAGCGCGACGCCGTGCGCGGCGACGGCTTCAAGACGCTCTGGAGCCGCACCCCGACGAGACGGTAGCGGCCTGGAGCGCGCAGAGTTTCGAAGGCTGGTACGGGAAGCGGTGGCGCTGATCCCGCGAGAGTTGCTGGAGCGCGTCCACAACGTTGACATCGTGATCGAAACGCGGCCCACGGCGCGGGAGCGCAAGGCGGCGGGCATCGGCCCTGGGCGGCTGCTGCTAGGGCTCTACCACGGCATCCCCCTAACGGTCCGCGGCGAGAACTATAACCTTGTGCTGCCGGACAAGATTTCGATCTACCAGGAGCCGATCGAAACCATCTGCGAGGACGATGATGAGGTGCGCGAGCAGGTGCGCAAGACCGTTTTACACGAGATCGGTCACCACTTTGGGATAGACGACGAGCGGCTGCACGAGCTGGGGATGGGGTAAGGAAGCGGCAACCCGGCGGTTACAATTCGTTGACCCAAGCGGCGCAGTCTGACTACGGTGGGATTGATGCAGCGCACCGTTGATGAGTGGCGAGGCCCCGCCGGACCGGCCGCGCGCCGTCCGATGGCCCGCGCTTACCATCGTTCGCGGTCCGAGCGCGCGGTCTTCGTGATTGCCATGATCGCCTTCCTTGTGGCATCGGGGTACACCTCATTGGCGATGCTCGGGCGGGTTTCGCCGATGGTCTTTCCGGGGAGGAACTTCACCAACCTCGTCGGCATCGATCTCATCTCGTCGGTCGCACCGGGAATCAGCCAACCGGGCGTGAATGACCTGCAGTACAAGCGCATCAACCTGTTGATCATGGGCCTTGACCGGCGGCCGGGGGACGGCGAGATCTCGGGGCGCACCGACTCGCTCGTCGTCGCCTCCATAGACCCCCTGACGAAGACGACGAACATGCTCAGTTTTCCGCGGGACATGTGGATCGACATCCACCCGGCGAATAACGGGCCGGCGTACCAGGACCGCATTAACGGCTCGTTCGCGGCAGGGGTCGGCACAGGTAACTCTCCCGATGCGGGCGCGGAGCAAGTGAAGCGTGACCTGAAAGCGAACTTCGGGATCGATGTCACCCACTGGGTGGTGATGGACTTCTTCGCCGTCCAGCAACTCATCGACGCGGTCGGCGGAATCGACATCGACATCCCGTACGAACTCTCGGTTGGCAACTGGTACTACAGCGACGACGACAAGCATGCCCAATACGTCAGCTTCCCTTCAGGCATCCAACACCTGGACGGCTACCACGCGGTGGCGTTCGGGCGGAACCGCGACCCGAGCGACTTTTCGCGCGTGAAACGCCAGCAATTGGTGATGACGACGGCGCTGGCCAAGGTGTTTTCGCTCGGGCTGCTCAACAACCCGGTCGACCTCTATGACACCTACTCGAAGCTCGTGAAGACGGACGTCCCGAAGTCCAAAATGCCGGGCTACGGTCTGCTCCTGAAAGATACCGGCGGGCGCACGAAGACGTTCTCGCTGGGCGACCCCGTGAACGGGATCGCGACAATGCAGGACTTCGTCACGGCGGGCGGCGCGGACGTCGAAGCGTGGAACCCCGAGAATGTGCAGTACTGGCTGAGCCAGGTCTTCACTAAGACCGCCTACGCGAATTCGAACGTCGAGATCCAGAACGCTTACGGCGGGGACGAGGGGGCGGTGCGGACGGCGGCGCTTGGCCGCTACCTCGCCTATTCGAAGGGCCTGCCGACGGTCTACTACGGCCCGGACCAACCCGCGCAGCCGACCACGACGATCGTGCTCTATGGAGACAAAGGCCAACTGGCGGACGACGTTGCGAAGTGGATGAACGTACCGCGCAGCAACGTCAAGACCCTGCCGAAAGCGGATTCGAGCCAGCCGGACGTGGTGATCATCGTGGGCAAGGATTTCAAGATCCCGGGGGCGTAACGGCCGAGGCCAGGCGGAGGCTGAGCGCTTGAGTAAAGGTTGCGATGACCTGCCGGGCTTGTTCAACAGTTTTGCGAGACGATTCGGTACTTTTGGCGTTGACCGCGTTCCTCAGCCTCGGTAGGTTTGGCAGGTGACAACGCGGGTGGAAGACATCAGCTTTTCCGCCCGCGGGAGCAGGCCGTCCGCCGCCAGTGCGCCGCAGTCGCGGCGGCTCTCCTCCGGTCTGCAGCGGATCCTCTTCGCGGTAGCCCTCGTGACGTTCGGTTTGGCTTCGATGTACACCGGCGTGGCCATGCTGGCGCGGGTCTACCCGGCGCTCTTTCCGGGGAAAGTGCTGTTCGATGTGCCGATCCTGGCGCAGCTCGATGTCATCCCCATCGGCATAAAGACGCCCGCTGAGAGCAGCGTCTTCAACCAGCGCATCAACCTGTTGGTGCTGGGCGTGGACAAGCGCGCGGGACTCACCTACCAGGCCGACGAAGGTAACCTCACCGACACGATCATGATCGCCACGATCGACCCGCTCCAGAAAACCGTCAGCCTGCTGAGCCTGCCACGCGACATGGAGATCGATATCACGCTGCCCAACGGCTTCAAATACGAGGACCGGATCAACACGTCCTATGGCGTAGGGGTGCGCGAGGGGAAGACTCCCGAGGCCGGCTTCAAGCAGGTCCAGCGCGACATCAAGATCAACTTTGGAATCGACATTGACCACTGGCTGATCCTCGATTTCACAGGGGTGGAGAAGTTGATTAACGCCGTTGGCGGCGTCGATGTCGTCATCCCCGAGGATCTCGCCGTCCCGGAGTGGTGGTACAGCAACGACGACGTGCACGCCATCTACCTCGCCGCCTTCGCGCCCGGCCCGGTGCAGCTGGATGGCTACCGCGCGGTCGCCTTCGGCCGCTATCGCGAGACAGACAGTGACCTCAAGCGGGTGAAGCGCCAGCAACTGGTGGTGATGGCGGCGCTGGGCAAGGTGTTCCAACTCGGCCTGTTGAACAACCCGCTCGAAATCTGGGACGCGTATAATTCGACCGTGCAGACGGATATCCCGCGCAGCCGCATGCCGGGCTACGGGCTGCTGCTGAAGGCGACCAGCGGCCGGATCAAGAGCTTTTCCCTGGGAGACCCGGTCAACGGACTCGACACAGTCACGGGCTACACCTCATACGGAGGGGCAGCCGTGCTGCGCTGGAACCACGAAAACGTGCAGTACATCCTTAGCCAGGTATTTACCGCCGCGAAGTACGCAGGGACCAACGTGGAGATTCAAAATGGCTACGGCGGCGATGATGGATCGGTGCGCGTGGGCGCTTTGGGACGCTACCTGGCCTACTCCAGGAGGCTGCCCACGGTTTACTACGGACCGGACCAATCGGTGCAGCCAGAATCGACCATCAATTTCTATGGCGATGCCCGGCGGCCGTTGGCTGAAGAGATCGCGAAGTGGATGAGCATCCCGTTGACCAACATCAGGTCACTTCCACGCGATGAAAGCAGCCTGCCCGACGTGGTGATCGTCATCGGCAAGGACTTTAAGATTCCCGGCTCCTAGCGCCCGGCCGGCGGCCCGTTTCGAACCACGTGACGCGTCACTCAACGGCGCGGGCGGGCTCCGGCGGCTCATCGAGCGCGGCGCGGGCAAGTTGTTCAAGCGCCCGGTCTTCCAATGGCGGGTTGTGAAGCGGCGCACGCACATCGCGGTAGAAGCGCTCGATAGGGCGGCTCTTCTGAAGGCTGACGCCGCCGACCACGCGCATCGCGAGGTCTACCGCTTCGATGCAGGCGTTAATCGTCTCGATCTTCGCCACGGCCACGCGGTCGATCGGGTGCATCCCGGTCTTGGCCTGCGATTCCCACGCCGCCGCCGCATCGTACGTCAGTGCGCGGCCGCGCTGGAGCAGCATGTCGATGCGCGCGATGCGCATACGAACGCCCGGGTAGTCCTTGATCGTGCGGTTGCTGTTGGGCGTCCGTTCGCGGGCGTAGGCGACTGCGTAGTCTCGGGCGGCGCGGGCCACGCCGGTCGATGTCGCGCAGAGTCCGAGGGCGAACCAGGCCATACCGGCACCGCCCCGCGCGTCACCGGCGGCCAGTGAACGGCGAGACATCAGCCGATCCTGGGGCAGCTGGACGTTTTCCAGCAGGACGTCGTTGCTGCCGGTGGCGCGCATGCCCAGGCTGTCCCAGGTCTCGACCACGGTCACGCCGGGGTCGGTGCGGAGGACCATCAGGTTGCCCACGGGCGGCGGCTGTCCCGCGGCGGCAGGCAGCCGGGCGAGCACGATGAAGTAGTGCAGCAAGGGCGATAGCGTGGCGAACGTCTTTCGCCCGTTGAGGAGCCATCCGCCTTCGCTTTCGATGACGGCGGTTTCCGGGAGGCCACCGCCCGCCGGGCTGCCGAGACCCTCTTCGGTGGCGGCGGTGTTATTCAGCCAGCCGTCCTCCACGGCGCCGCGGCAGAGTTCATCGAACCAGTGTGCCGGGTAGGTGTGGGCTTCGCGTTCCTGGCCGAACGTCTTGAGGTGCATCATGAACGCCAGCGCCGTCGAGCCGTCACCGGCGGCGATCTCCTCCTGGACGCGCAGGTAGGTGGTGAGCGACGCCTCGTGCCCGCCGCGGGAGGCCGGGACGGTCAGCGCGAAGAAGCCCGCTTCGCCCAGTTCGCGAAAGTTTTCGAACGGGAAGCTGCCTTCGCGGTCGTGGTCAGCGGCGCGCGCCGCGAATCCTGGGGCGAGGCGCCGGGCGAGTGCGGGCCAGTCCGTTGTCACTGCCTGAGTGTAGCCGTTGAGACGGATCGGCGGTGTACCATGGCCCGTCGGCAATGCCGGCCGAGGAGAGCCGATGGACGCTTACCAGGCGATCGTTTCGAAGCGCGATACACGGCATTTCGGTGGGCAGCCTATCCCCGATGACGTGCTAGCCCGGATCCTGCAGGCGGGACGGATGGCTGGCAGCTCGAAGAACACCCAGCCGGTGCGGATGGTGGTCCTGCGAGACCCGGAGCGGCTGAAGGAGATCGCGGCCTGCGGACAGTTCGCGACGCACGTCCCCGGCTGCGCGACGGCGATCGCCGTGGTGCTCGCGCCGGGCGGCGGCTCGTTTGATGCCGGACGCGCGGCCCAGAACATGATGGTCGCCGGCTGGGCGGAGGGGGTGTGCAGTTGCCCTACTTCGATGCACGATGCCGAGTGCGCGCGCACCACGCTTGGCCTGCCGGAGGGGCATTCGGTGGCGATCCTGCTGGCGATGGGGTACGTGGAGGCTGGGCGTTCGATTCACGGCGGGCGGCAACGGCTCTCGGTAGACAAGCTCACGCACTGGGAACGCTGGGAAGCCGGACGGAAGGAGAGCGAATGAGTGCGAATCACTGGGAGGGCGAACGGGTGCGGCTGCGAGGCGTTGACCCCGCGGATTGGGAGCACTTCCAACGTTGGGCAACGGACAGCGAGGCCCAGCGCCACGGCTGGATGGAGTTCATGCCCAAAGGCACCGAAGGCGCGAAGAAGTTCGCCCAGGAGAAGTCTGCCGCGCTGCCTGAGGGCGACGACTACTTCATGATCATCGAAACCCTGGACGGCACGCCCGTGGGCACCCTTAACACCCACGCCTGCAACAAGTTGCACAGGCGCTTTGAATACGGAATCTCGGTCGATCGCGAACACTGGGCCGGCGGCTACGCTGCCGATGCACTTCGCGTGCTTTTCCGCTTCATGTTCGAAGAGCGCGGCTACAACAAGGTCAATGCGTCGGTGTACGGTTTCAACGAGCGATCCCGCCGCTTCCACGAAAAATTCGGCATGGTGCTCGAAGGGCGAGCGCGGGAAACGCACCTCAGCGGCGGGGTGTTCCACGATGAACTGCTTTTCGGGATGACGTCGGCCGAGTTCGCGGCGCTCGATCGGTCATCGCCAAACCCATAATCTGCGAACGGCGTTCAGATCTGATCGAGTACAAGGTTGCGAAATAGAGCGGTTGTTCGCCAACGCGTGGACCCTCACCCTGGCCCCCTCCCACTGCGGAGCGAGAGGGGAGAATGGCGGTTCGACGATGGCCCTCAACTAACGCCCTCTTTCTTAGCGTAGTACTGGCTATCGCCTCTTTGCCCGAGGTAACGCGCACCTCGAAGCATCACGGTGCACGGCAACGAGAGAACGGTAACGCTAACCACGGGGTGTAGTCCGGGCGTTGGGCAGGCCGTGCGCGCTTCACTGTGTCCGGTCCAGGCACCGGGTGTACGCCTCCATGCGGGGAACCCGAGCGCGGGGCGACCTTCCCCTTGCGCGCCTTCGCTGCATCCCGCTACTATTGTTGACAGACTTACTCGACTTTAGGAGGACGATCGCAAGCCAGCCTTGGGGCACGGCGAAAGCCAGCTTGCGGACCGTCAAGAACACCAGCCATGCGCGTATCTACCCGCAGCGACTACGGGCTTAGAGCACTTATCGAACTCGCCGGCGACTACGGCCGGGGGCCGCTGCAATCCTCGGAGATTGCGCTGCGCCGCCACATCCCCGAACAGTACCTGGACCAACTGCTCACGAGCCTGCGCAAAGCGGGCTTCATCCGTTCGGTGCGCGGCCCGTCGGGTGGCCACGAACTGGTGCGCGACCCGAACACGATCTCGGTGCGAGACGTCATCGAAGCGCTCGAAGGCAGCCTCGCCCCGGTCGCCTGGCTGGACGAGCCAGCGGAACTGACCGACCACCCCCACCAGTGCGGCCAACGCGAGATCTGGGAGCGGATTCGCCAGGCGAACGGCGAGATCCTCGCCTCCTACAGCGTGGCCGACCTACTGGAACGCGAGCCGCAAGCAACCACCGGCAGGTACGTGATATGACTGTGGCAAGCGGCCAGCCTCAGGTCGTCGATTCCGTGCTCGGGCTGATCGGCGCGACTCCGCTGGTGCGGCTACACCGCGTAATCCCCCAGGGCGCAGCGACAGTGCTCGGCAAGATGGAGAACCTGAATCCCGGCGGCAGCGTCAAGGATCGCATCGCCCTGAGCATGATCGAAGACGCCGAACGCGCAGGCACGCTCAAGCCCGGCGCAACGATCGTCGAGCCCACTTCTGGCAACACCGGCATCGGGCTGGCCCTTGTCGCTGCGGTCAAAGGCTATCGGCTGGTGCTCACCATGCCAGAGGATATGTCGCTCGAACGGCGGCGGCTGTTGGAACGCTACGGCGCCGAACTGATCCTCACCCCCGCGATCGAGGGGATGACCGGGGCGGTGTTCGCCGCCAACCAGATGCTCAAAGAGAACCCGAACTACTTCATGCCGCAGCAGTTCGAAAACCCCTCGAACCCGGAGGTGCACTACCGCACTACCGGTCCGGAGATCATCGAGGCCGCGGGTGGGCGCGTCGATGCCTTTGTTGCAGGCGTGGGCACTGGCGGCACGATCACGGGCGTTGGCCATCTGCTGCGCGAAACGTTCGGCGCGGACGTGCTGATCGTCGCGGTCGAACCGTCGCGCTCGCCCGTGCTAAGCGGTGGACGAGCAGGGATGCACGGAATCCAGGGCATCGGCGCGAGCATCGTGCCCGGTGTGCTGGACCGCTCCGTTTACACGGAGATCATCCGCGTGGAGGATAAAGACGCCACGCAGATGAGCCGCCGCCTGGCGCACGAAGAGGGCATTCTTGCTGGCATCTCCGCCGGCGCCAACGTCTTCGCCGCGCGCAAAATCGCCGAACGCCTGGGCGAAGGAAAGACCGTCGTCACAATCATCTGCGACACCGGAGAACGTTATCTCAGTGTCAACATGTAGTGCTTAGCGCTCA
>JBDSJC010000274.1:0-6077 GCA_039917655.1 Tepidiformaceae bacterium
GACCGACTGGCGCTGGCTGGAGAACGACGAACGTGCGCACTACTTCGCGATGCGGAACTCGCTCGAAGCACTCTTCAAGCAGGTGATCTTGGAGGGCATCGATCTCGATGAATTCAGCATCGACCGGGCCGACGTGACTATCCTCGCCAACTCCATCCTCGGCATGTTGAACTGGTTCCCGAGGTGGTATCGCACCGGGGGCTGGGCCGACGCATCGTATATCGCAGATGCCATGACGAACATGATCGTGGCCGGTTTGAGCGGCTCTCGGGCCCGGAGTAACGAATGACCTGCGGCGGACCTTTTTCGGTTGACAACTCCGCCTCTGCACTCGTAGATTCTCCCTACCTACCAAACGGTTGGCTGGGAGCGGGGGGCAGCCACCTACCTGTTGAACCATACGGGAGTCATTGGCGCTTGAAGATCGATGTCTTTTGCGAAGTAGAAACCGCAGATACCTCCAGGCCCGGTCACGAATACCGCCTCATTAAGGAAACGCTGGCACAGGCCGAAGCGGCTGACGCGGCGGGCTTCGATTGCTGGTGGCAAGTCGAGCATCACGGCGCCGTGGCGATGAGCTACAGCTCGGCACCAGACGTCATTCTCTCGGCCATCGCGCAGCGTACGAAGCGCATTCGTATCGGACATAGCGCCGTCCTCGCGCCGCACAAGTTCAGCCACCCGATTCGCATTGCCGAGCGCGCCGCCACACTCGACCTCGTCAGCGACGGCCGCCTCGAAGTCGGCTTCGCGCGCTCGACCATCCCGGAATGGCGTCTGTTCCAGATCGACCCTGACAGCACCAGGGCGCAACTCGAGAAGACCATGCGCATGGTGCCAAAGATGTGGCAGCAGGAAGCGTTCTCCTGGGACGACGACCAATTCCAGATCAAAAACGCGCCAATCATCCCCAAGCCGCTACAGAAGCCGCACCCGCCTCTTTGGCAGGCGGCTTCGAGTCCCGAGTCGTTCGTGATGGCCGGCCACAACGGCGTCGGTGCGCTCGGGACCACCCTCCTGACGCCTGTCGACGTGATCGCGGCGCTCCTCGAGACGTATCGAGATGCGATCAAAGACGCCGACCCCGCCGGGGCCTTCATCAACAACCAGGCAGGGGTCTTCACGTTCGTCCATTGCGCCGAGACCACCCAGAAAGCGATCGAAAACGGCGCAGCGGAAGCCGCCGCGTGGTACATCAACACGATTGTGAAATTCTTCGAGTTGGAGCAAGCGCTGCAGCGGCGGACCGAAGAGATTGAGCCCACCGATCGGGCAGGTGCCGGCCTCGTAGGTGATATCCAGGCGCCGGCGAAACCCGACACTCCTCCCTCGGCGGACAACTCGGCCGCAATGGCGTTGGTCAACCGTTTGGCGCATGGCGAGACGATCTCTGGGGAAGAGGTGTACGAGATCCTGAACAAGCAGGACTCGGTCATCATCGGCGACCCCGCGACGTGCAAGCGGAAGATGGAGCGCTATCGCGATGTCGGCGTCGACCGGCTCCTTTGCTTCCAGCAAGTCGGAGGGCTCTCACACCAAGCCATCCTCGACAGCACCCGCCTGGTCGGACAGCACCTCGTCCCGTGCTTTTCGCCGAAATGACCGCCTTGACGAAGCCGATCGGAGGTGTGGAATGAAGGTCGGCATCGGCATGTTCGTGACGGGTTACACGGTCGATGCGGTGACGCTGGCACGGAAGGTCGAAGATGGCGGATTCAGTTCGATCTGGGTGCCGGATCACACCGTCCTTCCCGTGGGACCGGAAACAAAGTACCCCGCCGGTGGAGAGATCCCGACCCTGTACGGTGAGATGGCTGACCCGTTCGTCCTTCTCTCATTCATCGGCGCCGTAACCACAAAGCTGCGCTTGGCGACCGGGATCATCCTGGTCCCGGAGCGGCACCCGCTCACGCTGGCCAAGACCGCGAGCACGCTCGACAACTTCTCGAACGGGCGCCTCATTCTCGGCGTCGGTACCGGTTGGCTAAGAGAAGAGACCGAGCTCTATGGCACCGATTTCGATACGCGCTGGCAGTACACACGTGAGGCCGTTCTGGCGATGAAGGGGCTGTGGAAAGACAAAGACGGCACCGCAGCGTATGACGGCAAGTACGTGTCTTTCCCTGCTGTCCGTTGCGATCCGCTGTCGGTGCAGCGATCCGGTCCACCCGTGGTCATCGGTGCACCCGGCTCAGACACCACCGTGAAGCGAATCGTCGGCTGGGGAGATGGCTGGCTGCCAGTGATGCCGACCCCGGAAGAGGTGCGCCGGGTGCGCAAGGCTATCGAAGCGCGCTGTGCGGAGGTCGGCCGCGACCCGTCCGAGATCTCGATTCACGTCTACGTGATGGACGTTACGCCTAGTACGCAGCGTGCGTACGAGGACGCGGGCGCCGACGAGATCGTGATCGGCATCTACAACCACCCCGGCACGCCGCTGCCCTACGACCAATGGGCGCCCCAACGCGGTCTCGCGCTGCAGGGCGGGCGGCCCCCTCCCGCCGAGACGCTCGCCGTTCTCGACAAGATCCACGCCCAGGCTCAGCTCTAGGCGCAAACCACGACAGGGAAAGAAGGATTCGACGTGCAATTGAAGTTCATCGATTACAGCGTTACAGAACGCGTGGCCGTCATCCGTATGAACCGCCCGGAGCGGTTGAACGCGCTCTCGCCCGAGATGTTCGATGAGCTCCGAACGGCGTTTCGGGAATTCGTTCAGGACGACAACGCCTGGGTGGGGATTCTGACGGGCACGGGACGCGGCTTTTCCGCAGGCCGCGACCTCAAGTCGCAGGCCGAAACCGGGAACGCCCCGCAGCCCAACTACACGGCGGAATGGAACATCTTTGGGGTGCCCGATACAGACAAACCGCTGATCGCGGCGGTCAACGGCTACGCCATCGGCGCCGGCTGGTATATGACCGCCGGTTGCGACATCCGCGTCGCCAGTGAGTCCGCGCGCTTCTCGATGGGAGAGATCCCCACGGGCGTGCTCGGGCCGTACTGGTTTCCCGTCGCCGAGGTGCTCCCCTGGGCAATGGGTGTTGAGTTCACGCTGCTCGGCGAACACGTGCCGGCGCGGCGACTCTTCGAGCTGGGGCTCCTGAACGAGGTCGTTCCGGACGACCAGCTCATGGACGCAGCCTGGCGCTGGGCACGGAAGTTCCTTGCCTTGCCGCCGCTCCACGTCCGGCGAACGAAGGCGCTCATGGCTTCGATGAGGCAGAGCCCGAGCCCGGAGATGATCCGCCGGGAGATGGAGTCGCGAACCTTTTTGAACGCGCTCGAAGATACGAACGAAGCCGCGGTCGCCTTCGCTGAGAAGCGCGCACCGGATTTCCACGGACGCTGACGAATCAGCCTAAGTGACTGGTCACGGGAGGCCTGCTTGGACCACCGCCTAACTGAATCGCAGGAATTGCTGCGAAAATCGGCCGCCGACTTCTTCAATCGGCAGTACCCCCTCGATCGCATGCGCGAGCTCTACGGCGACCGTCCACGGCGCGATGCGGAGCTCTGGCCGGCCCTGATCTCGTTGGGCTGGACGGCGGCGCCATTCGGAGAGGCGATCGGCGGCTTTCCTGGCAGCCTGATGGAAGCGGCGCCGCTCATCGAAGAGTTGGGACGGGCCGCCTTCGCAACCCCGTTCGTGCATTCGTCGGTGGCCGCCGGCTTAGCACTCGCCAGCCGCCCCGAGGCGGCGGATCTTGCTGCGAAGCTCGCCTCTGGGGTGATGACCGCGGCATGGTGTGCTCCCAGCGGGCTGGACGGTCCGCTGAGCGCCAGCGGCGGCGCCATCAGCGGTACCGTGCGCGGCGCGGTCTGGCCGGAGCTCGTGACCCACTTTCTGGTTCCAGCGGGCGACGTCGTCGCGCTGGTCGACGCCGCCGCGGGCGGTATCAGCCGCCGCAATCTCGAGACGCCAGGCGCGGAATCGGTCGGCGAGGTGTCGTTCAGTGAAGCGCCCGTCGTGCGGACGCTTGACGCGGCGCTGTCGACGGATATCCTTCTCGGCGGCGCAGCCGGAAACGCGATCATCCTTCTCGGAGCGAGCGAACGCGCGCTCGAGATCGCGGTCGACTACGCAAAGATGCGCATCCAGTTCGGTCAACCGATCGGAGCATTCCAATCGATTCAGCACCGTTGCGCCGACATGCTGATCGCGGTCGAGGTCTCACGGAACCTCGCCTACAAAGCAGCAGCGGTGCACGGGACGAGCGAGTTTCCACGGGCCGCTCGCAACGCCAAAGCGTACCTGGGTGATTCGGCTCGCCGGGTGACGCGGGACGCGATCCAGATCCATGGCGGCGTCGGCTTCGTCGACGACCATCGCGTCCAGCTCAGCTATCGGACCGCGCTGAGTGCGTCGTCGTACTACGAGACCTCCCCCGCGCACCGGGCGGTCGTCAGCCAGCTCGTGCTCGCCGGGCGACCGACCTGAGGAGGAAGAGATGGACTTTGGCTTCAGCGAGGATGAGATTCGTTTCCGGGACGACGTGCGCGCATTCGTCGAGCGCGAATGGGGCCCTGCCGATCCGGTAGCTGGGCGCGACAAGTCCGATGAGGAGCGGACCAGGGTGTTCCGGGCTAAGGTTGCCGACAAGGGCTGGTTCGCGATGGGTTGGCCCGAGGAGTACGGCGGCGTGGCCGTGAGCCCGATGGAGAAGTACATTCTGAGTCGCGAGATGCAGCGGGTGGGCGCGCCGTTCCCACTCTACAACGCGAACGTTCTCGGCCCGCTGATCCTCAAGTATGGGACGGTAGAGACGAAGGCAGAAATGCTGCCAAAAATGCGGCGCGGCGACCTCGAATTCGTCCTCGGTTTCACCGAGCCCGAGACCGGCTCCGACCTTGCCAACCTGAGCACCCGAGCCGTTCGTTCCGGCGATGGCTACATCGTCAACGGGCAGAAGCTCTATGGAAATCCAAAGCCCGGCGAGATCATGTTCCTCGCCGCGCGCACCGACCCGGACGCTCCCGTGCGGCGGGGCATCTCGGTGCTCCTGATCGACACGACCTCCGAAGGTTTCAGCAAAACTGAGAACCCCACGCTCAGCGGGTCCCACGTCGGCGCGACTTACTACGACGATGTCTTCGTGCCGCGCGCACGCCTTCTCGGCGAAGAGAACAAAGGCTGGGACTACGTCCGTGAGTCGCTCGACCTGGACCGTTTGGGCGGCATCCCATATGCCCACTTCTCGACGATCTTCGGGATGATCATCGACTACGCCAAGACGACGGTCGGTTCTGACGGACGGCCGCTGAGCGACCAGGCCTGGGTGCAGGAGCGGCTTGCCGAACTGGACATCGAGATCGAGGCGGCGCAGCTCATCCAGGACATGACCGCGTCCAAGGTTGCCGCGGGCGAAAAACTGCGTATCGAGGCGTCGATCGTAAAGATCTTCTGTACCGAGCTCGAAAGCCGGATTGCGGCGTTCGGCTCGGAGCTCATCGGGACCCTCGCCCCACTCCGGGGCGAGGACGTTCACCCCCTCGTGGATGCGCTCAGCTTCCTCACGCGCCTCAACGTCGCCATGACCATCGTCGGCGGGACGAACGAGATTCAGCGAAACGTGATCGCGCTCCAGGGCCTGGGGCTCCCACGGTCGTGACGTCGGCGATCGGTCGAACCGCGCCTTAGCCGCCCGCAGTGATAGGAGCGTGGGCTCAGTCAGTCCCGCCAATTCGCCCGGGTTTGGGGGGTCGTGGGGGTGCAAAACCTCATGCGGCCCACTCGTACTCGCTGTGCAATCCTCCGAGCACCTCCCGTCTCAGAAGTTGGGTGGGGGTACTTGGCGCCGGCTGGGGCATTCTGCCCAGGGGTGAATCGAGTGCCAATGATCGGTGTGGGCGCATCGCGTTGTGCTCAACGTATTCCCGGAGGACGCCCAGCAGGTGGTGCTCGTTCAGAACGATCATGTGGTCGAGGCACTCGCGCCGAAGAGTTCCGATCAGGCGTTCACAGACGGCGTTCGCATTTGGTGCCCGCACCGGAGTGAGCACGCTGTGGATGCCGATCCGGGCCGCCCTGTCGATGAAGTCCGTCCCGTAGCAGCGATCGCGGTCGCGGATCAGGT
>JBDSJC010000275.1:0-19742 GCA_039917655.1 Tepidiformaceae bacterium
ACCATCAGGTGGATGTCGAATGGCAACGAGGTCACCTTGCGTAGCGCCTCCACAAGCGTGGGTCCGAAGGTGATGTTCGGCACGAAGCGGCCGTCCATCACGTCAAGGTGAAGGCAGTCTGCGCCGCCCGCCTCGGCCGCTCGCACCTCGTCGGCCAGGCGGCCGAAATCCGCGGTCAAGATGGAAGGGGCGATTTTCACCGTCTTCACTGTGTGCATCGGCGTATTCTAACGCGTGTCGGCCACTCCGCTTATACTCTGCTGAGTAGGCGCCTAAACAATTATGACCGTACGCATCGTCACCGATTCAACCTGCGATCTCCCGGCCAACGTTGTTGAGCGGCTCGGCATCACCGTCGTTCCGCTCACTGTGTTCTTCGGCAACGAGGCGCTGCTTGATGGTGTCGAGATCGACTCGCAAACGTTTTACGACCGGTTGAAAAGCGCTCCCGCGCTCCCGCGCTCCAGCCAGCCTTCGGTCGACCTGTTCCAGGAGGCCTACGAGCGGCTGAGCGCCGACGGCAGTGAGATCGTCTCAATCCATCTCTCCTCAAAGATGTCGGGGACGCTGAATGCCGCTTCGGTGGCACGGGAAGTGATGAAGGATTCCGCCCACATCGACCTCATCGATTCTTACCAGGTGAGCCTCGGCCTCGGGCTGATCGTGATGGAGGCGGCGCTCGCCGCGCAGGCTGGCAAGGGCCTGGCGGAGGTAGTCGCGGCGGCACGCCGGGCGATGGACAGCAGCGGCGTCTACCTGCTCGTCGATACCCTCGAATTCCTGCGCCGGGGCGGGCGCATCGGCCGTGCCAGTTCGTTCCTCGGTTCGATCCTCAGCATCAAACCGATCGTGCACATCGAAGACGGCGAGGTCGCGCCGGTGGAACGCGTGCGCACTCGGGCGAAGGCGATCGAACGCATCTTCCAGCTCGCCCTCCAACATCCCCGTTCCAAGACACTCTTTGTCGCGCACGGAGGCGATGTTGCAGCGGCCGGGGCGCTGATCGAGCGCCTGCGCCCTGCACTGCCGCACACGGAGATCATGATCGCGGAGTTCGGGCCGGCGGTCGGCGTCCACACCGGCCCGGGGACACTCGGGATCGCCTACCTCGAACGGGAGTAGCGTCATGCCGCAAGCCGATGCCACCCGCGTGAGGCGCGTGTTCGAACTGGAGCTCGAACGCGGCTGCCAGAACCAGGTGGTGATCGGCGGACTCGACCGGATGCTCATTCAGATGGGCGAAGACGGCCTGCTCAGAGGCAGTCCGCTGGCATCGAGAGTCGCTGCGCTACCGCCGACGGGTTACCGGTCGCTGGAGGAAGAGGCGCGGCGGGAGTGGGTGCAGAGCACGATCCGGGCGTTGACGCCGATAGCGCCCTCAACGCCCACCCGGAGCGCCCCGGTCACGCGACCAGGACCGTCGCGCGGCGGCGGAGTCCGGGCGGCGGCAGCTCGCAGTGCGAATGACGACCGGTCAACCGTTGGTGCGCTTCGCGCGGCCTCGCGGCGGGAGGTAACCTCCGTAGCCGTTCGCGAGTCCGCCGCACAGCTGCGCGCCACTGGTTCTCTTCGGCCGGACTCGCCCGTCTCCCACCTGCCGGGCATCGGCAAGTCTGCCGCGGAGAAGCTCGAAAAGCTGGGCGTGGCTACCGCTTCTGACGCAGTGTTCCTCTTCCCGCGACGCTTCAACGATTTCTCCGATCTGCGGAAAATTGCCCAGCTTGAGCCCGCGAAGACCCCGCAGACGATCATTGGCACGGTGTTCGCGGTGTCCGAGATTCGTTGGGGGCGGCGCGTGAAGGGCACCCAGGCGGTGCTCACCGATGCCACCGGCAGCCTGCGGGTCGTCTGGTTCAACATGGGCTACATCGCCCGGGCGCTGAGTGAAGGGATGCAGATCGTCGTCTCCGGCCGAGTCAAGGACTTCCGAGGGCGGCTGCAGATGGAGAACCCCGAGTTCGAGCCGCTGGACGACGAACTCGACCACACGGGGCGCCTGATACCCGTCTACCCCGCCACCGCAGGGCTTGGGCAGCGCACCATTCGGCGGGCGGTCAAGGCGGCCGTCGATCAGCTAGCGGGGCGAGTTGCCGACCCTGTCCCCGGCTGGCTGCGCGAAGAAACGAATCTGCTGCCGGTGGCCCAGGCGATCGGCACGTATCACTATCCGCCGTCGCTCCCCGCGGCTGAGGTCGCTCGCCAACGACTGGCGGTGGGCGAATTCCTCGCCATCCAGGTGGCAGTGCTAATGCGCCGGGCAGAATGGCAGCAGGGCGAACAGTCGCAGTTCGTGGAACTGGGCGGGAAAGAGCAGCCGTTCCTCGATTCGCTCCCGTTTCCGCTGACCGGTGCGCAACAGCGTTGCCTGGGCGAGATCTTCGGTGACCTGCGGCGCACGCACCCAATGCTCCGCCTGTTACAGGGCGACGTTGGCTCGGGGAAGACGGTTGTTGCCTTCGCGGGCATGCTCGCGGCCGTTGCCTCTGGCTACCAGGCGGCGCTCATGGCGCCCACCGAAATCCTCGCCGAACAGCACTTCCGTTCGTTCGCCCGGCTGCTTGGAGGCGAAGAGACGGGCGCGCTCGCCGGCGTTTTCGTGCCGTCTTGGCTCGGGCGGCCCATCCGTGTGCTGCTGCTCACCGGGTCGCTGACCGCTTCACAGAAGGAGCAGATTCGCACCGACGCGGCCCATGGAGGAGCGGACATCATCATCGGTACCCACGCACTTCTCGAAGAAGGAGTGCAGATTCCGCGGCTGGCGCTCGCGGTGGTGGACGAACAGCACCGCTTCGGGGTGATGCAGCGAGCCAAACTCCGCCAGAAGGGGATGAACCCGCATCTTTTGGTAATGACCGCCACCCCAATCCCGCGGACGCTCGCGCTGACTGTCTACGGTGACCTCGAAGTCTCGACGATCGACGAGATGCCGCCCGGGCGCAAGCCGGTGAAGACGCGCTGGTACCAGCCCCACGAGCGCGATGCGGCCTACGAATTCATTCGCAAGCGGCTGGACGCCGGCGAGCAGGCGTTCATCATCTGCCCACTGGTCGAAGAATCGGAGACGCTGGATGTGCGCAGCGCCGAGGAGGAGTACGAGCATCTGAGCAACGGCCCGCTAAGTGGTTACAACCTGGACCTGCTGCACGGGCGCATGAACGCGAAGCAGAAGGACGAGATCATGGGCCGCTTCGGGCGAGGCGAATCGCAAGCGCTAGTTTCGACCAGCGTCATTGAAGTAGGGATCGACGTGCCGAACGCGACCGTGATCGTCATCGAAGGGACGGAACGCTTCGGTCTGAGCCAGCTCCACCAGTTCCGTGGCCGGGTCGGGCGTTCGGACCAGCAGAGCTACTGCCTGCTCTTCAGCAGCGAAGAGGACCCCGGCCCCGAGGCCACCGAGCGGCTGGAGGCGATGGTCGAGACGACGGACGGCTTCAAGCTGGCCGAGGTGGACCTCGCGATGCGCGGCGAAGGCGAAACCTGGGGCAAGCTACAGAGCGGCGTCAACACCATGCTCCGCGTCGCCCGCCTGACCGACCGTGAATTGCTGTTACAGGCACGTGGGATGGCCGCCCGGGTGCTTGCCCGCGACCCCTACCTGCAGAAGCCGGAGCATCACGCCCTCGCTGCCACCGTGAAACCGTTCCTCGAAAAAGCGGCGGAGGCGAACTGAGGGTGCCGCCGAAAAGCGCCCGCGGCTATCGGTGCCGGGAATGCGGCTGGGAGACGGTGGCGTACGTTGGCCGCTGCGGCGAATGCCAGGCATGGAACACGCTCGAGCAGTACGCGGCCTCCGCCCGGCCCACGGCGGGGTCGAACCGGCGCGGGGTGACGGCCATCCCCGCGCGCACGGTCCCGTTGGAATCCGTCCCGGATGACGCCGGCGAGCGCATGGAGACCGAGATCCCCGAACTCGACCGGGTGCTCGGTGGCGGGCTGGTGGCCGGCGCACTGATCCTCGTCGGCGGAGACCCGGGCATCGGCAAGTCAACGCTCATGCTTCAGGCGGCGGCGAAACTGGCAGCGAGAGGGCGGGCCGTAGCCTACGTCTGTGGTGAGGAATCGGCGCGTCAGGTGAAGCTCCGTGCTTCGCGGCTCGGCATCTCCGGCGAGGGCATCTCGCTCATCCCCGAAACGAACCTCGACGCTGCCCTCGCCGCCGCTGAGGGCCTCGGAGCGAGCGCCGTGATCATCGATTCGATCCAGTCGGTCTTCGTCGAGGGCCTCGACACCCGCTCCGGCGGCCCTGCGCAGCTGGCGGAGGCCGGCGCGCGGCTGGTGGCCTGGGCAAAGGGCAATGAGATAGCAACGATCGTCACCGGCCACGTCACCAAGGGCGGCGAGATCGCCGGGCCGCGGCTGCTCGAACACCTGGTCGATGCGGTGCTCTACTTCGAAAGCGCCGAGGGCGGGGAGATGCGGATCCTTCGCGCCGTCAAGAACCGCTTCGGCGCGACCGACGAAGTGGGCGTCTTCGAGATGACCGGGGAAGGGCTGAAGAGCGTGGAGAACCCGAGTGCGGCGTTGCTCGCCTCGCACGATGATTCGGCCTCGGGCTGTGCCGTCACGGCGGTGGTCGAAGGTTCACGGCCCCTTGCGCTGGAGTTACAGGCGTTGGCCGTCCCTTCGCAGCTCGCCTCGCCGAGGCGCATCGCTTCCGGGTTGGAGGTCTCGCGTTTGCATCTGCTGCTTGCCGTGTTGGCGCGGCGCGGCGGGTTCAACGCGGCCAACCTGGATGTGGTCGCCACTGTTTCCGGCGGACTGCGCCTGCGAGACCCCGGAGCTGACCTCGCGGTTGTGCTCGCATTGGCCTCGGCAATTCGCGATGAGCCGTTGCAGCGCGGCACTGCGTTCCTCGGTGAGGTGGCGCTGTCCGGCGCGGTGCGGCCGGCCAACCAGGCCGCCCGCCGGGTGTCCGAACTTCAGCGCCTCGGCTTCTCCCGAGTCGTCTGCCCGGCCTCCACCGCCGAGCATCCCGGCGTCACCCTCGTCCCCGTGAAGACACTCGCCGAAGCGCTGGCTGCGGCGGGGCTCAGCCCAAAGCGACCCCGCTCCGAGAACCGGTAGCGCCACTAACAAGGGGTGGCAGGTCACGAACGCCTCTCTCCCTTCGTCAACACCGCGAGGGCTCGTCCCGCAAAAGTTGTAGCCGTGGCCCTCCGTGGCCACATGTTCGCCCTCGCAACCCGGGAGCGCCGAATGCACCCTTCTCCCGCGAGGCACGAGTCGGGAGAGGGAGCGGGGGCCCGCCGCCCGGCCCGTGCACGGGAGGCCAAAGACGGCCGGTTCCGTTCGTCCTGTGGACCCTCGCCAGGCGAACGAGGACAGCGAGACCGCGGAAGACTCCGCCCCTACGTCTGGCGGTACGCCCGATGGCGCATGATGATGCTCTGCAGAATCCCCAGCGCGATAAACAGCGTGACGATTGAGCTGCCACCCTGGCTGACGAACGGCAGCGGGATGCCGGTCACCGGGAAGAGGCTGACGTTGACCGCCACGTTGATAAACGTCTGCATCAGGATCAGCATGACGATGCCCACCGCCACCAACTGGCCAGCCGTGTCGCCCGCGATCTGCGCGACCCGCACGCCGCGCATCAGCAAAAAGATGAAGAGCGCGAACAGCCCCATCGCTCCGAGAAACCCGAGCTCTTCGCCCAGTACGCTGAAGATAAAGTCCTTGGTTGGCACCTTCAGGTAGCGGAGCTGCGTTTGGGCGCCGTTGGTCAGTCCCTTGCCTGTCAATTGACCAGAGCCAACAGCGATCTGCGACTGGATGACGTTGTAGCCCGCGTCGAGGGGAAATTCCTCGGGGTTGACGAGCACACTCACGCGCTCTACCTGGTAGTCGGCGATAGCGAACGTCCAGACGAAGGGGAGGACAGCCACGAACAGCGCCGCCATCACCAGCAGATGGCTGCGGCTCACGCCGGCCACGATCACCACGCCGAGCCAGATCGCGAAGAAGACGAGGCTCGTCCCGAGGTCTGGTTCGATGAACACCAGACCGGCCACCGGCGCGACGATCACCAGCGAGAGGACCAGCGTCTTCAAGTCCTTGGCGTCGCCGCCGTGCTCACTGAAAAAACGGGCGAGCGTGAGGATGGTGGCCAGCTTGGCAAACTCGGACGGCTGGACCTGGATCGGCCCAAGGTCGAACCAGCGCGTCGAACCGTACGCCGTCTGGCCAATGACGAGGATCGCCACGAGCGCGACCAGCCCCGTGAAGTAGAAAAGCCACGAATAGTGCGTCAAGTAGTGATAGTCGATCTTCGAAACGATGAGCATCATCCCGAAACCGATGGTGGCGAAGATGACTTGCTTGGCCACCGGGTTGGCAAAACTCGCCGCCGGGCCGTGGTACGAGCGCGCCGAACCGCTGTAGATCAGCAGCAGCCCCATCGCCACCAGCCCAAGGGACGAGAGCACGATCCAGTAGTCAAACCGGTCCCAGCCCCGGAACACGCCGGACCGCGTCGCGGCGTACGGAGAAGTGCGCCCGCTGCCGTAGGACGAAACGCTACTCAATGCTTCACGTTCTCTTCGAAGTATTTGATGATCTTGCCCGCCACCGGCGCCGCCTTGTCTCCACCTACGCCGAGGTCGAAGTAGACGGTCACCACAACGTCCGGGTCGTTGAAAGGGGCGAAGCCGGTGAACCAGGCGTGCTGCTTCGTCGCGCCGTCCTCTTTGAACTCCGCGGTGCCCGTCTTGCCCGCGATATCCAGGCCCGGCTGCGAGGCAAGCTTTCCTGCGCCAGACTGCGCGGAGAGGTGCATGCCATCTCGCACAACCTGCAAGTAGTCCGGATTAATGCCCACGCTCTTCGTCTCCGTCTTGACCGTGCGCACTGTCTTACCGTTGGGATCCACCACTTCGTTCACCACGTGCGGGGTGACCAGCGACCCACCGTTCGCGACAGCGGCGGTCATGCGCGCAATCTGCAGCGGTGTGGAGGTCACGTCCCCCTGACCGATGCCCATAAAGCAGGTGTCGGCGTAGTACCAGTTGCCCGGGTCCTTGGTCACCCGCTTCTTCCAGGCAGGGTCCGGGATGCGTCCGTCGCTCTCGCCGTAGAGGTCGATCCCGGTTGGCAGTCCCAGCCCGAACCCCCGCGCATAGTTGCCGAGGATGACCGCCGACGTTTCGATGTCCTTTCCGAGGCCGTTGACCTTGCCCAGGATCCCGCAGGAGGCCATCTCCATATAGATGTTCGAAGACCACTGGATCGCCCCGTAGAGGTCGATAAGGCCGTGTGCCTTCCAATCGATCAGGTCGTAGATGACACCATTCTCACCCTTAATCTCAAGCCTGACGCTGGGGACGTCCCATGGCGTATGGGGCGTAATGTTTCCGTTTTGGAGCGCAGCCGAAGCGGTCACCAGCTTGAAGGTTGACCCCGGCGCCGCCGCGCTGAGTGCATGGTTGAGAAACGGCGTGCGCACGTTGTCCAATGCCAACGATTTGTACTCGTCGGCACGCTTGTCGGTTTGCGCGAAAATGTTGTTGTCGTAGGTCGGCAGCGAAACCATCGAATAGACTTCGCCGGTCTTGGGGCTCATCACCACTGCAGCTGCCACGCGGGCGTCCCCGTAGTTGCCGGTAGAGTCGCGCATCGAATCCTGGAGGAGCTCGGCGACGAATTTCTGCAGGCCCGCATCGATCGATAGCTTGAGGCTGTTGCCGGGGACGGCGTCGTCCGTCTTCAGGGCGGTGATCAGGCGGCCCTGGGCGTCCTGCTCCACCCGGCTGTAGCCGATCTTCCCGCGCAGGTCGCTTTCGTAGCGGTCCTCCAGGCCGTCTTTGCCAACGGGTTCGTTGTTGGCGTAGCCGAGCTTTCGCAGGGCCGGAGCCTCTTTGACGTCTTGCAGGCCGATGTGCCCGAGGATATGCGAGAACGCGTTGCCCGCCGGGTAGTTCCGGGCGGGGGTGATCGAGAGTTTGACGCCGGGCACGTCTGCCGTAGCCTCTTCCATCATGATCGCCTGGTCCTGCGTCAGGTGCTTCTTTATCGGGATCGGGATGAAGGCCACGCCGTCGTCTTCGGCGTTCTTGACAAGCGTCTGGATGTCCAGCACCTGTGCGCCCGTCAGCTTGGCGAGTTGCAGGAAGATCTTATAGCGCGTTGCCTTGTCGGCTTCATCGTGGTTGCCGTCTTTGTCATCGGGCAGGAATTCCGGCGTGAGGGTGGCAGTGTATTCGGCGACGTTTTGGACGAGCGGTTCGCCGTTGCGGTCCACGATAAGGCCGCGCGTCGGGAGGATGTTCGCGGTGACGATGTGGTTCTCGGTGGACCGGCGGGCGTAGTCCGAGCCGTTGATGAGCTGCATGTAGACGAGGCGAATCGTGAGGATGCCGAAGAGCAGCAGGATAGACGCGCGCAGGATGTTGAGGTTTCCGTGCGGCCGGTTACGGCTCGAACCCTGCTGCGGGCGGCCGCTAAAGCCTTCGTCCAGCATGCCCATCCGTTACCACCTGCTCCGCTGGAGACTCATCCCGCGGCCAGTCCATCCTAGAAGACGGAACGGCGCGTAGACCAACGTCAGTAAAGCAAAGTCCAAGAAGATGCCGGGGATCACTAGCTGACCGGCCATCGCCCCGAACGAAGCGTCGGCCCCTCCGGCGATCGCCCCGAGCGCGAGCAGCATCCTCGCCCAGATGCCCGCGGCCACTCCAGCGACGACCATCTGCGCATAGCGGTTCAACGGCAGCCGCGAGTCCTCCGCGTAGAGGGCCAGGGGCAACAGCGGCAGGTAGGCCATGAGCAACAAGCCCGGCGATCGGTCCGAGGCGAAGCCAAGGCAGATTGCCATCAGCGGTATCGCCAGCATCACCGTCGTCGGCCCAGCGAAGACCGTGAGGATCACCAGCACGACGAGCGCGTAATCCGGGACCGCGGCGGACACCGGGAAAAGCGGCGCCACGGCAACCTGGGCAAGCGCCGTCACGACCACCAACAGACACACGCCAGCTGCCTTCACGGCGTCTCCAGTCCGCTGCGTTGCGGCGAGAAGCTGGTGAGCACCAGCACAGTGCGCGCCGTGGAAAGCCGCACCAGCGGCTCAACGGTCACCTTCTTGTAAAGTTCCTGCGAACTCCCAGAAACCTCGGAGACCCGGCCGATTGGTAGGCCCTGTGGGTAGTTTCCGCCCAGTCCGCTGGTAATCACTGTGTCGCCCACGTTGATCGTCGCCTGGGAGACCGCCAGGTCGAAGCTCACACCGCGGTTCGGACTGCCCTTCGTAATGCCTTCGACTTTCGATTCCTGGATCTGGGAGGCGACCTTGCTCTTGGTGTCCGTGATCAAGCGGACGAACGCCGCACCGCTCGTGACTGTCGTTACGGTCCCGAGCAGCGAACCCTGCGACGAGAGCACCACCATGCCAACCTTTATCCCGTCGTCTGAACCGCGGTCGATGCTGATCACGTCGGTGAAGGGCGAACTGTCGCGATGCACCACGCTGGCTGCCAGCTTCGTCCCCGAGGCGACGTTTTGGGTGACGCCGAGGGCCTTCTGCAACTCCTCCACCTGTTCCGCGCCCTGCTGGAGGGTGGTCACCTTATTGCGAAGTTCTTCGTTATCCAGCCGTAGCTTCGCATTTTCATCCTGCAGGTTGTTCAGGCTGCCGGCGTCCGAGAGGAAGGCCGCCACCGGCCGGAAGACCGTTGTGAGCACGCCCTGAACAGGAGAGGTGACCTTGAGGAAGACGCCCTGAAACGGGGTGAGCAGGCCCGTCTGGCCCACCACCGCAAGCAGCATGGCGAGCCCGATCATCGTCGCTACCCACCATGTGTACCGGGAGAAGATCAGCATGAATCATCCAGAGGGCGCGCCCTGATGCTAGCGCCCGCCGCGGCGCGAGGCCAACTGTGACTGCACCTTTTCGAGGAGCATCGATTCTTCCAGCACTTCACCGGCGCCGCGCACCACGCAGAGGAGCGGGTCTTCGGCAACGTAGACCGGGAAGCGGGTCTCCTGGCTGAGTCGGCGGTCCAATCCGCGCAGCATCGCCCCTCCACCGGCGAGCGCAATGCCGTGGGCCATCAGGTCGCTGACGAGTTCTGGGGGCGTCACTTCGATCGATGAGCGGACCGCTTCGACGATCGCGCTGATGGAGCCTGCGAGGGCGTCGCGAATTTCGACGGTGCTCACTTCCACCGCTTTCGGGAGGCCTGTCGCCAGGTCCCGGCCGCGCAGGTCGATGGTCTCTTCGGGGTCAAGTGGGGCAGCGGAGCCCGCGTTCTTCTTGATCTCTTCGGCGGTGCGTTCGCCGATCAGCAGGTTATGGACCTGCCGGGCGTAGGCGATGATGTCCTGGTCCATCTCGTCGCCCGCCACGCGTATCGAGGTGCTGACGACCATGCCGCCGAGCGAGATGACGGCTACCTCGGTGGTGCCGCCGCCGATATCGACGATCATGCAGCCGGCCGCCTCCATCACGGGCAAGCCCGCGCCGATTGCGGCAGCCATCGGCTCTTCGATGAGGAAGCATCTACGCGCGCCAGCGTTCAGGGCGGCATCGTGGACGGTGCGCTTTTCCACTTCCGTGACCCCGCTCGGGATGCCGACGACGACCCGCGGCTGGGCCAGGAAGCTGCGGTCGTGGACCGCGCGAATGAAGTAGCTGAGCATCTTTTCGGTGACTTCGAAGTCCGAGATCACGCCGTCGCGCAGGGGCCGGACGGCGATGATATTGGCGGGCGTGCGGCCCACCATGCGTTTCGCTTCGGCGCCGATAGCAAGGATCTTTTTCGTCACTCGATCGATCGCCACAACCGACGGCTCATCAATGACGATGCCGCGGCCCTTGACCATCACCAGTGTGTTGGCGGTGCCCAAATCGATCGCAATATCATGCGACAGAAAGCCGAAGAGGCTGGAGAGAGGATTAGAGAATGCCAACTGGTGATCCTGCCCGGCTGAAAACGAAACGTGCGCATTGCGGCGTGACGAACTCATTATACGTCGCCGGTCGTCCAGCGCGAATTTAGCGGTGTGAAATAGGATCAAACCTATTCCGAAGCGCTAGACATTGTCGCCAGCACGTCTGCGCCGCCTTCTAACAGCCGCGCAAAGAGCGTCTCATCGATTACGCGCACGCCGAGCTTTTCGGCCTTCAGCAGCTTCGAACCAGCCTCCGCACCCACCACGAGAGCTGTCGTTCCCTTCGAAACAGTACTGCCAACCTTCCCGCCCAACTCACGGATGCGATCTTCGGCGTCGTTTCGGGACATTGTTTCCAGCCGCCCCGTGACAACGAGCGTCAGGCCGTCCAGCGGCCCGGAGACACGCTCTTCAACAACCTCGACCGGGTTGACGCCGGCCGTGAGGAGTCGCTGAACGACGGCTCGATTCTCGTCTCTCGCCGCCCAGTCGGCGATCGCCTTGGCCACAATCGGACCGATCCCCTCGACCGTCTGCAACTGCGCCGCCTCGGCCTGCAGCAGCGCGCCCATGCTGCGGAAGTGGGTCGCGAGGAGGCGCGCTGTTTCGTAGCCAACGTGACGGATGCCAAGCGCGAAAAGGACGTTGGTCAGCGGCCGCGCTTTGCTCTTTTCGATGCCCGTGAGGAGGTTTTCGCCGGTCTTGCTGAGCCGCGTCGCGCCGCCCGGCGCCTTCGCCTGGAAGTCGGGCAGCGCGTGAAGGCTTTCGGCTGTCAGGTCGTAGACCTCCGCCACGTTGTGTACCAGGCCCGAGTAGAAGAGCACCCAGGCGAGCTTCTCGCCGAGCCCCTCGATATCCATCGCCCCCCGGCCGGCGAAGTGTTCGAGGAGGCGAATCTGTTGCGCTGGGCAGGCTGTGTTCGGGCAATAGACCGCCGCCTCTGCTGGGTCACGGCTGACCTCTGTGCCGCACGAGGGGCAGACCGGCGGCATCTCGAACACCGTCTCGCTGCCGTCGCGCAGGCTGATCACCGGCGCCACCACCTGAGGGATCACCTCGCCCGCTCGCTGCACGATCACCGTGTCGCCAACGCGGATGTCCTTGCGATGGATGTCGCCTTCGTTGTGGAGCGTGGCCATGGAGACGTTCGCGCCGCCGACAACGACTGTTTCGAGGATTGCGAACGGCGTCAAGACGCCAGTGCGGCCTACGTTCACTTCAATCTTGTTGAGCCTCGTTGTGCGCTGCTGGGGCGGGAACTTGAAGGCCGTGGCCCAGCGCGGCTCGCGCCCCACCACGCCGAGGCGCTCCCACTCGCGCGTGTCGTCGAGCTTCAACACCGTGCCGTCGATGTCATAATCCAGCCGTTCGCGCTGGTGTCCCCACCACTCGATGCGCTCGTAGGCCTCGGCCACGGAGCCGTGGATACGTGTCTCCGGATTGATGTTGAAGCCCATCTCCCGCAGCCAGGCGAGTGTTTCGTGGTGGCTTTCGGGGCGCACGCCCTCCACCCAGCCGAGCTGGTACATGAACATCGCGAGCGGACGGCTGGCCGTCACCGATGGGTCCTTTTGACGCACCGAGCCGGCGGCTGCATTGCGCGGGTTGGCGTACAGCGAGCGCGGCTTCTTGCCCTCCGCTTCGAGCTGTTGGTTCGCTTCGCCGATCGCGGCATTCATCGCTTCGAAGCCGCTCTTGGTCATGAAGACCTCGCCGCGCACCTCCATCTTCGCCGGGTAGCTACCGTGTAGCTCCTGCGGGATCGAGGCGATCGTGCGCAGGTTTGCCGTGACGTTTTCGCCCTGGCGGCCATCGCCGCGAGTGGCGCCCTGCACGAACCGGCCGCCTTCGTAAACGAGGGCCATCGCGAGCCCGTCAATTTTCGGTTCGCTAACGATGGCGAAGTCGTCGCTGTCCATGCGCTCGGCCACCCGCCGGTGCCAGGCCTGCAACTCTTCGAGCGTAAAGCAGTTGCCCAGGCTGAGCAGCGGGACCCGGTGTTCCACCACATCGAAGGTCTGGAGCGGCGCCGAACCGACGCGCTGCGTGGGCGAGTCTGGCGTAATTAGCTCGGGGTAGTGGCGCTCGATCGCGCGCAGTTCATTGAGCAGCTCGTCGTAGACGGCGTCCGGGATTTCGGGTGCGTCGCGTTCGTAGTACAGGCGGTTGTGGTAGTTCAGCTGCGAACGAAGTTCTTCGCTCCGCAATCGTGCGTCGTACTGGTTGGATTCTGCCATCGCTCGGCAATTATATCGGGCCGCCTCTTGCTGGGGCGTGCTGCTACACTGATTGGCCTATGACCGGCCCAATTGTTGTCATCGACTACGGCGCGGGCAACCTGCGCAGCGTCGCGCGCGCCCTCGCGCACGTTGACGAAGGACCGGTGATTTCGGCGGACCCTGCGGATATCGACCGTGCCGGGGCGATCGTGCTGCCAGGCGTGGGCGCCGCCGCGGACACGATGTCGAACCTCGTCTCGCGCAATCTGGTGGAGCCGCTGCTTCAGTACATCGCTGCCGGCCGCCCGTTCCTGGGGGTATGCATGGGCCTCCAGGCGCTGTTCGAACGGTCCGAAGAGGGCGGCGGCGTGGAGTGCCTGGGCGTACTTCCCGGCGAAGCTCGCCGGTTCGTGGCGGGCGAGGGCCGGAAGGTGCCGCACATGGGCTGGAACACCGTGGATTGGGTGCGTAGCCACCCTGTAGCCACAGGAATTCCGTCCGGCAGCTACTTCTATTTCGTCCACAGCTACTATCCCTGGACAGACGCCGATGGCCTCGCCCTCGGCACCACAGACTACGGCGTGACGTTCCCGAGCATTGTCGCCCGCGACAACGTTGTGGCCGCGCAGTTCCACCCCGAGAAAAGCGGAGAGCACGGCCTCCAGATTTACGCGAACTTCGTCGCCTGGGCGCGCGCCGGCGCCCCGATTCCAGATGACCCGATCGCTTTGCGCGCGGGCGGAGCGCCTGATGTTTGAAGTCATCCCGGCGATAGACATTCTCGGCGGGCGATGCGTACGCCTCTTCCAGGGGGACTACGCCAACGAAACGGTCTATTCGGAGGATCCCGTTTCGACCGCCCGGCGTTGGGAGGCGCTCGGGGCTTCGCGACTCCACGTGGTCGACCTGGACGGTGCAAAGAAGGGCAGGCCAGTCAACTACCGCTTGATTGAGGATCTCTGCTTCGCCGTGAGACTGGCCGTGGAGGTTTCCGGCGGCATTCGCGACCTTGATACGATCGAGCTCGCCTTCTCCCGCGGCGCCAGGCAGGTGCAACTTGGCAGCATCGCCGTTCAACAACCAAACCTGGTGCGCCGCGCCGTCCGCCGCTGGGGAGCGAACATCGTCGTTTCCATCGACGCCCGCGACGGCGAAGTGCGCACCGACGGCTGGACTGTTGGCAGTGGGCTGCGCGCGCTCGACTTTGCCCGGACCATGGCCGAGGCCGGCGTCCATACGCTCATGTTCACAGACATCGCCCGTGACTCCACCCTCACTGAACCGAACTTCGCCGCGCTCGAAGAGATGGTGCGCGCCCTGCCCGAGTGCCGGATCATCGCTTCGGGCGGCGTCGCCCAGGTAGAGCACCTTGTTCGCCTCGGAGAGATCGGGTGCACTGGCGCCATCGTCGGCAAGGCGCTTTACGAGGGCACGGTGGACCTGACGACCGCCCTCGCCGCCGTCGAACGATTCCGCGAACCCGAAACGGCGGAAGCCTGACCAATGCTCACGCGACGTATCATCCCATGCTTCGACGTCGATCGCGGGCGAGTCGTAAAGGGCATCTCGTTTGTCGAATTGCGCGACGCCGGTGACCCGGTGGAGCTCGCCAAGTTCTACGATCAAGAGGGCGCCGACGAGCTGGTCTTTTTAGACATCACTGCATCGTCCGACGACCGTTCCACGGTCTACGACATGGTGTCCGCGACCGCCGATCAGGTGTTCATCCCCTTCACCGTGGGGGGCGGCATCCGCAGCGCAAGCGACATGAAGATCATGCTCGAACTCGGCGCCGAGAAGGTGAGCATCAACACCTCCGCGATTCAGACCCCGGAGCTGATCAACGAAGGGGCGTACCGCTTCGGCAGCCAGTGCATTGTGGTGGCGATCGATGCGCGGCGTGTGCCCGGTAAACGCGAACAGTGGGAGGTGTTTACGCACGGTGGCCGCAACCCGGCGGGCCTCGACGCGGTGGACTGGGCAAAGCAGGCGGTCGAGCGCGGCGCGGGCGAGCTGCTGGTCACGAGCATGGACACCGACGGCCACAAGAAGGGTTACGACATCGCCATGCTGCGCGCGATTAGCGAGGCCGTGACCGTGCCAGTCATCGCCTCCGGCGGCGCGGGCGGTCCCGCGCACATGGTCGAGGCGCTCACAGCAGGAAAGGCAGACGCGGTCCTTGCGGCGAGCATCTTCCACTTCGGCCAGTACTCCATCAGGCAAGTTAAGGAGTACCTGGCGGCTGCGGGCTTGCCCATTCGCCCCGTCGCGGACGCGCCGGTCCAGGTAGGGCTGGAGCATGTCTGAGGAATCCTTGCTCTCGTTCGATGCCGACGGGCTTATTCCAGCTGTCGTGCAGGACGCCGAGACCCAGGAGGTGCTCGTCCTTGCCTGGATGAACCGCGAGTCGATCGCGCACACCTACGCCACCGGCCGGGTGACCTTCTGGAGCCGCAGCCGAAAGGAACTCTGGGAGAAGGGCGCTACCAGCGGCAACCGTCTGGACCTGGTCTCCATTTCGAAGAATTGCGATGCCAACAGCCTGCTGGTGAAAGCGCGTCCCAGCGGGCCTACCTGCCACACCGGGAATGCCAGCTGCTTCTACCGTGAGTTGGATCCCGCCCGCGACCTGCCCGAGTGAAGCCCGACTATACCGCGCTCGACCTGCCCGAACCTCCCGCCGACCGGCCGTACATCCTCATGAACATGGTGATGTCGGCGGACGGCAAAGTGGTGATTGAGGGAACCGAGGCGGGCATCGGTTCGAAGACCGACCAGCGCCTGATGCGCGAACTCCGGGTCAACGCTGATGCCGTGCTCAACGGCGCGAACACGCTCCGCGCTTCCGGGAGCTCCTCGCGCCTCGGCGATGAGGGCTTGGAGCAGCTGCGCATCGCAAACGGCAAGCCTCGCTTCCCGATCGCGGTGTCGCTCTCCCGTTCGGGCAATCTGCCGCTAGACAAGATTTTCTTCACCGCCCGCGACTTTGACGCCGTCGTCTACCTCTCGGATGCAGCCCCCGCGGAGCGCCGAGAGGCGATTGCGGCGACGGGCCGCCCAGTCCACTTCGTGCCCGCGGGCGGTGAGATTGCGGCGATGCTGAAGCACATGAGGCAGGAGTTAGGAGCGAGGGTGCTCCTCGTCGAAGGCGGCCCCACCGTGAACGCCCAGATGTACGCGCTCGGAGTTGTGGACGAATACTTCCTCACGCTTGGTCCGGTGATCGTCGGTGGGCGCGACACGCTGACCGCGGTCGAAGGGGAGTCTGCCTTTGCGCGAGACGATGTAAAGCATCTGCAACTGGTCGCGGCGATCCCGAACCGGGAGAGCAACGAGGTCTACGTCCGCTACCGGGTGCGCCACGCGGCGAATAAGCCGCTAGAACATTAGTGCTAGAACTGCTACGCTCGTGGGCGCTGGCCGGTACCGCCGGGTAGAATGGAAAGTTCCGCCGTCCAATCTCCATTCAAACAATAGAGCTGCCATGCCTCTCGACCACATCCTCGTCCGCGGCGCCCGCGAGCATAACCTCAAGAACATCGATGTCCGCATCCCACGCGACCGGTTGGTTGTCATAACGGGCCTCTCCGGCTCAGGCAAGTCATCGCTCGCCTTCGACACGATCTACGCCGAGGGCCAACGCCGCTACGTCGAGTCGCTCTCCGCCTACGCGCGCCAGTTCCTCGGACTGATGGAGAAGCCGGACGTCGACCACATCGACGGCCTGTCGCCGGCGATTTCGATCGACCAGAAGTCGACATCCAACAACCCACGATCGACGGTCGGTACCGTCACCGAGATCTACGACTACATGAGGTTGCTCTGGGCGCGCGCGGGCCGCCCTCATTGCCCCACCTGCGGGCGCCCAATCGAAAAACAGACCGTCCAACAGATCGTCGATGCCACGCTGAACTACCCGCCGGGTTCGCGCCTGCTGTTACTGGCGCCCGTTGCTCGCGCCAAGAAGGGCGAACACACGGGTATCTTCGATGAGGCGCGCCGAGCTGGCTTCGTGCGTGTGCGCGTGAACGGCATCGTCAGCGACCTGGACGAAGAGATGGCGCTCGACAAAAAGAAGCGGCACGACATCGATGTGGTGGTGGACCGCCTCGTCGTCCCCGAACCCGGCACGGACCCAACCGCCACGTCCCGCATCGCCGATTCCGTGGAGACGGCGTTGAAGGTGGGGCAAGGCGTGATGATCGTCGCCCCGGCACAAGCGCCCGCGCGCGGCGCAAAGGCGAAGGCGGAGTCCGAGCGCATCTTCTCCGAACACTTTTCGTGCCCCTACGACGGCACCTCCATCGGCGAGATCGAGCCGCGCACGTTCAGCTTCAACAGCCCGCACGGCGCCTGTTCGAAGTGCACCGGCCTCGGCGTGGAGATGGAGATCGACCCCACCCTCGTCATCCCGGACCGCCTGAAATCGCTTGCCGGGGGCGCGGTGGAGCCGTGGTCGAAGTCGCCGAGCGTCGCCGGGTGGTACATGCGCCAGCTCGAAGCGGTGGCCGCCCACATGGGGTTCTCGGTTGACCAGTCGATTCGCGAGCTCACCGAAGAGCAGATCCAGGCCGTGCTCTACGGTACCGGCGAACGCACCCTGAATCTCAAGTTCACCAATCAGTACGGCCGCACCCAAAGTTACGACACAAAGTTCGAAGGCGTGGTCACCAACCTACAGCGGCGATACAAGGAGACGGATTCCGATTACATCCGCGCCGAGATTGAAAAGTACATGGGCTCGGTACCCTGCCCGCAGTGCAAGGGCCGGCGCCTTCGGCCTGAGGCGCTTGGTGTGCTGATCGACGACCGCTCGATCGTCGAGGTGACCAACCTGGGCATCGCCGCCGCCCGCGCCTGGGCGGAGCAGCTGGCAGCGCCCGAAACGCCGCTCAACAAGCGCGAACAGACGATCGCCTACCAGATCCTCAAAGAGATTCGTTCGCGTCTCGAATTCCTGGAAGACGTCGGGCTCGACTATCTCACGCTGGATCGCGTGTCCGGGACGCTCTCTGGCGGCGAATCGCAACGCATTCGCCTGGCCACCCAGATCGGCTCTGCGCTCATGGGCGTGCTTTACATCTGCGATGAGCCGTCAATCGGGCTCCACCCGATCGACAGCGACCGCCTGATTAAGACGCTTGAACGGCTGCGCGACCTCGGCAACACGGTGCTCATCGTGGAGCACGACGAAGCGATGATGCGCGCGGCCGACTGGGTGATCGACATGGGGCCCGGCGCCGGCATCCACGGCGGCCACCTGGTGGCCGAGGGCGATATCGAGGCGATCAAGGCGTGCCCCGAGAGCATCACCGGCGCGTACCTGTCCGGCCGCCGCCAGATCCCGGTGCCGAAGGAGCGCCGGCTCGGCAATGGCAAAAGCATCTGGATTCGCGGCGCCCGCGAAAACAACCTGAAGAACATCGATGCCGAAGTGCCTCTGGGCAGAATGGTGGCGGTGACTGGCGTCTCGGGCTCCGGCAAATCTTCGCTGATCACCGACATCCTGGTGAGGCGAGCTACCAACGTCCTGCACCACGGCCGCCAGCGCCCTGGCCTCCACGATGTGGTCGAAGGTCTAGAGCATATCGATAAGATCGTGGACATCGATCAATCGCCGATCGGCCGTACCCCACGTTCGAACCCGGCCACTTACACCGGCGCCTTCACCATCATCCGCGACATGTTCGCCTCGGTGCCCGAAGCGAAGGCGCGTGGCTACAAGGCGGGCCGCTTCAGCTTCAACGTGAAGGGCGGGCGCTGCGAAGAATGCTCCGGTGACGGCTACAAAGTCGTCGAAATGCAATTTCTCCCGGACGTGACCGTCTCCTGCGAGGTCTGCCACGGCAAGCGCTACAACCGCGAGGCGCTGGAAGTGCTCTTCCGAGGCAAGAACATCGCCGAAGTGCTGGACATGACGGTCTCCGAGGCAGCGGAGTTCTTCGAACGCTTCCCGCGCGTCAAACGGATCCTCGATACGCTCGAGGCGACGGGCCTGGGGTATATCCACATCGGACAGCCCGCGACGACGCTCTCCGGTGGCGAGGCGCAGCGCATCAAGCTTGCCTCCGAACTCTCCCGCCGCTCGACCGGCCGCACGCTCTACATCCTCGATGAGCCCACGACCGGCCTCAGCTTCCAGGACGTCGCGCATCTGTTGCACGTCCTCCAGCGGCTGGCCGACGCCGGGAACACGGTACTCGTGATCGAGCATCACCTCGATGTCATCAAGGCCGCCGACTACCAGATCGACCTCGGTCCGCTGGGTGGTGATCGAGGCGGCGAGATCATCGCCACGGGCACGCCGGAGGAAGTGGCCGGAATCGCCAGCAGCTTCACGGGGCAGTACTTGCGCCCGATCCTGGAGGCAGCCGGCACGATCGCTCCATCAACCCCGGCGGCCGCGCCCAACAAGGCGCCGGCTCGCAAACCTCGCACCAAAACCGCCCCGACCCCACCGATCGCTGTGCCAATCGCTACCAAACGCAACGGGAGGGTGGCCGCCACCACGGCGGAGACGGTGGAAACGCCCGACGCTGCGACGGCCCGCGCCGCAGCGACAATCGCGACGCGCATTGAACGGGAATCCGCCCCCCAACTGCCTCGCCCCCAGACAAAGGCCGCCGCCAAACGTGAACG
>JBDSJC010000276.1:0-5166 GCA_039917655.1 Tepidiformaceae bacterium
CTCCTGAGTCGCCATCGGAGAGGACGACGGGCGGCGCCGCGGTTGCGGTGGCCGTCCCGTGAGATGTGATGGTGACCGAAGCGGTCAAAGACGGTTCGGGCGACGACGGAACTGCGGTGGTGGTCGCTGTAGCCGTGCCGCCCGCAGTCTCGGTCAACGTCACCACGACAGTGGGCGCCACGGCTGGCGATGTGTTGGTGACCGCTGTCACACTTGCGGCCGGGGCGGCCGTGTTCGTGGGAGTCGCTCCAGGGGGCTGCGTGGCCTGTGCGAGACCGCCCTGTGGCGCGTGCCCACAGACGGCCTCGAACGAAATCGCCGGTGGCGATGGTGCACTGCTGGCGCCGCCGCGACCCCAACGCCAGGCCTGCATATCGCCATCTTTCGATTTGAGGAGGGCGAAGCTCAGCCCCGAGTACTGCCAGGGCTGCCCATGGGACGCCGAGAAGTAGGCCCAATAGGTGCAGGTGGCCGCGTTTGCGCCCGAGCATTTGCAGGTGCAGCTGTCGTAGTCGCTGGCCCCGAAACAGCCCTCCGCGGTGTTGTTGCCGACGGCGCAGACGAGGTCGCCAACTCGCGCGACCGGGATGTTGACGGCATTGAGCAGGGCGCTCCCGCTGATCGAATCGCCCTTGAACGGGACGCAGTAGGTGTCCACGTTGCCGTCGCCGTGCTGGATGACGAGCCCCGTCTCCCCGTCGGCGCGGGCCACGCCCACGGCCAGCAGGGCGCACAGTCCCAACAACAGAGGCGCGAAGACTTCGCGGGCAACGCGGGCCTTCCCGCCTGGCAGGACCCTCGCGGCGGCGCCCTCACCCCCAACCCCTCTCCCATTGCGACGGGAGAGGGGAGTTCGCCGCATGCGCCAGCGGTGCAGCGTGTTGAAGCGCGTCTTCGACATTCTGATCACGCCTCCACTTCCTCTGGCAGGACCGCCCCGGTGAGGAGCCGCGCAGCCTGGGTGGGTGAAGGGCCATCGCTGCCGAAGGCTTGGCGCATCGGTAAGTCGTAGCGGACCGCGCCCTCAGCGAGGGCGATCACGCGCGTTGCATACCGCGCCGCTGATTCGAGGTCGTGCGTGGCCACGATCGCTGCCCCTCCGTTCTCGGCGTGGCGGCGCAGGGCATCGGCCAGCCAGGCCTTGGCCACGGAGTCTGCGCCTCGCGTGGGTTCATCCAGCATCCAAACCCCAGGCTCGTGGGCGAGCATCGCTCCGATCGCGACCCGCTGCTGCTGGCCCACGGAAAGGTCTCGCGGGTGCCGCGCGCCAAGCGAGGCCAGGTTCCAGCGTTCGAGCGACCCATCGACCGATTCCTTCGAGTGACGATTGCGCAGCGTCTCGGTCAGTTCTTCGCGCACCGATTCGTGGTAGAGCGCGATCGCCGGGTCCTGGGGCACGAGACCCGCGAATGCCGACCGCTCGACAACGCCGGATGGGGCTTCGCTGCCGCGAAATCGGACCCTGCCCTCGGCCTGGCGAATGAGCCCGGCGATGGCCCGGAAAAGCGTCGTTTTGCCGCTCCCGTTCGGCCCGACCAGGGCGACGATCTCGCCCTCGCTGAGAGAAAACGTGGCATCGCGAAGCGCTGTCAATTCACCGTAAGCCACCGAGAGCCCTTCGACACTGAGCAACTCGGCGCCAGGCGTCCGCGCGTCCTGGTGCGTTCCCAGGTGGAGGACTCGCCCAGTAAGCGCCGCCTTCGCCTCGGAGACGGTCAACGGCACGGTTGTGAGCTTCAGCCGGCGGCCGATTTCGCAGACCGGTGGTACTGAGGCCAGTCTTGCGGCCGCATCGCGAGCGCTGTACTCAGTGACGATTCCGCCCTGTACTCCCAGTACTCCGCTGACGTGAGGCAGCAGCCGCTCGAGCCGGTGTTCGGCCACCAGCACGGCGAGATCACCGGCGGCGTACAGCCGGCGGATGGCGTCGATCACCGCGTCGGCGCCCGCCGGGTCCAGCTGCGAAGTTGGCTCATCGAGGAGCAGCAGCCGTGGCTGGAGGGCGAGCACGGCGGCGATAGCCACGCGCTGGCGTTCGCCTCCGGAGAGCGTCGCCAGTGTGCGCGACCGCAGCTGCTCGATGTGCAGGCTCTGAAGGAGCGTTTCGACGCGGCGGCGCATCTCAAGCTCGGGGACGCCGTGCTGCTCCATCCCGAAGGCAATCTCGTCCTCGACGGTGTCGGCCACCGACTGGGCCTCTGGTTCCTGAAACACCATGCCCGCAATTCGCGCCATCTGGCGGGTAGGGGTACGCGCGGGATCCATCTCCCCGACACGCATTTGGCCAGAGACCTCGCCGCCGTGGAACTGCGGGATCAGGCCGTTGAACAGCCGAAGGAGGCTGGATTTACCACCCGCGGACGGCCCGGCGAGCAGGAGAAAGGCGTCCTCCGCGATATCCAGCGAGACGTTCCGCAGGGCAGGCGAATCCGCGCCGGGGTACCGATAACTAACCCCAAGTAGCGTGGCGATCACAGTTCGAGCACCCCTGGCGCCATTCGAAGCGGAGCCACGTTGGGGGCTGAACCGAACAGCAGACGGAAGGCCGGCCAGGTGGTCGCGAGGGGCGGCAGCACGGCCCAAGCCTCGAACGGAGGCCATGGGAGGCCGGCGAAGGGGTTGTATTTAAGGCCATCCCAGCCCGCTATCGCCAGGCCGAGCGTAGCGGCCGCCAGTGCGACCGAGCCTGCCGCGAGCATTCTGTCGGACAGTGAAAGCGGCTCAACCGTGAGCGTTGTGGTATGTCTGCCGCGCGCCGCTGAGGCCATCCACCATGAGAACGCGCCAACCCCGAGCGCGGCGACGATCGACGCCGGGAGGCGGAGCGGGGGGTAGTAGAACCAGCCGCAAGCAGACGCCAGGAGCAACGGCGCGGACGCTATGCCTGCCATGCGGGGAATTCGGGGGCTGGGCGGTGCCGCGCCGTAACCCCGCGCCTCCATGGCCTCTGCCAGCCGCATCGAACGCTCAAGGCCGCAAATCACCGCGGGGACGACAAGAGCCGGCAGTTCGCGCAGGCCGCCGCGGGCGCCGCGCAGCGCACGCATCTCGCGAATGCGTCGCAGGTCTTCGATGCTCGATGGCAGCAGCGTCAGCCCGACGGTGACCACGAGGCCGGCCTGGAAGACGGCTGCAGGGGCCGTGCGCAGCACGCGGTTGGGGCTGACCGCCCCATGGAACACGCCGAAGGCCAGCAGCACCGAGAGGATCGCCATCCCTCGCGTGAGCGCCGCCACTAACCCTTCGGCCGACACTGGGCCGCCAAGCCGCAGTCCGCCTACCCACCACGGCAGTTCCGGGCCGGGGATGCTGAACAGCTCGTGGCTGCCGTAGTTGCCGTTGATCACTGAGATGGCGACCGAGATAACGAGCATGGAGACGCCGAACAGCAGCAGGGCGCGGAAGCTCGTCACGCCCGTGGCCGTCTTCGGCGCCAACACCGCCACCAGCAGGACAGAAAGCAGCACGATGCCCAGGTAGTACGGGTTCGTGGTCGTCAGGGCGACGACCATGACCAGCATCACCCATCCAACCCAGGCGATCGTGTGCATGTCCGGTTACCCCCGCCGCCGCCGCAGGGCGATGAGCCCTCCGCCGGAAAGCAGCAGGAAGGCGAGCGCAACCGGCAGGAACTCGAATCCTGCCGCGGGCGAGTCGCCGGAGTTGCCCGTCGAGGGCGGCCGCGGCGCAGTGGTCGCTGGCGCGGGCGGGGCGGTAGCCACGGGCGTGGCCGCGGCCGTCGGGCTTGCCGTGGGCGCGGGCGTTGGAGTCGCCACCGGGCGGGTCTGGGTGATCGGCGTCTCCGGCGCGTTGCAGAACGTCCGGCCAGCGAGGGCCGGCACCGCCTGGTTGGTCGCGAACGTCGCGTCGAAACCCTTGAAGGACCCGTCGGCGTTCTGCTGGCTGAGCAAGAACGTCACCGGCGACGGCCCTGGCCGGATGTACTGCGGGATGTTCACGTCTTCACCTGCCGCGATCAGCGCCTGGAGGGCGAACGCCGTCGAGCTGGCATTCGAGGCAATTGGGTCGTAGCCCCAGCCGCCGTCGGGCTGGATGGTCGTTTTGAGGTAGGTGATCGCCTTGGTCACGGCTGCGTCGGTTTTTGGCGTGCCGCTCGCGAACAGTGCCTGGATCACAATTGCGGTCGTATCAGCGTCGCTCGTGCCGCCGAAGCCCCAGCCGCCATCAGCAAGCTGCGTGGCCTTGAGGGCTGCGGCGGCGTTCGCCGAAACCGTATTCCCGGTGCATGCCAGGCCGAGCATCGCGATCGACTGGCTGAAATCGTCGGCGGCATACTTGCCAGTTGCAGCGTCCAGCCCCGCTGTGATGTTCGCGATGAGATTGGTGCCATTGACCGCCTTCGGGTCCAGCCCCAACGCCTTTGCGCCAAGCGCGGCCTTGGCCGCGGCAGCGGGTTTCACGGCATCCTTAGCGTTCGCTTTCAGGTAGTCCGCGGGGGACTTCCCGCCAGGCAGCACGTCCTTGTTGGGGTCGAAGCCAGCGGCGCGGACGGCGAAGATGCTGTCCATCACCTGGCCGGAAGCGTGCTTCTCCGCGTTCGCATCGTATGTACCCTGGGCATTCTGGACGGAGAGCAGGAAGGCGGCGCCCTTTGTGGCGGCCGCTGATTCGGGGATGGCCGCGGAAGCGGCAACGATTGGCACGGCGACAAGCGCCGCAACCAGCATGAGCAGTAAGCGTTTCACATCTACCTCTGACGCAAGAGAACGGGCCGCGTGGCGGCCGGGGTTGCGATTCGGCAGGCGGGATCAAAAAACCCGCCTCCGGAGGCGGGTTACGTCAGTTCGAATGTCATCGAGTCCGACCCTTTCGCGCGAAGGATTTCGGTTTCTGGCGAGTCGGGATGGGTTTTCTGACTAAGAGCCGAGGTGGCTCATTACAGTTGCGGCACAGCGCCGGGTTCACACCGGCTTGCCCCGTTTCCCAGCGTTACCGCCGGGCCCGACCGCGTATTCAATTGTGCAGAGCTTGAGGATGCGGGGTGGAGCGGGCGCGCGTCAAGGGTGTGGTGAGCGAAGCAGTTGCGCTAGCGTCTGGGTACGACTCAACTAGGCGGACATCCCGAAGGAGCAGGTCCGTGGAAGCGTTCGACAACATCGAGGGCGAGCCTCGGTACTTTGAGTGGTTAGCTGCGCACCCCGCTGG
>JBDSJC010000277.1:0-9251 GCA_039917655.1 Tepidiformaceae bacterium
AATCCAGGATGGCGTTGCCCTGGAACGCGCGCGCGAGGGCCGCGCGGTCCACGTTGGGGACCGGCACGTGCGCCACGAAGCGGAACACAACCAGCATGGCCAGTGTGAACAGCAGCTTCTTGCGGACATCTTCCTGACGGAAGGCGTCCACCATCGCCTGGAGCAGGCGCGGGCGCGAGGCCGGTTGCGTTGTCATCGCTTAGGCTTCCTTCTTCGCTTCTTCTGGACTGATCAGCGTTGCCGTGCCGCCAGCCTCTTCGATTTTCGCCTTCGCCGATTCACTGAAACGGTCGGCGACGATAATCAGCTTCTTGGTGATGTCCCCGTTGCCGAGGATCTTCACCGGTTCACGAAGGTGCCTCAGCAGTCCCGCCCGCAGGAGCGTTTCGGGCGTCACGGTCGATCCGTCGTCAAAACGGTCGAGGGCCGCAAGGTTGATCGGCTGAAAAGGCACCCGCCACTTATTGTTGAAGCCGCGGAGCGTGTGGTACTTCCGCGAAGTCGGGAACTGGCCACCTTCAAAGGCGTCGTACGGGAGGTTTTTGCCCGAACGCGACTTCTGACCCTTCAGGCCTTTGCCCGAATAGGTACCCTGGCTGCCGTTACCGCGACCAACGCGCTTCTTGGAGTGGGTGGCGCCGCGGTCGGGCCGGAGCTCTTCTGCGCCGATGCTCATTTGGCACTCCCTTCCACAACGTCAACGAGGTGCGAGACCTTCTCCACCATACCGCGGGCGGCAGGCGTATCGGTGATCTCAATCGTCTGGTGAAGACGTCGCAGGCCCAGCTTCTTGATGGTGTCTTTCTGGTCCTGGCGATAGCCGATCGCGCTCTTCTTGTAGGTTACTGTCAGCGTGGCCATCAGGATTCACCCCGGGCGATCGCGAGGCGGCGCTCCTTCGCCCCATCCGGGTCACGGAGGGAGCTTAGGCCGTCCAGCGTAGCCTTGGCGACGTTGATCGGGTTGCGGCTGCCAAGCGACTTGGCAAGCACATCGGTCACGCCGGCGGCTTCCATGATCGCGCGGACAGCGCCGCCGGCGATGACGCCGGTACCGTGGCTGGCCGGTTTAATGATGATCCTGGCGGCGCTGAACTTGGCGAGCACGGGGTGAGCGATGGTCCCGCCCTTCATTGGCACCTGGATCATCTGGCGGCGAGCCATGGTCGAACCCTTGCGGATCGCCTCCGGCACTTCGTTCGCCTTGCCCAGGCCGACGCCGACGCTTCCATGCCCATCGCCAACCACGATCAGAGCGCTGAAGCTGAAGCGGCGGCCGCCTTTGACAACCTTCGCCACGCGGTTGATGTAGATGACCTTTTCAGTCAGTTCATCCTGCTGGTCGCGGTCGTATCGATTTTCTGCCATTTAGAACCCCAATCCCGCTTCACGCGCGCCTTCGGCGAGCGCCTGGACGCGGCCGTGGTACTTGTAGCCGCCTCGGTCAAAGACGACGAGTTCAACGCCGTTGGCCTTCGCCCGTTCGGCGACGGCTTTACCGACTTCCTTGGCGCGTTCGGTCTTTGACTTACCAGCGAGCGCTTCGGCGAGTTCCTTGTCGGAATCGCTGGCAGCGGCCAGGGTGCGGCCGGCCACATCGTCGATAACCTGGGCGTAGATGTGCGACGAACTGCGGAAGACGTTGAGCCGGGGGCGCAGCGGCGTCCCAGAAACGGTCTTGCGGACGCGAATGTGCCGCCGCTGGCGAGCGAGAGTTCCGGTTGCTTTGCTCATTACTTGCCCACCTTCCCGGCCTTGCCGGCCTTGCGACGCACCTTTTCGCCAGAGTACCGGATGCCCTTGCCCTTGTAGGGCTCTGGCGGCCGGAGCTTACGGATGTTGGCGGCGACCTGGCCGACGCGCTCCTTATCGATACCCGCCACATGGACGCGCGGGCCCTCGACGGTGAACGAGATCCCTTCTGGCGGAGCGACGATGACCGGGTGCGAGAAGCCAAGCGCCAACTGAAGGCTGCTCCCCTGGAGCTGGGCCCGGTAGCCAACGCCCTGCACTTCGAGCGTGCGGGTGAACCCTGTGGTCACACCGATCACCATGTTGTTCAGCAGGGAGCGCGAGAGCCCGTGCAGGGCGCGCTGTTTGCCTTCGTCGTTTGGGCGGGTGACGACCACCTGATCGTCCTCGCGCGACAACGTCATGGTGGCGGGGAACTGACGGTGCAACTCGCCCTTCGGACCCTTCACGGCGACGTTGTTGTCTTCGCCGATGGTCACCTGGACGTTAGCTGGTACGGGGACAGGCTGACGGCCGATTCGAGACATGTCCTACCCCCTTACCAGACGTAGCAGAGGACCTCGCCGCCAACTTCCTGGCGACGGGCCTCCTGCCCCGACATGATGCCCTTAGGCGTCGAAAGGATTGCGATGCCAAGTCCACCGTAGACACGGGGGATTTCGCGCCGCTGCACGTAAACCCGGAGCCCGGGCTTGGAGACGCGTTGGATACCGGTGAGCACGGTCTGACGGCGCCCGCCATAACTGAGGTCCACCTTGAGGTTCGGCTGAGGCCGGCCCTCTTCGGCAACCACAACGAAGTCTTTGATGAAGCCTTCGTCCTTAAGGACTTTAGCGATCGCCACTTTGGTCTTGGAGGCCGGGATGAGGACCGAATCATGGCGCGAAGAAACCGCGTTGCGAATTCGCGTCAGCATATCGGCGACTGGATCACTTACGTTCATTGTTTTCCCCCTCTGGCGTTTGCCTGAGCACTTACCAGCTGGATTTGGTTACGCCGGGCAGAAGCCCTCGATGAGCATGTTCGCGGAAGCAGATGCGGCACATCGCAAAGCGCCGGATGTACCCCTTCGGACGTCCGCAGATGCGGCAGCGGTTGTGCTGCCGCGCGGGGTACTTGGGTACCTTCTTGGACTTTTCGATCAGTGCCTTTTTCGCCACTGCTTCGTCTCCTAGTTCTTCCGGAACGGCATGCCCATGAGTTCGAGCAGCCGGCGTCCTTCTTCGTCGTTCTTGGCGGAGGTGACGATCGTCACCTGCATCCCGTGGACCTTGTCCACCTTGTCGTATTCGATCTCCGGGAAGATCAGCTGTTCGCGAATACCAAGGCTGTAGTTCCCGCGGCCGTCAAAGGCGTTGGGGTTGAGGCCCTGGAAGTCACGGATGCGGGGGAGCGCGGCGCTCACGAGCCGGTCAAGGAACTCCCACATGCGCGGCCCCCGAAGGGTGGCGGCAACGCCAATCGGGTTGCCTTCGCGCAGACGGAAGTTGGCGATCGATTTCTTGGCGCGGGTGATCACCGGCTTCTGGCCGGTGATCGCGGACACTTCATCGGCAGCCTTGTCCAACGCGTTCGCATCAGTCAACGCTTCGCCGAGCCCGATGTTGACCACCATCTTGGTGATCCGCGGGATCTGCATGACATTGGCGTACTTGTACTGCTCACGCAGCGCGGTGGCCACTTCGCCCTGGTACTTCTCTTGCATTCGCGGCGGCATTATTCGATGTCCTCTCCGCTGAGCTTGCCAACTCGGACCATGGTGCCATCGTCGCGCTGGCGGAACGTCACGCGCGTCGGCTGGTCGGTATTCGGGTCGATAAGCATGACGTTGCTCATGTGCAGCGGTGCTTCCCGTTCGATGATTGAGGAGACCTGGCCCTGAGACTTGGCGCGCTGGTGACGCTTGATCACGTTGACGCCTTCCACCAGGACGCGGCCATGCTTGTTGATCACGGCCCGGACGGTGCCCCGCTTGCCGCGATCCTTGCCGGTGATGACCACCACTTTGTCTCCGCGCTTGATCTTCGCTGGCATTACAAGACCTCCGGTGCGAGCGAAACGATCTTCATGAAGTTGCGGTCGCGGAGTTCGCGAGCAACCGGCCCGAAGATGCGCGTGCCGCGCGGGTTTTCGCCATCAGTGCCCAGCAGCACAGCGGCGTTCTCATCGAAGCGGATGTACGAACCGTCCGTGCGGCCGTACTCCTTGGTGACGCGGACGACGACGGCCTTGACCACGTCGCCCTTTTTAACCTGGGAGTTCGGCTGCGCCACCTTCACGCTGGCAACGATGATGTCGCCGGGGCGCGCGTAGCGGCGGCGGCTGCCACCAAGCACGCGAATACAGAGGAGCTGCTTCGCGCCAGAGTTGTCGGCCACTTTGAGCCGTGTTTCCTGTTGAATCACGACGCGACCTCCGACTTCGGCGCAAGCTGTGCCGTCGCCTCGATATCGCGTCCGATAGAGTCGGGAGCGACATCGGCAACGTCACCGCGGCTGATGATCTGAACGACGCGCCAGCGCTTGTCCTTGGAAAGCGGACGGCACTCCTGGATGCGGACAACATCGCCGAGCTTGCAGCCGTTATCGTCGTCGTGCGCTTTGTAGCGTTCGGTGACGGACATGACCTTGTGGTAGAGCGGATGCTTTTTCTTGCGGCCCACGCTGACCACGACGGTCTTATCCATCTTGTTGCTGACTACCGTGCCCTGGATGATGCGTTGACTTCCCATGGCTACTCCTCACCCAGGACTACGAGTTCGCGCTCGCGTTTGATAGTGCGCAGACGGGCGATCTTTCGCCGGGCGCTGCGTAGTTCGCGGTAGTTTTCAAGTTGGCGGCTGGCGTGCTGAAAGCGGAGGGTGAACAGCGCGCGGTAGGCCTCGTTGATCTCGTGGTTGAGCCGCTGGTCATCCCAGCGGCGGACTTCTTCACCGGTCTGCTTGGGCATGGCTACACCACCGATTCTTGGCGCACCACGATCTTCGTGGGCACTGGAAGTTTGTGGGCCGCCAGGCGGAGCGCTTCGCGCGCGACCGGCTCCGGCACGCCGGAGACTTCGAACATGATGCGGTTAGGCTTGACGACAGCGACCCATTTTTCGGGTGAGCCTTTGCCAGAACCCATGCGCGTTTCGGCCGGCTTCGCGGTTACCGGCTTGTCCGGGAAGATGCGGATCCAAACCTTGCCGCCGCGCTTCATCTCGTGGGTGATCGCGCGGCGGGCGCTTTCGATGTGGCGGGAATCGATCCATGCGGCGCCAGCCGCCTGGAGCCCAAATTCGCCGAAGGCCACGAAGTTGCCCGTCAGGGCCTCTCCGCTGCGCCTCCCGCGATGTTGCTTGCGATGCTTGACGCGTCGTGGTTGAAGCATTTAGTCGCCTCCCTCGGTCGCGCCGCGCTGAACAGCTTCCTGCTGCTCCATCGTGATCGCCGTGTGGGCGGGAAGCGATGGGTCGATAACAGCCTCGACGACGGGCCGCGGAGCTGGCTCGGGGATCTCTTCCTCAATGGCGCGCCGCTCGGACGGCCGTTCGGGGAGGATATCGCCCTTGTAGATCCAGACCTTGACGCCAATGCGGCCGAAGGTCGTGTGCGCTTCGGCGAGGCCGTAATCGATGTCCGCGCGCAGCGTGTGGCGCGGGACGCGGCCCTGGGTGTCGGATTCGCGACGCGACATTTCAGCGCCGCCGAGGCGACCGGCGACGGCAACGCGAACGCCCTTGGCACCGCGCTGCATGGTCCGCTGGACCGACTGCTTGACCGCGCGACGGAAGGCGACGCGACGCTCCAACTGGTCGGCGACGGAGCGCGCGACGAGGTAGGCATCGAGTTCGGGAGTGCGGATCTCCTGGATATTGACGCGCACACGGCCGCCGCTGAACTGCTCCAGGGTGTTGCGCAGCTCTTCAACCTTGGTGCCGCCGCGGCCAATGACGATTCCCGGCTTGGCCGTGTGGATCGTCACCGTCACGAGGTTGGCGTTGCGGTCGATCTCGACATGGCTGATGGCCGCATCGGAGAGCTCTTTAAGGATGAAGCGCCGCAATTCGAGGTCTTCGTGCAGGAGCTTCGTGTAGTTCTTCTGCGCGAACCACTTCGATTCCCAATCGTAGATGATCCCGAGGCGGAAGCCGTGTGGATGGATTTTCTGTCCCATGTGCTAAGCCTCACGCTCATCAAGGATGACGGTGATGTGACTCGACCGTTTAAGAATCGGGCTGACCCGTCCTCGGGAACGCGGGCGAAAGCGCCGCTGCATGGGCCCCTCATCCGCGTAGGCACGCTTGATGACAAGGTCATCCACGTTCAAGTCGAAGTTGTTTTCCGCATTCGAAGCCGCCGAGAGGACGACCTTCGAGACCGCTTTCGCGTGCGGAGACTGGACGTAGCGGAGCAGCGCAAGCGACTGATCCACGGATAGCCCGGAAAGACGAGCGAGGATCAGCCGAATCTTGCGCGGCGAAGCGCCGATCCCCTGGGCAGAAGCCTTCACTTCCATTTAGCGCCTCACCTTGCTCTGGCGGTCGCTCTTGGAAACGTGCCCGCGGAAAGTCCGCGTGAGCGAGAATTCGCCGAGCTTGTGGCCAACCATGTTCTCCGTAACGAATACCGGGATGTGAATCCGCCCGTTGTGGACGCCGAACGTCAGGCCGATCATGTCCGGCAGGATCGTCGATGCGCGCGACCAGGTTTTGATGACGGAACGCTGGTTGGCGTTGCGCATCGCGGCGACCTGCTTTTCGAGCGAAGGGTGAACGTAGGGTCCCTTCTTAATAGAACGTGACATGGGCTACTCCTACTTCGTTCGCCGACGCGCAATAAATTTGTCGGTGCGCTTGTTGTTTCGAGTGCGGTAGCCGAGTGTCGGCTTGCCCCACGGGGTCTTCGGTCCGGGCATGCCGACTGGGGCGCGCCCTTCACCACCGCCGTGCGGGTGGTCTCGAGGGTTCATGACGGCGCCGCGGACCTGAGGCCGGCGGCCACGATGGCGAGTGCGCCCGGCCTTGCCGAGCTTGACGAGTGAATGCTCCACGTTGCCGACCTGGCCGACTGTGGCGACGCATTCGATACGTACGCGGCGCATCTCGCCGCTGGGCAGGCGGACGAGGGCGTAATCGCCTTCCTTGGCCATCAACTGCGCCGAGACGCCGGCGCTGCGCACCATCTGGCCCCCTTTGCCGGGGGTCATTTCAATGTTGTGCACCTGCGTGCCCGTAGGCATGTTGGCGAGCGGGAGGGTGTTGCCCACGCGGACTTCCGCGCCCGGCCCGCTGACGATGACCGCACCGACGGCCAGGCCATTGGGGGCGAGGATGTAGCGCTTTTCGCCATCCACATAGAAGAGCAGGGCGATGCGCGCCGTGCGGTTGGGGTCATACTCGATCGCCGCCACTTTCGCCGGGATGCCCGACTTATCGCGCTTCCAATCGATGATCCGGTAGAGGCGCCGCGATCCGCCGCCGCGGTGGCGGACGGTGATCCGGCCCTGGTTGTTGCGCCCCGAGCCCTTCTTCGAAAGAGACTCGGTGAGCGACTTTTCAGGGCGGCTCTTGGTGATCTCCGTGAAGGTCTGGCCGCTGGCGTTGCGGCGCCCCGGGGACGTCGGCTTGAATTGCTTAATCGGCATTGCCTAAATCCCCTCGAAGAGTTCGATTTTGTCGCCGGCGGTGAGGGTCACAATGGCCTTCTTCCAGTCCGGACGGTTGGTCACCTTGCGGCCGAAGCGCTTCGGCTTGCCCTTCATCTTCATCGTGTTCACTTCCCTGACGTGTACGTTGAAGGCGAGCTCGATTGCTTCCTTGATCTGATTCTTATTGGCGCGCAGGTCAACTTCGAAGACGTACTTGTCGAGGCCCGTGAGCACCGTCGTCTTCTCGGTGATGATGGGGCGCAGAAGCACTGCCCAGGGGTGAATCTCCTTAGGCATTGGCGGCCTCCTTTCGGCGGCCGCGATGCGGCTTCAGGTTTTCGCCGCCCCACAGCGCCTCGCATTTTCGGACCGCTTCTTCGGACATCACCACGCGATGGGCGTTGACGAGGTCAACGACGTTCAGGTACTGGGCCGGCAACGCCCTGGCGATTTCGAGGTTGCGAGCGGAGCGCATCAGTGCGGCTTCGTATTCGCCGCTAACCACGAGCGCGCGGCGGTCAATGCCGAGCGCGTTAAGGGTGGTTTGCACACTCTTGGTCTTCGTGTCATCGGTGGCGAGGCCGTCTACAACGACAAGCGTGCCGCCGGCGGCGTGACTACTGAGCGCAGAGCGAAGCGCGAGACGCTTCATCTGGCGAGGTAGGTCCTTGCCGAAGCTGTGCGGGTGCGGGCCGTGGGCCACGCCACCACCAACGCGGTGGGAGGCGCGCACGCCACCCTGGCGGGCTGCCCCGAGACCCTTCTGGCGGCGAATCTTGAACGTGGAGCCGCGAACATCGCCGCGCCCCTTGGTATTGGCTCCGCCAACTCGGCGGTTGCCCATCTGGGCGACGTACGCCTGGTGGAGCACCGAGCGGTTCGGCTCAATGCCGAACACTTCGTCAGCCACATCGATGCTGCGAAGCTCCTTGCCTGCGGTATCGAAGACCGTCAACTTCATTTCGATACCCTCTTTGCGTGGCGGATGCGGACGAGTCCGCCGATTGGCCCCGGCACGGAGCCGGCGACGAAGATGACGCCCTTTTCATCGTTTTTCGTGACCACGTCCAGGTTGCGGACGGTCACCCGCTCGTTGCCCATGTGGCCCGCCATCCGGGTGCCCTTGAAGACGCGGCCGGGAGTAGTGCCCGAGCCAATGGAACCGGGAGCGCGGTGACGGTCGCTCTGGCCGTGGGTCTTTGGGCCGCCAGCGAAGTGGTGGCGCCGCACGCCGCCCTGGAATCCGCGGCCCTTGGAGGTCGCGGTGACGTCCACCTTCTCACCCGCCTCGAAGAGTTCAGCGCCGAGCTGGTCGCCGAGGGTGAGCGAGCCGCCGGGTTCGATGTTGAATTCGGCGAGGTGACGCAGCTTCAGGTTACCGGCGGCCTTGAGGTGGCCCGTCTCCGGACTATTCAGGCGCTTGTCGTCCTGGAAGCCGATCTGGACGGCGGTGTAGCCGTCTTTTTCCGGGGTCCGCAGCTGGGTGACAAAGCATGGCCCAACCTCGATGGCGGTACAGCCGCGGAGGCGGCCGCGTTCATCGAAGACCTGGATCGTGCCGAGTTTTCGGCCAAGTAATCCTTCAATAGTCATGACGGTTACAGCTTGATCTCGATGTCCACGCCGCTGGGCAGTTGCAGCCGCATCAGCGTGTCCACGGTCTTGGAAGTTGGTTCGATGATGTCGATCAGGCGCTTGTGCGTCCGAATTTCGAACTGTTCCCGCGCATCCTTATGGATGTGAGGGCCCTTCAACACACAGAACTTGTCTATGGTCGTCGGAAGCGGCACGGGGCCTGCAACGGCCGCGCCCGTGCGCTCAGCCGCTTCGACAATTTGCCGCGCGGACTGATCGATAAGGCGGTGGTCGT
>JBDSJC010000278.1:0-3962 GCA_039917655.1 Tepidiformaceae bacterium
TCCTCGGGGCTTCGATATTGGGCGTCGGGCTGGCTGGCGCGGTCGGCGTCACGGGGACAGACTTTGAGTCGCCGCCGCACCCCGCGAGGAGTATCGCCGCCGCCATCAATACTGTTGCGAGCGCCGCGCTCCGAATCGCCATCCTCGCACTGTACGTTACAACCGGGGAGCGAGTGCCAAGTTCACCGATCCCACTAGCCCATCAGCTGGTGGCCGGGTGCCGTCTCCCACATTGGCGGCAGTTGGTGGTAGCCGCCGCCCGCAGTCCAGCCGCCATCGACGTAGAGGATGTGGCCAGTGATGAAGCGCGCGGCGTCCGAGGCGAGGAAGACGACGGCGCCTTCAAGGTCTTCGGGCTGGCCGAGACGGCCCATCGGGGTGCGCGAGATCGAATACTCGCGCGTCGCGGGGGCCGACTCAAACACCTGATCCATCAGTTCGGTGCCGTCGAAGTAGGAGGGTGCGATGGCGTTCACGCGGATGCCTTCGCGGGCATATTCGATCGCCAGCACGCGGGTGAGGGCATCCACCCCTCCCTTGGCGGCGTGATAGGCCGCCGCGCGGAATTCGCTCCCTACCTTCCCGAGGATCGAGCTGACGTTGATGATCGTGCCCCGACTCTCCTGCTTCAGCATCTGCTCGCCCGCCAGGCGGCAGCCGTTGACGGTCGCCACGAGGTCCAGTTCGATGACCGAACGCATCCGCTTCATTGTGCCGAGGTCGTGGCGCAGCCCCGAACGGTCCGTGTAGCCGGCGTTGTTCACGAGGATGTCGATCTGGCCGTACTCCTCGACGGTCTTCTCGAAGACATTCTCGAACTGGGTGTCGTCCGTGATGTCGGCCGCGAAGGCGCTGGCGCGCACGCCGTAGCTGCGCAGCATCTCGGCGGTCTGGTCGATCATTGGTTGGCGGCGGGCGGTGACCACCACGTTTGCGCCCGCTCGGGCCAGCCCGCGTGCGAACGCCACGCCGAGCCCACTTGAACCGCCGGTAACGAGCGCGGTCCTGCCCTCAAGGTTGAAGAGTTTGCTGAACTCCGGGTCCATTCGCAGCCTCCACAGTGTTGTGAGGCGCGATCCTACGGCTGTTCGCCCATTCTGAACATCAGCTGCGGAGACGCGGCACGGGCCGTTCCGGATTGGTCCGCTCCCTCTCGATGATCGCCTCTAGTTCGTCCACGGCCGCTTCGAGTGCGCCGTGGCGGTTGTGGACCACGTAGTCGTTGTTCTCCATGTCCGCGATTTCTTCGTCGATCTCCGCCAGCCGACGGTCCAGCGACTCCACGGTTTCGCTTTCCCGCCCGCTCAACCGCTGGCGCAGAGTCTCGCGGTCTTCGGCCATCAGGAAGATGAACACAGCGCCGTGCAGCTTCTCACGCCAGGTGCGCGCGCCCTGCACATCCGTGCGGATGATCATGTCCTCGCCGGAATCGATCAGCCGCGTGATTTCGCTGGCGTGCACACCTTTGTAGTCGTCGTAGACGGTGGCGTATTCAACGAAGTCGTCCGCTGCGATGCCCGCTTCGAACTCGGCGCGGGTGAGGAAATAGTAGTCGTGTCCGTGTTTTTCGCCTTCGCGCGGGTCGCGGGTGGTGGCGCTAGTGGCGCGCTTAATCCCCGTGCGTTCCTTGAGCTTCTCAATCACGCTGTCTTTGCCGACACCAGCCGGACCGTGAAGGACGATGACGAGCGGTTTCTTCTTCACGATCCTGACCCGCAGGCACGCGCCAGGTCGTCCCAGAAAGCCGGGTAGGACACTTCGACGGCGCCGTTCTCAATGTGCGTCTGGCTGTCAACGAGCGCGCCCGCGACCGCGCCCAGCATGCCAATGCGGTGGTCGCCGGCTGCATCGATCCGCCCGCCGCGCATGCCCGCCACCGGGCCATGGATGACAAAGCCATCGTCGCGGCCGGTGACCTTCGCGCCAATACGGGCGAGCGCCTGAACGGTGGAGTCGATGCGGTTGGACTCTTTGACCACGAGTTCGGCGGCGTCCCTGATCACTGTTTCACCTTGGGCGAAGCAGGCTATCAAGGCGACGAGCGGGAGTTCGTCGATCGCGCGGGGGACAAGGCCGCCGCTGACGATTGTGCCGGTCAGTTTCGAACTGCGGACGATGATGTCCGCCACTGGCTCGCCACCGCTGGTGCGTTCTTCGAGCGTTTCGATACGGGCGCCCATGGCACGCATGATATCCAGCAGGCCGGTGCGCGTGGGGTTGGTGTTCACTCCTTGGATGACGATTTCGGCGTCAGGGTGGCAGGCGCCCAACACGAGCCACGGGGCCGCGCTGGAGATGTCTCCGGGCACGCGCAGCGAGAGTGGGGCGAGGCGCTGGGCCGGGCAGATTCGCACCGAGACCCCATCGATGCTGATGGATGCGCCCATCGCCGCGAGCATGCGTTCGGTGTGATCACGGGATTGTGCGGGCTCGGTTACGGACGTCTCGCCGTCTGCGTAGAGGCCCGCCAGCAGCACGGCCGACTTCACCTGGGCGCTGGCGACGGAGCTGCGAAAATCGATGGCCGTGAGTGTGCCGCCTTTGATTGCGAGCGGGGCCCGCGTGTCACCTGTGCGGGCGTTGATCTGTGCGCCCATTCGGTAAAGCGGCTCGATGACCCGCTCCATTGGACGTCGGCGGAGCATTGCGTCACCGGTGAGAATGCTGAGAAAGGGGTGGCCGCTGAGTAGGCCGGCGAGGAGGCGCATGGTCGTCCCGCTGTTGCCGCAATCCAGCACGTCTTCACTTTCGAACAGGCCGTGCAATCCCTTGCCGGTCACTCTCGCGAAGGTCGAGCCTTGCGGCCAATCGATCTCGACGCCGAGGGCGGAGAGGCAGCGCGCGGTAGAGCGTACGTCTTCGGAGTCGAGCATCCGTTCGACCGTGGCGGGGCCATCGGCGATGGCGTTGAAAATAAGGGCGCGATGGGAAACAGACTTGTCTGGCGGGACCTGGATCGTGGCGCGGATCCGCGCGGCGCGGTTAACGATCACGGCCTTCGTCGCGCATGCCCAGCTTCCGCTTCAGATCGGCATCGTTCGCCGAGCGGCCGGAGGTGGCACGCGTGCTCGCCTCTTTCAGGCGGTCGTAGAGTCCGCCAACGAAGAGCCGCGACATCGCGTCTTGCGCGGAGGGCGCTTCTGGCCCCTCCGGCCGGCGGCGGACCGGCGGGTTGAGGATGAACGTGTCGCGGTCCAGCTGCGTGCTTCGGAAGAGGTCGAGCACGGCATCATCGCCGGAGGCGATCGCCTTCTGGGCGATCGCAAGCTCGTCCTGTAGCCGCCCGATCCAGTGCACGACGGCCTCGCGGTTGGTGAGCATAATGTCGCGCGACATGATTGGGTCGCCGCTCGCAAGCCGTGTCATGTCCTTGAACCCGGGCCCGGCGAGCAGCGATGCGTCCTCCCAGCCGACACTGTCGCGCACCATGCGAAAGAGCATCGCCGAAAGGAGCAACGGCAGGTGGCTGACCGCGGCGGCGTACTGGTCGTGCTCTGCCGAGTCGATGTACATCGGTGAGGCTCCGAGCGATTCGACGAAGCCGAGGACGATGCCGACCGCCTGTTCGTCGGCTTGCGGCGACGGGACGACGGCCCAGGTGGCGCCCTTGAAAAGGTCGGCGGTGGCCGCTCCCGGGCCGCTCGTTTCGCGGCCGGCCATGGGGTGGCCGCCGACGAAGTGCGCCGACTCGGGCAGCAGTTCGGTCGCCCAGCGAAGGACGTCAGCTTTCGTGCTGCACGTGTCGGTGACCACAACGCCGGGCGCGAGGTATTTGCCCAGTTCCTTGAGGATTGATTGGGCCGCGAGCACCGGGACGGCAAGGACTACGAGCCCCGCGCCATCGACAGCTTCTTCGAGCGAGCCAACTTCGCGGTCCAGGGCGCCCATTTTCTTTGCCAGCCGGGTGTTTGCGCGGTCTCGGTCGGCGCCCACCACTTCGAAGCTTCGTTCTTTACGTGAGC
>JBDSJC010000279.1:0-26958 GCA_039917655.1 Tepidiformaceae bacterium
AGACCACGTAGACCGTGCCATCGGGTCCGGAGCGGAGGGCTGAGCCCTGGCGGCCGTTGCCGGTGCCGTTGTTCCCAGCCTGAGAAAGCTGCCGGGGTGGCCCGAAGGTCAAGCCGCCATCGGCGGAGCTGGTCACCATGATTGGCTCGCTGCCGCTGCTGGCCGAGCGGAACTCTGTCCAGCTCATGTAGAGCCGTCCGAAGTAAAGGCTGCCGGGGTTGTCATCCGCCCAGATCGACTCTTTGTCGTTGAAGTCGTTGGGGTTGGTCTTGGTACTGGCCAGGACCGGCGCGCTCCAAGTGAGGCCGTTGTCGTCCGAGTAAGAGACGGCGAGGTATTCCGGCGCCTTGTTTGCCGGGTAGGAGCCTGCATTGTCGAAGTACGAAGCGAGCGTGGCGTAGTAGGCGCGCGCGCCGTTCGCGTAAGTGAAGCCACCGGAGCCGTCCGGCTGCGGGCCGTAGACGATGACCGGGTCGCCGTCGGAGACGAGACGCGTGCCAATTGGCAAGCCGCTCCAACTCGCCTGGTCATCGAGCAGTCCGCGGTTCGTCCAGGTCGATCCGCCGTTGCTGGAGGTGTAGATGCCGCTGGTGCCGACGTTCGGGAAGAACGAGCAGTTGTTCGCGGCGGCGGTCGCACCCCTGACCAGACCCGGGCCGCAGGGCGGCTGGCGCTGCTCGTCGTTCGAGCCGGCGATGAGGAGCAGCGGGTTCGTCGGGTTTACAGCGATCGTTGGTTCGTTCTGCTTGTTGGTGGGGAATACGGCGCTGGTGTTCGAACCAGCGTCACCGGCGACCTGTGGGTTGTTCGCCTGGAAGTCAAGGAACGTTGGGCCGGCGGCGGCGATGGTCAAGCCCAACGCGGCGAGAAGGACGGCCGCCATGAGGGCGGCGAACCTTCGGTGCTTTCGAATCATACGAATTGTTACCTCTTGGGGCCGCTTTCGGGGCGTCCCTGGCTAGCGGAGCGTGCTGCTCAAGGGCAGCGAAAACTCTCGAGAGTTTTCAACGAGGACTGAGTTGGCCCGGATTCTGCTATAGATCGATGCCTTCGTTCAATAGCAGACGCAGTCTTTACTTTCCGAGCGGTAGGAGTTCTGACCGAATCTAACGGAATTCCAATATCTTCAATGCGGCGCCGTGTTCCCTCGCTGGCGGGCAGCGGCGCCGGGACTGGTGCCCTATCATTCGCGACTATCTCCGCGGAGGTCCCGCCGCCATGGCCGAAGTCCGTCACCGCACCATCCAAACGAACGGCATCTCGATGCACGTCGCCGAAGCCGGCCAGGGCTTCCCAGTCGTCATGTGCCACGGTTGGCCGGAGCTCTGGTACTCGTGGCGTCACCAGTTGCAGGCGCTCGGCGACAATGGCTTCCGTGCGATTGCTCCCGATATGCGTGGCTACGGACGCACCGATGCGCCCGCCGACCCGGCGCAGTACACGATGAAGATCCTCTGCGCGGACATGGTGGGCCTGCTGGACGCGCTCGAAATCGAGAAGGCGGTTTTCGTCGGCCACGATTGGGGCGGCGCCGTCCTCTGGCAGATGGGCCTCCGCTACCCCGAGCGAGTCGAACGGCTGATTGGCCTGAACACGCCCTACAGCCCACCGATGCCAGGCGGCCGCACCACCATCTTCCTGCGTGACGCCTTCGGCCTAACCGACCGGACGTTCTACATGCGCTACTTTCAGAAGCTGGGCGTCGCCGAAGCGGAGTTCCAGGCCGACGTCCGCGGCAATCTCGCCAAGATATTCATGCCCTACACGCGCGCTCAGGACCTCTGGACGTTCGCGACCGTGGGCGGCGATGGCAGCGGCGCCGTGGCCAACATTCCACCAGGCGAGACCTTCCTCACTGACGAAGAGCTCGACGTTTACGTCACAGAGTTCACGCGCACCGGCTTCACCGGCGGCTTTAACTGGTATCGCGCCGCCGACCTCAACGGCGACGAAGTCGGCGGGCCCACCGGCCCCGGCCTGAATATCCCGAGCATGATGATCACCGCCGAAAACGACATGATCCTGCGGCCCGAAATGGCCGCCCATATGCCGGCCCTGATCCCCGGGATCCGCATGGAGAACATCAAGAACTGCGCCCACTGGACCCAGCAGGAACGCGCTCCCGAGGTCAACGCGCTGATGCTCGATTTCCTCAAGGATCTGGCGTAGGGGGAGCCCAGAGCCGGGAGCAGCCGCACTCTCCGAGCGCGGCGCCGGCGCTGTGGGCGTACGATACAAAGACTCGAATGTGCGAAGTTTTACGCTCAACGGCTGTGGCGGCGAAGGGCCTCGCACCTGGGGCCTCGGCTTGCCGATGACCCGCACCATGTACGTCGTTCCGCACTGCCACTGGGACCGCGAGTGGTATCAGCCTCACGAACTCTTCCGCTGGCGCCTGGTCCAAATGATCGACGAACTGCTGGACCACATGGAGCGGCACCCGGAGTACGAGCACTTCAACCTTGATGGCCAATCGATCGTGATCGACGACTACCTCGAACTGCGTCCAGAAAACGAAGCCCGCCTGAAGACGCTGATCGAATGCGGACGGATCGTCATCGGGCCCTGGTGGGTGCAGCCAGACGAGTTCTTGCCGAGCGGGGAATCGCACATCCGCAGCTTCCAGAAGGGGATCCGCTTCGCCGACAAGCTGGGCGGGGCGCTCCGCGTGGGACATTGCGCGGATCAGTTCGGACACATCGCGCAGATGCCGCAGATCATGAAGCAGCTCGGACTGACGAGCGCCTGCCTCTGGCGCGGGGTACCGGATTCGATCCCCGGCTGGAGCTTTCACTGGGAGGCGCCGGATGGCACGCGATTGCCCGTGCTCTACCTGCGAAATAGCTACTCGAGCGGCTTCCGCCTGCCCCTCGACCCGGAGGAGATGACCGAGCGCAGCCGCCGCCAGGAGCGCGACCTGAAGGATGGCGCACCCGCTGTGCTGATGAACGGCACGGACCACTCGCGCATGGAGGCGTATCTGCCTGGCGCACTGGCGGCGGCGGCCGGGCGCGGGTTTGAGTACAAGATGGCGACGCTGGCGCAGTACGAACGGGCGGTGTTCGAAGCGGGCATCGATGAGGTCGTCCACGCCGGAGAGTTGCGCTCGCCGGATCGCTCGAATGTGCTCGTTGGTGTGCTTTCGGCGCGGATCAACATCAAGCAACGGGACTTCGAAGTGGGCGCGTGGCTGGAAAAGTACGCCGAGCCGCTGGAACTGATGGCACATCTGCACCACGGGCCAAACGGCAGCCCGGCGCTGCGCCACGCCTGGCGGGTGATGCTCGAAAATTCTCCGCACGATTCGATCTGCGGATGCAGCGTGGACCAGACCCACCGCGAGATGTTTCCACGCTACGACCGGGCGGAACAGCTGGCGAAAGAGATTGCGCGGGAATCGATGGCCCACCTCGTGACCCGATTGGAATCGCCGGCCGGTGGTGGCCTAGCCGTCTTCCGGCCGGTGCCACACGCGCCCGCCGTCCTGGAATGCACGGTGCCAGACAGTTGGAGCGCCACCGCACTCCGCCTGCCAGATGGGCGGGCGGTTGCCTGCGCGCTCACCGACCATGAGCCCGGCGAAGTGCTGCGGACGGAGGAAGTCTCGGCGCGCGGGGCGCAACGCCACCTCGATTTCATCCGCGAAGGACGCTTTGACGAGCAGTACATCCAGGCGATGACCTGGCAGCTCGCCGGGCGCCGACTGGAACTGGAGACCGTTGTCGGCGATGGGCTGGCGGTGGTGGACGACGAGCCGGTGCGCGAGGAGGTGCGCCAGGTGGTGGCGAACAGCCTTGCCGATGGCGCTCGCGTAACGGTCAGGCGCTCCGGGAGGTTGACGTTGCGCGCTGTGCTGCCGGCGAGCGGCACGGTGGGCGTCGAGTTGCTTGTGCCGGCCGAGGGGAGCGCAGATGGCGAGGCCGGGGACAGCCTCTCGGCTACCGCGAACGCGATCGCCAACGGGACGTACGAAATCAAGTTCCGCAAGGGCCGTCTGGAAGTCCGTGACTGGCAAAACGGGATCGAGCTCGAGGCCCTGAACGTCTACGTCAGTGAGGGTGACCGGGGCGACGAGTACAACGCCGACATCCTGCCGGACGCTGTCCTCAAACCGGTGTTGAGCGAACTTGTGGAGGTGGCGCACGACGAAGTGTCGGCGTCCATGCGATACCTGACCGTGCTGGAGTTGCCCGGAGGGCTGAATGCGAAGCGCACACGGCGGTCGAAGAAACGAGCGTCGCTTGTGCCGATCATGACGACGGTGACGTTGTGGACGGGCGTACCGCGCATCGATTTCCACGTGAGCGTGGAGAACACGGCCGAGGACCACCGGTTGCGAGCACTCTTCCCTCTGCCATTCAAGGTTGACCACGCGATCACGGAGAACCAGTTTCACGTGGCCGACCGCAACCTGACGCCGCCGCCGTGGAACGGCGAGAGCGCGGAACAGCCGCCAACCACGTTCCCGCAGAAGACGTTCGCGGCCTTCGAAAGCGGCGGGGAGGGGATCGCCCTTTTCAGCAAAGGATTGCAGGAGGGCGAAGTTGTCACGGACGCCGATGGGGAGCAGGCGTACGCCCTCACTTTGCTGCGTTGCGTTGGCTGGCTCTCGCGACCAGACCTGGCCTCGCGGCGGGGCGGCGCGGGGCCGACGATCGCCACCAGGGACAGCCAGATGCCGGGGACCCACAAGTTCGACTACGCGCTGACGTCGTATCGCGGAGACTGGCGCTCGGCCGGCGTGCAACCGCTGGCGCATTCGTTCGCCTACCCGCCCATCGCCTGGGCGACGAACGAGCACGAGGGGTCTGCCGGGAACTCGCTGCCCCTGGCACGGTTCGAAACGCCGGGTGTGGTGCCGTCGGCGATGCAACGCAGCGATGTCGATGGCGCTCCATTGCTGAGGGTCTACAACTCAAACGGGGTCGGCGCGGAGGCGGTGGTCAGGGTGCCCGCGGCCGGAGATGGAGCGGGGCTCGTGACCTTGATGGAGGAGCACTCCGGGGAGATCGCCGCTGACGAAAGCTGGCGATTCCCGTTGCGGCCCTGGGAGATCGCGACGTTGCGGTTCGGGCGGCGCGAGTAGACTTCAGCCCAGCATGAAGATCAGCTACGACAAGGAAGTCGATGCGCTGAGCATCATTTCGCCGACGCTACGGTGACGACGAAACACCTGGCGGAAGGCATTGCAGCGGACTTCGACGGTGACGGCATGCTCGTTGGTCTTGAGATCCTGGACGCGTTGAGCCGCCTGGGGAGCGCCGAGACGTTCCGTACGTTGGAAGTTGCCGGAGTGGGATTCGCGGGCTGACTGGCCATCCCGATCCTATCGCCCAGCGAACCGCGGCTCGCGCTTTTCGACAAACGCCAGCGCGGCTGCCTTGTGATCCTCTGTCTGGCCGCTGGCGATCATGTTCTCGGCCTCGCGGGTGAGGGCGTCGCCGAAGGAGTTGGTGGCACCGTAGGTGAAGTTGTCTTTCATCCGGCCGTAAGCGAGGGTGGGACCTTCAGCGAGACGGCGTGCGAGGGCCATGGTTTCGTCCATCAGCGAATCGTGAGGCACGACCTTCGTCACCAACCCCAGTTCGAGTGCGCGCTGGGCTGGGAAGATCTCGGACATGAAGTAGAGCTCCTTGGCCTTCGCCGGGCCGACCAGCCGCTGGAGCAGCCACGTCCCGCCGAAGTCGCCGCTAAAGCCGACCTTCGCGAACGCCGTGGTGAAGCGTGCCTGATCGCTGGCAACGCGGAGGTCGGCGGCCAGCGCGACGCTCAGGCCCGCACCGGCCGCAACGCCGTTGATCGCCGCGATCGTGGGCTTTGGCATCTCCTGGAGCAGCCGCGAAACTTCTTCCTGCTGGCGTAGCCCCGCCGACGGCGCGCTGCCGACCGCTCCCTCGCGACGGCCGCCCGAAGCGTTGCCCTGGGCCATCGCCTTCACGTCTCCGCCTGCGCTGAAAGCACGGCCGTTGCCGGTGACCACGACGCAGCGCACGCCGGGGTCCGTGCTCGCCTTTTCGGCCACCACGAACATGGTGGCGAGCATCTCGGGGTTCATCGCGTTGAGCGATTCGGGGCGATTAAGGGTGATGGTGGCAACGCCATCCTGGACATCGTAGAGCACGGTTTCAGACATCAGTAGCCTCACACAACTCGGGTACCGCCCAGTATAGCGAGTCCGCTCACTCAGAGGTCGATAGGAAGGAATGTCCCATCAAAAAGATGTGGCTTTTACCGCCTTCGCCCCTCGGCAGGAAGCGGAGTTCGTGAGCGATCACATCTGGTTCGACGCCGAGTTCCTCCATGGGGAGCACACCCAACAGCGGTTGAGCATCGGCCGGCAACTCCAGGCAGCGGAAGTCCCCCATGCGGCCGCCGACGGTCAGGCTCGCGTCTCGATACATGCGAGTGGGGTAAGACCCTGTGGCGGTATCCACGATCACTTCTTCGATGAGTTCGAGCCCGAGGGTGGCGATCATCGGCGCCGGGAGGGCGAGGGTGCTGGCGCCCGTATCGACGAGGACGCGCTCCAATTCGAGTGTGCGAACGTCGCTCGGCGCGATGAGTCCTTCACCGAGCCGAACGTCGTCGGCTCGGTTGCGGATGGTGATGCTGGCGTAAACAAAGCCCCTCTGACGTTTGGCACTCCGCTCCGGGGATGTCGTTTGGATGCTCACGTGTTGATTACACGCGGGCGGCAGCAGTTCAGTCGCCTAATCGTTGGACGGTTCAGCGCTCTCCAGCTCAAACGCATCGTGCAGGGCACGGACGGCATCGAACACCCGTTCGGAGGCGATGATGCAGGTCAGGCGGATCTCGCTGGTAGAGATCATTTCGATGTTGATTCCCGCGTCGAACAGCGTGCGGAACATGCGCGCCGCGTAGCCATGGGCTGTCTGGATACCCACGCCAACGATGCTGACCTTGCCGAGGTTGGCGTCCGAGGTGTATTCCGCAGCGTTCACAGCGGCGCAGATGCCGGGCATGATGGCCTCGGCCTTGCGCAGGTCGCTGCGGGAAAGCGTGAACGTGAGGTCCGTCAGTTGGCCTTCGCTGGCATTCTGGACGATCGTGTCCACGCTGATGCCCGCATTGGCCAGCGGCTCGAAGATGTTGGCCGCGATGCCCGGCTGGTCCGGCACGCGGCGGACGGTGATCTTGGCGACATCGCTGTCGTGCGCGATCCCGCGCACGCGGTTGCGTTCTTCCAATTCAGACTCTCCATGGATAAGGGTACCGGGCGCATCCACCATGCTGGAGGTGACCAGGATCGGCAGGTTATAGACAGAGGCGAGTTCCACCGCGCGGTTGTGCATCACTGTCGAGCCTTGCGTCGCCAATTCCAGCATCTCTTCGTAGCTGATGTCGATCAGGCGGCGGGCGGTGGGGACGATGCGCGGGTCGGCGGTGTAAACGCCCTCAACGTCCTTGCAGTTTTCGCAGCGTACCGCGCCGAGGGCAATCGCCAGCGCGACGGCGGTGGTATCGCTCGCCCCGCGCCCAAGGGTGACGATCTCCTGGTCCTCCGTGGTGCCCTGGAAGCCGGCGATAATCGGTACCCGGCCCGCCGCAAGTTCAGCACGGACACGCTCCGCGTCCACCCGCGCGATGCGCCCAGAACCGTAATGTGCGCGCGTGAAGATGCCGGCTTGGTTCGCGGTCAGCCCCACCGCTTCTTGGCCCAAGGCCCGTAACGCCATCGCTACGAGCGCAACCGACATCTGCTCGCCGGTCGAGAGCAGCATGTCCAGCTCGCGCGGGTCCGGGTCTGGCGCCACGGAGAGAGCGAGGTCGATCAGTTCGTCCGTCGTGTTCCCCATCGCGGAGACCACGACGACCACCTGGTCCCCGGCTCTGACACGCTTGATCACGCGGCCCGCAACGTGACGAATGCGGTCGGCATCGGCGACGGAGGTGCCGCCGTACTTCTGGACTACGAGCATGGCTACAGGGTAGGCGAGGCCCAGCCCACGAGCATCCCGCGCGGGCTCTAACGCGGGGCGCATCTACAATCGGGCGAGATGACCCCATTCATACCGCCGACGCCAGTGCCCCTCCCGCCACCGTCGCTTGGCGTGCGCGGAAGGCGGCTCGCACGGACGGTCGCCGTGATTTCGGCACACCTGGCGCCCGTGGCGATCCGCAAACTGCTGCGAAGGCCCGAGGACCGCGTGAGCATGTCCCGCGCGCTACGAGCTTCGTTCGAAGAGTTGGGCGCGACCTACGTGAAGTTCGGGCAGTTCCTCGCCTCTGCCCCGGCGATCGTCACGCAACCAGTGGCAGAGGAGTTTCGCGGCACCCTGGACCGCGGCCCGGGCGTGCCGCATCGCGAAATCCGTGCGATCTTCGAGGAAGACACCGGGCTGCGCATTGAAGACGCCTTTGCAAGCTTCGAAAAGCGTCCCTTCGCGGCCGCCTCGATGGCCGTGGTCCACCGTGCGGTGCTGAAGGATGGGCGCACAGTGGCGGTGAAGTTTATCCGCCCCAACCTGGCGGAGACGGTGTCGGCGGATATCGGCATCATGCTGCCAGCCTTCAAGGCAGCGGCGACGATGGGCGGAAACGAAGGCGCGTTTGCCCTGGTGGGCTACCTCGTGGGGCTGCGCGGTCAACTCGCCGAGGAGTTGGACCTGCGCAACGAGGCGCGCAGCATGAACCATTTCCGTGAACTGTTCGAAGACTTCGGGCTCACGCTTTTGGTTGTGCCGGCGGTGCACCAGGAACTTTCCGGCCAGCGCGTGCTCACCATGGAGTACCTCGACGGTGTGCCGATCGACAACCTGGAGGGCGTGGGACGGCTGGGGATCGACCCCAAGAGCCTAGTCCGAGAACTGCTGCGAGCGTGGATTTTGACCGCCATCCACAACGGCATCTTCCACGCCGACATCCACGCCGGGAACTTGCTCGCCTTGCCGGATGGGCGTCTCGGCATGCTCGATTGGGGGATCGTGGCGCAGTTGGATACGGACTCCCATCAGCTCATGCGCAACCTCGTCAAAGCCGCGCTCGGGGACGAAGATGCCTGGGGCCCAATCAAAGACGCCACTGTACGAATTCAAGGCACTGGCCTGCGCGAGGGGTTTGGCCTGACCGACGAGGAGATCGGGACGATGGTGCGGGCGATGCTCGAACCGATCCTCACGCTGCCGCTGAAGGACGTGAGCATGGCCACCCTCTTCGCTGGCACCGATGAAGTGCTCTCGCTGGCAACAGGGAAGCCGGTGGAGAAGCGCTCGCGGCTGCAAAAGCTTCGCCAGAACCGGCGGACGGCGAAGGCCTACCGCTTGTCGTTCAAGACGGGCTACTTCGATACGAGCTTCCAGCGCTCGAACTTTCTCGCTTCGAAACAGTTGGTCTACCTGGAACGCTACGGCCGGATGTACGTGCCGGAACACGCGATCCTCGGCGACCACGAATTCCTCGAAGGCGTGATGAAGCGGGCTACCGAAACGGACTCGAACTCGAGCGTTGCCGGCTAGCGCGTGCGGCCCACGGCTGCGTCGATTCGCGCCATCTCAGTGTCCGAGAGCGGGCCAGCGCCCTCCGCCGCCAGGCATTCGTCCAGTTCGTCGCGGTTCTTGACCCCGAGGACGACCGTATCGACGCCGGGGATCGAGAGCGCGTAGCGGTGAGCGAGAAACGCGGGCGTGGCGGACATCTCGGCGGCCAATTGGCGGAACGGCGCGGCGCGCGCGAAGTCGAGCGCTTCGGGGTGGCCGGCGGGGAGGTGGCGGTCGATGGCGCTGGTCAGGGCGCCGGCCTGCACCGCGCGAATGCCCATCACGCCCACGCCGTTGCGGTTTGCGGCGGCGATGATTTCGCGCGGCCGGGCGTCTTCCTCGAAGCGCTTCATGCCGCCGGGCGAATCGAGCAGGTTGGCGATGCACTGCACGATGTGTGGTGGAGACTGAGAGGAAAGTGCTTCGATGACCGATGACGGGTACCCCACCCCAGTGATGCCCCAGCCACTGATTCGGCCTTCGCCGATCAGCCGCTCGAATGCCGGGATGACAGCACTGGCGAGCAGCGAGAGCGACGTGCGGCCTGTCGCCCCTTCGGGCGCGCTGGCGTCCAGCATGCCGTGGACAATCAGCACATCGACGCGCGCGAGCTTCATCCGCTCCAGGCTGGCGTTCAGACTGGTGGAGAGCCGGGCGTAGACCTCGCCCGCGGGCGGCGTGCCAAGGAGGTGCTTCGTCGTCACGCGGACACCGGCGGGCAGTGCGCCAGCGAAGGTCTCGCCCACCACGTGCTCGGCTTCGCCGTCGGCGCCGTACATAGGCGCCATATCGATCAACGTGATGCCGCAATCGACGGCCTTGCGCAGGGTGGATACGGCTTCTTCCCGCGACGTGGAGCCCCAGACCTGTCCGAGGCCGCCGCCACCAATGGTCAGAGAGCTAACCGGGCCGAGGCTTCCGAGGGTTCGTCTTTGCATGCGGTGGAGCATAGCGGGCGCGGCGGGAATTCACGATTCACGACTCCGACTCCGACTCCGACTCCGACTCCGACTCCGACTCCGACTCCGACTCCGACTGGAGACTCATGCTGGCAACTTCATGCTGGCAACTTCATGATTGAAGTGAGACGACGTCCGGCGGTCCAAACGCCCTGGACGCCGGCTAAAGATTCTCTCTTTGTCAGTCGCGGCTCTGATTCGCGCCGGACTCGCGGGGCCGAGCTGCCCGCCCGGCCGCTGGCGCGGTAGAGTGAACGCCGGGAAGGGGCCACCAGATGCAAGCGATCGTTCTGCTCTCAGGCGGCCTGGATTCGACCACCGTTGCGGCCCATGCCCTGCGCGAAGGGTATGAGGTGCGCGCCCTGAGCATCGGCTACGGACAGCGGCACATCCGTGAATTGGCTTCAGCGCAGGCGGTTGCCGACGCGCTCGGCATCCCGCTGCTGACCGTCGATGCCGGGTTTTACGCGGGCCTCGCTTCGCACTCCGCGCTGACCGACTCGGCGACCTACGCCCTCCCCGAGAATCGCGACCCCGCGCAGATGGGCGCGGACATCCCGATCACCTACGTCCCGCTGCGCAACACGTTTTTCGTCACCCTTGCGGCGGCGGCGCTGGAAAGCTGGCTGCTTTCGCGCATCGAACGGGATGGCGCTGACCCGGCGTCACTCAGCGGCGCGATCTTTGTGGGCGCCAATGCAATCGACTATTCGGGCTATCCGGACTGCCGCCCCGAGTTCTACGACAGCCTGGTCGAAGTACTGCGCCTGGGGAGCAAGGTGGGCACGGCGTACAACGTGCCGATGCGCATCGAGGCGCCCATCATCCGCATGTCCAAGGCCGAAATCGTCCGCTACGCGGTGGAGCTTGGCGCCCCGCTGGAGCACACCTGGAGTTGCTACGCCGGCGGAGAGGCGCCCTGCGGCGTCTGCGATTCCTGCGAACTGCGCGCCGCGGGGTTCGCGACAGCCGGCGTGGCGGACCCCGCGCTTGCGACCGCCTGATGGACCAACTCTTGCTCTCGCGCATGACGGACGGCCGCCCCGAGATTTTCGCCTCCATCCAGGGGGAAGGGCCGTCGGCCGGTCAGCCATCGACGTTCGTGCGGCTGGCAGTCTGTAACCTGCAATGCTCGTGGTGCGATACCGCCTACACGTGGGATTGGTCGCGGTTCGAACGCTCCGAACAGGTGATGGCCCTGGCGGCCGAGCAGGTGGTGCATGCAGTCCGCGAGCTCGCCCCGCGGCGAGTGGTGATCACCGGCGGCGAGCCACTGCTCCAGCGCCGTCAACTCGTGCCCTTCGCGGAAGCGCTCAAGGAGCAGGACCACTGGCTCGAGGTCGAGACGAACGGGACGGTGCTGCCGACGGGCCTTGAAACGTTGATCGACCAGTTCAACGTGTCGCCGAAGTTGCTGCATTCGGGTAACGAAGGGCTGGCCCGGATTCGGCCCGCACCTTTGCGCTGGTTCGCAAGTGACCCGCGGGCGTACTTCAAGTTCGTCGTGCAGAGCGAGCCCGACATTGCCGAAGTCGAGGCGCTGTGCGGGGCGTACATGGTGCCGTCCGAGCGCGTTGTGCTGATGCCGGAGGGTCGCAGCGCCGAGGATCTGCACGAACGCAGCCCGTGGCTGGCGGAGGTCTGCACACAACGCGGCTACCGTTTCTCGACTCGCCTGCACATCCTGATCTGGGGCGACAAGCGCGGGGTGTGACGACGACGGTCAAGCCGGTTCAACGGTCTGCTTGACGCGGGCTGCGGCGGCTGGTGATCACCGCCGGGATAGGGGTCGATCTACACCCGAACCTCGCCGGCGCCCACATGGAAGTGCAGATGCTTCGATTCCTGGTACTTGCCCAAGTTCGTCACCACGTGGGCCCCGCCCTGCTCGCGCTCGACGGCGGCAATGTCACTCACCACGCGAAGCAGTTCAAGCAACAACGGCTCATCATCCGCCCCGAGGGTTGTAAGCGAAGGGATGTGCTGCTTCGGTACCACCACAATGTGCACGGCCCAATGCGGTCGGGTGTGATGAAACGCGAGAACCTTGCCGGTCTCCCGGACAATTCGGACCGGAGTCTTACCCGAGAGGACTTCGTCGCAATAAAAGTCGTCCGGCAATCCTCAGTCTACCCCAGCGCTTTCGCGATCTCGTCGTTGTCCAGCTTTGGGCCGACAGCCGCCACGTGCATCTTTTCGCGGCCGAGGAGGCGCTGAGCCACCGCCCGCACCTGCTCGGCGGTGATCGCTTCGACCTGCTCGACGACCGAATCGACCGATTCGATCGCGTTTTTGCTGATCAACAGTTCGCCGTTGCGCTGACCGAGCGAAAAGGCGGTCTCCAGAGAGAGCCGGAAGCGGCCGATGTTGTGGTCTTTGGCCTTCCGCAGCTCTTCTGGCGGGACGAGGGCGTCGCAAAGCTTCTGCGCTTCGTCGATGCAGACCGTGATCGTCTCGGCGAGTTGCTCGCGGTTGACGCCCGCCGAGATGGTGAAGACGCCGGCGTCCGAGAGGTAGCCGTAGCCGGAGCTGACCGAGTAGGCCAGTCCGCGCTTTTCGCGCACTTCGCGGAAGAGGCGCGAGGACATTCCGGCCCCGAGCACGTCATTCATGATTCGCAGCGCGAACCTGTCCGGGTCGTCCCGGCCGAAGATCGGCGAGCCGATGTAGAGCGTGCACTGGTCGATGTCGCGGCTATCGGTGACCACGCGCTCCCCGCTAACCAAAGCGTCGTACTTGTCGAGCTTCGGAAGCGGACCAGACTCCATGTCCAGGAAGAAGGGCTCGGCGGCGGCCAGCACCTGTTCGTGCGTGACGTTCCCGGCGACCGATAGGACAACATTCCCAGCGCGGTACCACGCTTCAATGTGCTCAACAAAGTCCGGGCGCTGCATCTCCTGCACCAGATCAACGCTGCCGCCGACGTCCCAGCCGCAGGGCTGCTCGCCGTAGACCGCCTGGCCGATGAGCCGCCCGGCCCATGCGCCGGGGTTGTCGTGGTTGCGCTTCAATTCTTGCTGGACAACAGTGCGCTCCTTGTCGATCTCCACCTGCTCGAGCTTCGAATTGAGGAGCATATCGGCGGCCACGTCGAGCGCCGTCTCAAAGCGGTTGAACGGCACCAGGTTCCAGTAGCAGGTGAACTCCTTGTTGGTGTAGGCGTTCAAGGTGCCCCCCGCGCCTTCGATCTCCTCCGCGATCATGGTCGCGTCGGGGCGACGTTCGGTGCCCTTGAAGACCATGTGCTCCAGGAAGTGCGTAATGCCGTTGATGCGCTGCGGTTCTGACCGCGAGCCGACACCGACAAAGAGGTTGACCGAGACGGCCTGCGTGGTCGGCATCGGCGTGGTAACGATTCGTAGCCCGTTCGGCAGAGTGGTAAGTTCCCAGTTGACAGCCAAGTAATCCTCCCGCCCAAGCGTGAGAGCCCATTCTACGTACGCGGGGCGCGAGGGATAGGGGGTGGGTGTCTCTAAGTTCGGTGCTGCTATTCCCGTCCTGTACCCTGAGCTAATGACAGAGATCCCGGGCCTCGCGATTGCCCCAAATTGGACGAGCGCGGCGGGCGCGCTGGATGGCATCCTTCAGCACCTGGGTGCGCCGCTGCCGCGCCACGCGATCATGGGCCTCACGGGCCACGCCTGGCACACCTGCATCGCGCGCAAGGGCGAGGTCGTCGCGCTCCCTTCGGGGGCCGCTGACCTCGATTGGAAGGCGATGGTGGAGCGGTACGCCCGCACCGGCTACCGCTGGGAACGCTTTGGCCGCGCCGTCGCTGCCGGCGAAGCGCCGGACATCCCGCGGGCCGAGGCGATCGCCTGGGCTGTGCCTCACCTGGATGCCGGCCGGCCGCTCCTCGGCTGGGACTTCCACCTCCACGAACACGCGATCGTCTACGGTTACGATGCAGCGCGCGAGGGCTTCCTGGTGCACGACGTGTTGAGCGAAGAGGTGGGGCCGATCGCGCTCTGGCGAGACTGGCCTTCGGTCATTGGCCGAATCGAACTGTACGCGCCGGTGGAACCGTGTGAGACCGACGCCTTCGAGGCCGTGGGCGGCGCGCTTCAGACGGCGCTGGACTGCTTCGCGGGCCTTGACGGCGAGGCCGACGGCCAACCACGCGGCACCCACGGGATCGATGCCTGGGCCGATGCATTCGATTCCGAAATCGAAGTGGACCGCGCTGGCAACGCCTACACGCTGGCGGTACTCCAGGCGGCCCGGATGGACGGCGCGGAGTTCCTCGCTGACCTCGCGGCCTCGCTGCCGGATCTCGCCGTTCCGTTGGCTGCCGCCGAACGTGCGGTCCGCGACGAAGTGCAAGCGCTCTCGCCGCTGATCACGCTCTTCCCGTTCCCGACAGGCGGGCACGGGAATGTGGCCAACGCCGGGCTGCGCCGAGGGGCGGCGATGGCCTTGCGGCGCGCCGCACAGCACGAGCGCGCCGCCGCAACGCAGATCAGCGAGGCGCTCGCTCTCCTCAGCGAGGAGTAGCCCAGCGGGTCATCAGGAAGAGCACACCGGCCGCGAGCACGAGCGCCAGCCCGGGCGGCGGCATCACCACGCCTGATTTGGCCACGCCCACCACACAGGCAAGTGCGGCGAAGCCCGCGAGGTACCAGCCGCTAATCGCGTATCCCAGGTGCCAGCGATGCATTGGCGCGAGCAGTGTCTGCCATGCGCCAGCGATCGCCACGCCGAGAATAACCAGGCGCGCCAGCCAGAGCCCGCCGCCAACTGTTAGCGAGAGGTCGAGCTGTTGCAGCCGTCCCGCGAAGCCGACGAGCATGAAGCCAGTGAATTCGTTGGCCGCCAGGACGCCCGGGCCGTGCGCCCAGGGCAGAAAGAAGCCAGCGAGCGCAAGCGGGCCGACCGCCACTCGCCACGAGTTGAGCAGGCGCCGCCAGCTCATTTCTCGGCGATAGTAATCACGCCCGAGACGCGGGCCACGCCGCGCTCCTCCACGAAGTTCACGATCGCCCCCTGGAGCACCTTTTCGGCGACATCCAGGTCCACCGGGACGCCGCCGCTGGTCAGGCGGAGAAGGTTCGCCACATCGAAGTAGGCAAAAGTGCCGAGCGCGGTGGGCATCTCCTTGACCGTCTTCTGGTACTTCGCCGCACCTGCGAGGTCAGGGCCGAAGTCCTTCGCCACGATTGAGCGCGCGGCTTTCGCAGTGCCGAAGATCATGTAACTGTCCGTCACCGCGTAGCCCAATTCGTCGCCGGCATCGCTGAGCACGAAGGTCATCTCCACGCCGTTCACCTTTTCAGTCCGCGACTTTGCCTTGCCCGAGCTGGCAACCACGGAGTCGATTACCTTGCGCGCCTTGGCTGCATCCGCGACGTCGGCCAATAGAGCTACCTGGGCGTCGCTTTCATCCATGCTGGGGAACCAGGCGGCGACGGACATCTCGCCGCTGAAGAGATTGATCAGCTCCTCAATGTTCTTCAGGCCGACCTTCTGGCCGGCGGCCTTCAACGCCTCGTCCAGGTTGCGGTAGTCGCCCTGGTCTCGGAAGAAGGTATCCAACTGCGTCTTGCTGTTGCCTTTGACCTGCTGCCACGTCTGCGCCAGTTTCGTGGTCGAGAAGAAAATCGAGACGTCCGCCGGGACCATCGCGGCGAACTTCGGGGTGCGCGGCGAAAGCATCGGCGAAGCATCGCCAGCCTTGCCGACGGCCGCCGCCTGGAATTCGAAGCTCTGCCCCTTAGCGCCGATAACCGCGGCGCCCGGCTTGAGCGCGAGGTCGCCCGCGCCGGAGGCCCGGAGGGCATCCTTCAATGCAGCGTCGCCGCCGAAGATCCCGTCGGCGAAAGCGCTCGCGTCCATGTACACAAATGCGAGGAAGTTGGTCGTCAACTCGTCGCGCAGGGATTTGAAGTCCCCAACGCTGTCCAGCGAAGGCTTCTTGCCGGTGGAGACATCGATCACTTCGCGCATGCTCGGGTCATCCATGGCCAGCACGAGGTGGTCACCGATGCGCGCCAGATACATGCCTCCGCCATCAAAGTAGGTGACGCCGTTGTACTTCTGTTGTACGAAATCGAGGCCAGACTGGTCCTGGACCACCTCAAGCGCGCGTTTCGCATCTCTGCACTTGACGATCGCCGCGCCCTGCACTGACAGGTCCGAGATGCTAAAGCCGCGCAGATAGACCGCCGCGTTGCCGCCCAGGAACGGGGCGACATCCTTCTCCCAATCCACACCGCCGTCCAACGCGGTCTCCTTCAAACGCTTTTCCGGGTTGGCTGTGCCCAACCGCTCGATGAGTCTGAAGGCGGCCACCCATTGGCTCGAAGAGAGGTCCGTATTGAAAGCAACGTAGAGGGCGGGGTCGGCGGGAACGAGCTTCGCCGAGGTGAGGTCCACTTCGCTCGCGCGGCCGGAACTCAAAAGAATCACGCCACCGATGGCCGCTGCCACAACCGCCAATCCGATCGTGATGAGAATCCCGTACTGTCGCTGAGGCAAAGTGTTCCCCCGTGATCGAGCCCCCGTTCGAGTGCTCCCGAGGAGTATCGACGGCTTAGTGCGTCCGCGGTAGACGCTGGACGCGCCTCGTGCCTGTCACCTCGGACCTCGAGCTACACTAGGGGTATGGAAGCCATACTCGCCGCCGTCCAGCCGTACGACATCCACGGCACCCGCTACCTGCGCATCGCCTATGCAGCGAAGGACGACCCTGACCGCGTGACCGAAGGGCGGGTGGCGCTGGAGAGCATCTACAAGGACCCCCAGCCTGGCGATCGGGTCGAAATCCGACTGCTGCTGGGCGTGATCGACGACGTGAAAAAGCTCGGGTAGAGCCTGGACGGAAGGCGACAGAGGCCAGGACTCGTCGCGATTCGGCGGCGCTCCGCTAGACTGCGTGAACCTTCACTCCGGGAGTTTCTGCATGCCCACGGCGATCCACTGCGGCACCCTCATCGACGGGAACGGCGGCGAGCCCGTTCGCAATGCCGTCATTGTCATTGAGGACGGCGTGATCATGGCGGTGAATAGCGATGGCTCGATCCCCGCCGGGGCCGATGTCATCGACGCCACGGGCATGACGGTGATGCCCGGCATGATCGATTGCCACGTGCACCTCATGAGCTCGCCGCCTCGGGGCATGGAGCAGCGGCTGGCAACGCCGTTCAGCCTCTCGGTCGCCGAGGCCCTGAAAAACGCTCAAACCTCCCTCGATCACGGGTTTACCACGCTGCGCGACGCCGGAGGCACCCCTCGCGGGGTGCGCCTGGCGATCGAGAAGGGCCTCTTCCCCGGACCGCGCCTGCGAATCGCGGTCAGCGCGATCTCCCAGACCGGCGGACACGGCGACGCGACGATGGTCAACGGCGTGCGCCTGCGCGTAGCCAACGCCGAGCTGCCCGAGAACCTGGTTGATGGCCCCGAGGGCGCGCGCAAAACCACTCGCGAAATCCTCCGCGCCGGCGCCGACCAGATCAAAATCATGACCAGCGGAGGCGTGCTTTCGCCCAACGACGAGCCAGCGGCAACGGGCATGACGCCGGACGAAATCGCCGCCGTGGTATACGAAGCGCACGCCGCCCACAAGACGGTGATGTCCCACGCCCAGGCCAACCAGGGAATCCTCAACGCCGTCCTCGCGGGGGTCGAATCGATCGAGCACGGTATCTACCTGGACGACCGCGTGATCGACGAGATGCTGAAGCGCGGCACCTTCCTGGTGGCAACGCTCATCGCACCCGTGTCAGTGCTGCGACTGGCCGAAGAGAATCCGGGCTCCATGCCGGACTACGGCGTACGCAAATCGAAGGAAGTGCTGGTCGCCCACCAGGCGAGCTTCAAGTACGCCGTCGAACGCGGCGTGCGCATCGCCATGGGCACGGACACAGGCGTCGGTGTGCACGGCACGAACGCCGGTGAACTGGAACTGATGGTCGCGCAGGGCATGAGCCCGATGCAGGCGATTGTGGCCACCACGAAGACCGCCGCGGAGTGCTGCACGATCGCGGACAAGGTGGGCACGATCGTGCCCGGCAAGCGCGCGGATATCCTGGCGGTCTCAGGAGACCCGCTCGCGGACATCTCGGTATTGACGCACCGGGAGTCGTTCCACCTGATCATGCGCGATGGCAACGCATACAAGAACGCGCTGGCCGGGCGACCGTAGGGTTTGGCCACCGTTGGGTGAGAGAAAGATGGCCGGCCCGCAATAGAAGCCCGGAAGGTTGCCCGGGCGCAAGATAGCTCCGCGAGAGCTTCCGGGCATCGCCATGGCCCGCGCCGGTTTCCAAACTTTGCTACGGGTTTGCGAGCCGCGCAGCCTCAGCCGTTTACGCTTCTCGCAGGGTCCGGCGAATACGATCCTTACTGTTCGAAACGGCGGTTACCACCGGCGTTCAAGCACCACTCGCGATGGCCGCGCGTACCCGCGTCGCCTCGGGAGCGATCCCCATTCGACCGAAGGAAGTACTCATCATGAGCACCGGATTCAGCCTCTTTCTTATCGCCGTGGGCGCGATCCTCTACTGGGCCGTGACCTACACCGTTTCGGGCGTGGATCTCACCACGATCGGCGCGATCCTGATGATCGTTGGCGTCATCGGGCTGGCGCTCTCGTTGCTCTTCTGGAGCAGCTTCGCCCCGTTCGCCAGTAGCGCCCCGTTCGGACGCCGCACAACGGGCTCGGACGTGATTGTCCATGACCAAGCTCCCCGCCCGCAGACCGTCGTAATGCGCGAATCCGCCCCTCGACCGGAGACGGTTGTCATTCGCGAAAGCGCACCGCGCACCGAGACGGAGATTCATCGAGAAGACCTGCCGCGCTGAGGCAGGAGTTTAGGCGCTGCGTCTACGGGGTCTCCCGTTGGCGCAGTTCCAGCGCCTGCACCCAGCGCCCTTGCGCGGCGGTGTCTGGCACGTCGCGGCCACGGACGGCGGTGATCCGCCGCCAGGCCTCCGCGGCAGGCACACCGAGCAGAACCAGCAAGCTGGCGACGCACATCGGTGAACGGCCCACGCCCATGCGGCAATGCGCGACCACCGTCCGTCCCGCAATCAGCTCATCGCGGAGGGCGTGGAGGCCGGGCATGATCGCTGCGTCATCGACAGGCGTCGAAAGGTCTGGCACAGGCAACGAAACGAACGAGAGGCCGGCGCGGCGCGCCTCGGCCTCTTCGTCATCGAGGTGAAGTTCGCGCAATTCACCCTCCACGAGAAGGCTCACGATCGTATCGACGCCAGCGGTCAGCAGGTGCGCCATGTCGTCGGCCAACCAGAGGCTGCCACGCGGCCGGCTGATAACCGCCAGGCGGCCGCGTGCCGGACATTCGACCCAGAAGAACTCAGGGCCTGGCATCAGCTTTGCGAGCGGTTCGCTGCCGCCACGAAGCCCGCAAACAGGCGGCGCGCCGGTTCGTCTCGTGTGGCCATCTCTTCGGGGTGCCACTGCACGCCGGCCACGAAGCGCCGTCCGGGGAGTTCGGCGCCTTCGATGCAACCGTCGTCCGCCCACGCTGTCGCCACCAGGCCTGAACCGAGCTGGTTGATCGCCTGGTGGTGCATGCTGTTCACGTTCGTCCGGTCTGCCCCCAACAACGCCGCAAGGCAGCTCCCGGGCGCCATCCGCACGCCGTGCGTCGGTTCGTCTCGTGCGAAACCGCGCTCCTTCTGGGCATGGTTGATGCCGCCACCAGGGTCTTCCGGCAGGTGCTGGTGGAGCGTGCCTCCGAGCGCGACGTTCAGGAACTGAAGACCTCGGCAGATAGCAAGGATTGGAAGGTCACGTTCCAGCGCCCAGAGAGTCGCTACGTCCTCCATCTCGTCACGTTCAGGCGAAACGCCCACGGTCTTGGGGTGGGCGGGCTGGCCGTAGCGCGCGGAATCGACATCCCCGCCGCCGGTGAGGACCAGCCCGGAAACCGTGGACATCAGGGCCTCGATCGTTCCGTGGTCCATCCCCGGAGCGATCAAGACAGGCGCCGCGCCCGCATCTTCGATCGCGCGCAGGTAGGCCGCGTTCAGCGTGGCGCGCGGCGGACGGCCCGCGGCATCGCCCGGCGAACTGCCCATGGTCACGGCGACCAGCGGTTTCATGATCCGGATAGTACCGCGCGCATCATTCCTGCGGGATGCTAGCGGACGAATGGGCGTCGTATTCTGGCAGATAGGGTTTGATGTCGAGCACGGGCGTGCCGTCGATGGCGTCGAGGCCAATCACGCGCACGTTTGCGCCGTCTACCCCCAGCAAGCGCACAGCGGAGACTCCGAGGTGGTTAGGCCGCAGCTGGCTGCGAGTGGCGAGGATGCCGTAGCGGCGGCCGCTCTTCAGAGTGACCTGCTCGGGCTTGCCGGGCGCCTCCTCGGCCAGGTCCATGTAGAAGGTCACGATCACGTGGCTGTAGGCGTCTAGTCCCGCGAGCATCGGCAGGAACTCAGGTTCGAAAACGATGACGCTCTCAACTTCCGCCCAGCCGTGGGGGCGCGGCTGCGTCACGGCATTTCGGACAGAGCCGAGGGCGGGCAGCGTTACCTCTCGCGGGGGTTCAGCGCGGACGAACGGTGGACGTTTCTTTCGCCAGAACACGCTACCGCCGCGCCTGCGCCGCCAATACGGCTGGATGGACGCCGCGGGCGCGGGTCTCGCTGGCAACTTTCGTTTCGAGGTCCGTCATGGCGCCACCTTCTACTGTTTTGCCGTGGCCCCGGCGACGCCGCTAAAGCGAGCAGCGGCCGCTGCCTGGCGTTCGGACCAGAGCCGGCCGGTGGTCAGTGCGCCGTCGACCACCAGCGCATGGCCGCTGACGAAGCTGGAGGCGTCGCTGGCCAGCCATAGCGCGGCCTCGGCGATGTCGCTCGGTAGACCCGCGCGCTTGATTGGCTGCCCCTCGGCGAGCCGGACTTTCATGAACTCGAGGGTGCCGTCGGCCTCTTCCGCGGTCAGGCCCATGCCCTTGCCGAAGATCGGCGTGGCGATGCCGCCGGGACAGATTGCGTTGACCCGCACTCCGCTTTCGCCCAACTCGTTGGCAACCGACTTCGTCAGGTGGATGATCGCTGCCTTGGCCGCGCTGTAGACGTGCGGGCCGTAACCGATGCCCACCCCGGCGACGCTGGAGGTGCTGATGATGCTGCCGTAGCCCTGCGCTTTCATCACCGGCGCGGCAAGCTTCATACCCAGCACCACCCCGCGAAAGAGCACGCCCATCGTCTGATCGAAGGCCTCCATGTCAGTGCTTTCGATTGGGCCGGAAACGCCGCCAAAGCCAGCATTATTGAACATGCAGTCCAACCGGCCCCACTTCGAAAGCGCCGTTTCGATGCTCGCTTGGACCTCGGCCTCCTGGCTAACGTCGGTGTGCACGTAGGCGGCGTTTGGGCCGAGTTCCTCCGCGAGCTTCTGGCCGCGGGAATCCTGCACGTCCGCTATCACCACCTTCGCTCCCTCAGCCACGAAGAGCCGGACGGTGCCCTCGCCGATCCCGCTGGCGCCGCCTGTAACAACCGCGATCTTGTCCTCTAGCCGTCCCATAAATGACCTCCGCGCAAAGTTTCCCGAGTCTAGCGGATCGGGCCCCGCTACGGGAACGGCGTTCGGTTCCAGAACACGAACCACCCAAGTACTCCGCCGCGATCAGCCGCCCCTCAGTGACCGGCATCCTCTGGCGTGGCGACGCGCCCGGCGGTCGCCCAGTAAGCGTCGGGGTCCGCGAGCCGTAGTCGCCGGATGCCGCCAGGGAGCTTGGTCTGTAGGCGCTCATATTCGGCCCTCATCCGTTCGTCGGGAGAGACCCAATCGTGAATGAAGAAGACACGCGCGATGCCGGCCTGGAGCATCTCCTTCGTGCAGCCGAAGCATGGCCGGGTCGTCGTGTAAAACGTCGCGCCGTCCACCGAGATCCCGAACCGGGCTGCCGCGAGGAGGGCGTTCTGCTCGGAGTGGACACAGATGCAAAGGTCATATCCAGTGCCCGAGACGAATTCGGCGCGATGCGAACAGCGATGGCAGCCACCATCCTCGCAGTTGGTCATATCGCGCGGGGTGCCGTTGTAACCAGTGGAGATGATCCGGCCGTCCTGGGCGATGACCGAGCCCACCCGCTGTCCGCTGCAGTTTGCGCGAGCGCGGACGGCGACAGCGATGCCCATCAGGTAGTCATCGATCGAAGGGCGGCGGCGCGGCGAATCGGGGTTCGGCATCGCCCGGAGTGTACCGGAAAGCGTTCGACGGGACGGCGGCTGATGGCTACATTCGGGTTGTGAAGATCCTTTGGGTTGGTAACAGCAACGATCGGCCCAGTGCTGCGGTGCCTGAAGGCCAGCTGAGGCACAAGCTGCTCGAGCCGAGGCTGGCCGAAGCTCTCGGCGAGCCTGTGGAGATCACCTCCCGTCCCCTCTGGCCCACGGCTGACGCGGCAGGGATCATGAGCGGCTGGGTCGAACGCTTCGAACCGGACCTGGTCTACCTCAAGGCGAACCAGTTTTGGTTTAACCACCAATCGGTGCCGTTGCGGATCGAACGCATGCTGGGGCCGCTTGGTCCCCCGATTGCACGCCTCGCATTAAAGGCGAACGGCGCCGGGTGGTTGGCCCACAACGCCCCCTTCCGCGGCACCAGAGATTTCGCGCGCCAACGTCTCCAGGGCGCCTATCACTTCGAGCCGGACGAGGTGGTGCAGCGCATGGCTGACTGCGTCCGCGTGGTGCTACGGAATGAAAGCACCCACCTGCTCGTCGCCAGCGCCAACGGCCTGACGGACAGCAGCCTGAACGGGAAGCTGCGGCAGCAAACGGAAGCGCGGCGATTGGCCGTCCACCGTGGCCTGCAACGGCTCTGCGCCGAACTCCACGTCGACTACCTGGGCTACGATCAGCCGCACTATCTCACCCAGCCGGTGACCGAACGCCACCTGCAATCAGACCAGTTCCACCGCGATTCACAAGGGCACAGGGACAACGTCGATCAGAAGTTCGATCTGCTGCTGCCAGCTTGCCAAAAGGTCCTGGCTAGCCGGAGTGTGGGCGCCGCCACGAGCGGTTGCTAGATTCAGCGATAGGGCGCAGGGGGCCCGAAAACTGGCAAAATGCGCCCGTTTGTGCTAAACTGATCAGGTATCCAAGCGGTTTCAGCCCAGCACCGCGCGGGCGGCCGCCGAGGGCAGACACACCACTTAATGACAACGCAAGAAGCTTCCCCCGGTTCGTACACCGCAGCGCATATCCAGGTGCTCGAAGGCCTGGAGGCCGTCCGCCGCCGCCCCGGCATGTACATCGGCACAACCGATAAGTCCGGCCTCCACCACCTCATCAAAGAGCTCGTGGATAACGCCGTTGACGAGGCCATGGCGGGCTTCTGCGACCGCGTGGAAGTGGTCATCCACCAAAACGGCTGGTGCACCGTCAGCGACAACGGCCGCGGCATCCCCGTCGATATCCAGAAGCAGACGGGCAAAACAGCGGTCGAAACGGTGCTCACCGTGTTGCACGCGGGCGGCAAGTTCGGCGGCGGCGGCTACAAAGTCTCCGGTGGCCTGCACGGCGTCGGCGCAAGCGTGGTCAATGCCCTTTCCGCGGACCTCTGGGTGGAAGTTGTCCCGGACGCTGAAGCGCAGGGCGAACAGCACGCTAACAAGATCTACCGCCAGGAGTACAAGCGCGGCGCCCCGCAGACGGAACTCACACCAACTAGCCTGAATGGCGTGGCCCGCGGCCGCGGCACCACTGTCAGCTTCCTCCCGGACGACACGATCTTCGAAAGCGTGGACTTCGACTTCAAGATCGAATCCGAACGGCTGCGGCTCTACGCCTACCTGACGAAGAGCGTCTGGTTCCACCTGCTGGACGAGCGCGACGGCCAGGAAGTGAACTACTACTTCGAAGGCGGCATCAAGAGCTTCGTGCGGCACGTCAACCGTGAGCGCGAAGCGGTTAACCCAGAGCCGATCTACGTTGACCGCGAAATCGACGGCAACGCAATCGAGTGCGCCATCCAGTACAACGACGGCTTCAACGAATCCGTCTTCACCTTCGCCAACTCGATCAACACGATCGACGGCGGCAGCCACCTGACCGGCTTCCGCATGGCCCTGACACGCGTCCTCAACGAATACGCCCGCAAGAACAAGATCCTGAAGGACAACGACCCGAACCTCACCGGCGACGACGTGCGCGAGGGACTCGTGGCGGTCATCTCCGTCAAGCTGCCAGAGCCCCAGTTTGAAGGCCAGACGAAGACCCGCCTCGGGAACCCCGAGGTTTCGGGACAGGTGCAGAGCGTGCTCGCTGAGGCGCTCACACAACACCTCGAAGAAAATCCGAACGACGGCCGCCGGATCATCGAAAAGTGCCTGATGGCCTCCCGTGCGCGTGAAGCGGCTCGCAAGGCGCGTGACCTGGTGCACCGCAAGTCAGCGCTCGAAAGCGGCACGCTGCCGGGCAAGCTGGCCGACTGCTCCAGCCGCGATCCCGAGGAGTCAGAGATCTTCATCGTCGAGGGCGATAGCGCGGGCGGCTCAGCCAAGCAGGGCCGGGATCGGCGCAACCAGGCGATCCTGCCGCTCTTCGGCAAGATCCTGAACGTGGAAAAGGCGCGCCCGGATAAGATGCTCGGCCACGAAGCGATCCGGCTCGTGATCTCGGCGCTCGGCACGGGCATCCGCGAGACTTGGGATGTCTCCAAGCTGCGCTACCACAAAGTGATCATCATGACCGACGCCGATGTCGATGGCGCCCACATTCGCACGCTCCTGCTCACCTTCTTCTTCCGCAACATGCCGGAGCTGATCGACGGCGGGTACCTGTACATCGCCCAGCCCCCGCTCTACCGCGCCGCCGCCGGTAAGGACATCAAGTATTTTTACAACGACGCGCAACTCGACGAGTTCCGCAAAGGCAAGAAGCAGACCGTGAACGTCCAGCGCTTCAAGGGCCTCGGTGAAATGAACGCCGAGCAGCTCTGGGATACCACCATGAAGCCGGACACCCGCGCGCTCCTCCAGGTGAATGTCCACAACGCAGCCGAAGCGGACATCCTCTTCTACGAACTGATGGGCGACGAAGTGGCCCACCGGCGGAAGTTCATCCAGGCGAACGCCGCGAACGTAAAAAACCTCGACATCTGAGCCCCTGCCCCGGTTGTTCGAGACGGCCTTCGCGCTATCGCTCGTCGTCTGCCGGCCAACGGCAGGACAGTGCGCTCGCTACGAGATCATCCGGCATTAACACCGGACGGCCCGCTCGGCACTGCCCATTCACGGTTCTGAATCGCCAGTCCTCCGGCGATCAGGCTTCTCCTCGGGAAGGCGGCTCGTCGCCTTTACCGGGGCGTGAGCGGCAACCGTGCGGTAGTCTGTAACCGAGCTATGCCAGAACAGTACGCAGCCTCCGACAAGCGCACCGGGCTCGAAGTGGCGGTGACCGGCGAGTTTCCGCCGCACCACGACGACCGCATCCGCATCGCACGCACCACCCAGCTCTTCACGCGCCTGATGTCGACCATCCTCACGACGGAGAGTGAGTCGCAGCGGCGCGAACGATTCGTTGCCGTTGAGACGCAACTGGAAATGGCCGACGCCCTTATCCGGGAAGACATGGAAGAGGTCCAGCGGCTGATGCGCACCACGCTCGAACGCATGGGGATCACTCCGGACCAGATGGACAGCATGGCCAAGGAGATCCTCGAACGCCTGCGCGACGGCGGTGGCGGCCCACCGGGCTTCGAGGGACTCGGCGGCGGAGGCCTCGACGAGCCGGACGGTCCGCACGGCCCTTTCAGCCCTCCGGCACCACCAAACTGAGGGCCCAAAAGACGAAGCAGCGTCTTGGCGAGCCGGTAGCGCGAAGGCAAGGAACGCCACGATGCCCGGCAGCTGCACGGACCCAAACGCTTTCGCATCGCCTTGAGGCGGGACTGGATACTCAGCACTCAGCACTAGCGCCGCGCCGAGGCTGGTACCCTGTGCAAATGGAAGACCGAATCTCCTGGTTCCCGATCGCCGATCGCTCCGCTCTGTCAGCCGAAACTCGCGCCCTGTTCGATCAGCTCGAAGAGAAGCTCGGGTTTGTGCCCAACGTGTTCTCCGCGTTCGCCTGGCGGGAAGGCCGTTTCAACAAGTGGCGGGCGCATTTCGAAGACTTGATGCAGCCCTCGCCGGGTCTCGGCAAAGCCGAGCGCGAGATGATCTCCGTAGTGGTTTCGATGCAGAACCAGTGCCTCTACTGCCTCACCGCACACGGCTTCGCCTTGCGCGCGCTGCTCAAGGACCCCGTAAAAGGCGAGCGGCTGACGCTGGACTACCGCCGCGCGGGGTTGAGCGAAAAGCAGATGGCAATGCTGGACTTTGCGGTGAAGCTCACCCTGGACCCGGTCACCTGTTCCGAAGAGGACGTGGACGACCTGCGCGGGCTGGGCTTCGCGGATGAGGACGTCTGGGACATCGCCGAGGTGACCGCGATGTTCAACTACACCAACCGCATGATGTCCGCGGCCGGTGTGCTGCCCAACGCGGAGTACCACGGTATGGCGCGCTAGGGCC
>JBDSJC010000280.1:0-3573 GCA_039917655.1 Tepidiformaceae bacterium
ATCACGGGCTCTCCGGATTTTCGCGCCCGCCGCATCATGGCCGGCATGGGAGTCGATGAAAAAACCGCGTTGAAGACCGTGGAGCGCACAGACCACGAACGCATCGAGTATTTCGAGCGCGTTTACGACACAGGATGGCTCCTTCCGTGCACATACGACCTCTGCATCAACACCGACCATCTGAACTCCGACCAGGCGGCGGAACTCATCGCGCAGGTCGCTGCGCTGCGCTAGCGGGCGCCTTGACGGCGCTCGGGCTGGTCCTGGCTTCATGCGGGACTTCCAATACCACCGCTATCACGGCAGCAGGCCTGATTCCAGATCTGGCGCCGCTTGGGTTCACGATTGGGCAATCGGAGCGCGACCCCGCAGCGCAGCCAGGCCAAGATGCACACCGCGCTCTCTTCCAACAAACTGCGTCGCCACAGATGGGGGTAAAGGTCGAAACCACCGTCCTGAAAGACGCAGCCGCCGCGACCGCTCAGTGGGCCTCCATCTCCGCCGCTCTTCGGAATCCGCCTCCTGACCTGTTCGGCGGGAATTCGACGCAAAGGGAGACAGCGGCGACCAACATTGGCGACCAGTCCAGGGCCTACGTTACCGCGAGCCCTGACAAGGACGGCACACTGGTCTGGAGCGACGCCTATCGCTTCGGCCGCTCGGTGGTGATCGTCCAGGTGCTCAGCCGCAACGAAGCAGACGCTCAGAAGGCGCGCGTGGCGATCGCTGAAAAGATTCGAGAAAAGGCCAAGTAAGCCCAACGCCCAATCGCTAGAATCCGCCCGTGCGTTTGGCTGACCAGCGCGCCGGAGGGTATGGCATGACTCAGATCTTTGAAGAGCGGGTGCGGCGCCTCCCGTTCGCGTTCAGCGAACTTGACCCCGCGGTCCGCCGGGACATCGTCTACCTGGAAGCGACAGATACGGGCCAAAGCTTCGGTGTGCTCTACCGGCCGGCGAATCACGAACCGAAGACCGCCGTCTACCTGATGCACCCCCGGGGCGAGTTTACGCGACACTACGTGGTGCCCGGCCTGACGGCGCGCGGCTACGCGGTCTTCGGCCACAACAGCCGCTACCTGAACAACGACACGCACATGATTCACGAGCGGCTACTCTTCGACATCGCCGCGGGCATGCGCTACCTCAAGGAGCGCGGCTTCGAGCGCATCGTGCTGCTCGGGAACAGCGGCGGCGGCTCGTTGCTCGGCTTCTACCAATCGCAGGCCTGCCGGGCGCCAGCCGAGCGCCTCCGCCAGACGCCCGGCGGCGACCCAATCGATCTGACCGCGGAGGTCATGCCAGAAGGCGACCTCTACATCGCTACGGCCGCCCACCTCGGCGAAGGGCGCTTCATGCTCAATGTCCTTGACCCCGCGGTGATCGACGAAGACGACCCCATCGCGACGGACCCGGGCTGGGACATGTACAACCCGGCGAATGGCTACCAGGCATTCCCGAAACCGAGCTCATACGACCCCGCGTGGGTGACCGAGTACCGCGGGCGGCAGCGAGAACGCAACCGCCGCCTGGACGAACGCGCGAGGGCCTATCTGGCAGAGCATCGAGACGCGCGCGAGCGGGTGCGGAAGCCCGCCTTCACGGAACTCCCATGGAGCAGCGCGGGGATGATCACCAGGCAGGCACGTCTTGGGCGGTACATGGTGATCTATCGCACCCTGGCCAACCCGGCCTATCTCGACCCGCGAATCGACCCCAGCCGGCGCCCGCTGGGCAGCATCTTTTCGCCCGCCGATCCGATCATCGGGAATTACGGGCCCGGCGGGCTGGCCCGCATCATGACCCCCGGTGCGTGGCTCAGCACCTGGAGTGGCCTCTCCAGCCAGGCGGATCTGCCGGACACCATCCAACACGTCACCATCCCAACCCTCCTGGTCTACGCGGACGGAGACTGCGACATCTTTCCTTCTGAACAGCGGGAGCTGCTGGAGAAGAGCGCCGCCGCAGACAAGCAGCTGGTGGATCTGCCGTGGGCGGACCACTACCTTCACCCCGTGGGCGAGGAGGGCCGCAAGCTCGCCGACCCGCGCGAACGGATCATTGACCTCATAGTGCCGTGGGTCGAAGAACGGATCGGTCAGCCCTGAGGTTTCGGGTCAGACGGCGGCTGGCTTCCGCGCCGTCACGACGCTGTTCTGAAGCAGCAGATCGGACCGCCAGCCGTCCACGAACCCGGCTTCGGCCAACAGCGCGGCGACCCGCGTCCGCGTGCGGTTTTCGCCTCCCAATACGGCCATCGCCAGCCCGCTGACCGAGGGGTGGTCGGGCCCGCTGAAGTCTTCGGCGAGCATCGGCTCCGTGACTACAATCGTCCCGCCGGGGCGCGCAGCGGCGAAGCAGTGGCGCAGGATTGTGCGCGCATCGTCGTCGCCCCAATCGTGCAGAATGCTCGATAGCAGCAACACATCGTGTTCCCGGGGAAGCGCATCTTCGAAGAACGAGCCCGCAACAAATGAGAGCCGCTCGGCAACGTTGTTCAGGGCTGCCCGCTCCAACGCCAGGGACCTCACCCCTTCGACATCGAAAATCGTGGCATGGAGGTGCGCGTGGCGATGAAGGAGCGCCGTTGCGTAGCCGCCCGCGCTTCCGCCAACGTCCAGCACACGCTCGAAGGCGCCGAAGTCCACCTGTTCCATCAAGGAGCGGCCGCCGTGGACGGCGTTCGCGAACATCCCTTCGGCGAACCAGCGCTGCTCCTCCGCCCCAAATCCTTCGAACATGTCGTGCTGGCCTTCCGCGGTCCATGGCATGCCCGTTGCCAGCGCCTGGGGCAGGCTGCGGATCGCTTCCCAAAACCCGCTGTAGAGCAACCCTCGACCACCGATATACCGATCACTTTCGCGCACCAGAAACGTGGAGGATGCGGGCGTGTTCGCGATTCGCCCGGCCGCGTCGCGTGTGAGCAGTCCCTGCGCGGTGAGGAACGAAATCAACGCCGGGAGGACGCGCTTCGAAAGCCCCAGCTCAAAGCGCAGGTCGTCGAGAGTCAGTGCCCCAGCCTCCAGGCGGTCGAACATGCCGGTCCGCAGAGCGAAAGTCAGCGCCTGCGCACGCACCGCGCCGTCCTGGAGTGCATAAATCTGGAACCGCGAGTGCTCAAGGTCGTTTGTCATGGCGCGGTATCTTCGCCGAACGGCCCGCGTAACGCCAATCGCCTCCCGGACGCGAATCGATTCGTTCGCAATCCCTCGCCAGACTCGCCCTGTGCACGCTTTGCTGCCACTCGGCAGTCTTCTCCGGGCGATTCGCACCGAATACGCTTGCCGCGGTGGACGAGTGCGCTAGGCTGAACGTCCCGTCGCAGGCGCGATCCACTATTCGCGCGTATTCGCGCGACCTCTCCAGCTCCCGAAGCGGGCGCATCCGCAGTGATAACGGCAGAGCCGGCCACGGTGCTGAGATACCTGGACTCGGGCGGTTTGTAATCGGAGTGTAAAATCGTCACGTTCGCGCCACCCGTTGGCCTCTGCCACGGGGGGTTGCCCTCGTTCATGCTTGCCGAATCCTCATATGGGTGAGGAACTCCAGCAGAGGCAGGGACAACGGCATGCGG
>JBDSJC010000281.1:0-21915 GCA_039917655.1 Tepidiformaceae bacterium
CCCGGGTGCTGAGGGTGTGCTGTACGCCCGTGGCAACCACAACGTTGGGCACACGTTCTTCCTTAAGGACGGCCACCTGCAGTTCGACTACAACGCCCTTGGCAAGCACACGCGCGCATCGTTCGAGTGCGATTTGGCGCCGGGCGACCACGTTATCGAGGCCCGTTTCGACAAGACCGACCGCACCACGGGCTCGCTCGTACTGTTGCTCGATGGCGCGGAGCTCGGAACTACGGAGATCCCCTTCATCGTCCGGATGCTGGGTTCGACGGGGCTCGACATCGGATGTGACCGGCTCTCGACCGTTGTCGATGACTACAAGGGGCCGTTCGCGTTCGAGGGAGCGATTCGGAGGGCGACGTTCCAGATTCGTTCGGAGCGGGACAAGACGGACATCGCGGTAATCGCCCGGATGGAGATGTCGCGGGAGTAGTCGCTCACTGCCCTGGCCTCTCGATTGGTGCGGTCTGCCGGTGCCGCGCAACTCACGGTTTCTGCAAGAGCCCCGCGAGGCCGCGCTGCATCGCTCCCTGGACCTGCCCGGGATCGTAGCCGCGGCCGCGCAGGAAGTCGTAGGTTTCGAACGAACTGAGCGCGTCGGCTGCAGCCAGCGTCTCGTTACGTCGTGATTCGTCCATCCCTTCAAGCTCCAGCGCAAACTGGCGCACGACTTGCCTCGTAAAGAATTGTCGGCTTTGTTCGAGCTCCTCCGCGATGACAGTGTGGAAGGGGGCACGCAAGCGGGAGACCCGGGCGGCGGGATGGATTTGCTGAAAGAGCTTCACGCGTTGCTCGCAAATGGCTGCGATGCGGTGTTCGAGTTCGCCCTGGCCGATTGCCGGAAGCTCGACCAAGTGATGGACCCGCGCCTGCTGCCGTTCGATCGCCGCCCTATCGAGGTCGTCGCGATCATCGAAGTAGCGAAATACGGACCTCTTCGAAACCCCGGAGCGTTCGGCGACCGCCTGCGCATCGGGCCGCAGGCTACCTTCCGCGTAAAGATCGAGCAGAGCATCGACGACGGCCAAGCGGTTGCGATCGCGCCACGCCCGTCGCCCGTCGAGCGGTTCCGAGGTATCCGCGAAAACGGCAGGTGGGATGGTCATCTCGCCATTCTTCGGCAACGGCCACCGAGCGCGCAAGGAGACTTGGCGTGTCGGGTGTCAGAACACGCACGCCGTTCGGCCGGCCGAAACACATTTCATCTTCCCTAGCCGGCCAGTCGAACAAACAGTGAGTCCTTGTGTTCGCCGCTCACACAACAATGGCGTGAGTCCGCGCCGCACGTATCGCCCCTGACACAAGCCCTCGGGGGACACGGCGCCCGTTGCTGGTAGATGGTGCCGAAGACTTGGGCGGACTCAGTCGAAGAGTGGTAGGTAGCCCCCGCACGGCTTGGAGTTCCAGTCACGAGGGGCAGCCCTTGTTGACCAAGAGATCTATTTCAACTATCAGGCGAAACCGATTTCCTTGGTCGGTTCTGAACACACATGCCCATGTTTGTGCAGTGGTGAGAGGCGACTGGACGATCCAAACTTGGAATGTCCTTTGGGAGAACTAAAGATGAGCGACCCAAACCCTTTGAGCCCAGAAGGAAAACGGAAGCGCGGAGGAGGAAAGAGCTTTCCCACCGCTTCCTTGACGGACAGCGATGCCATCGCTGGTGCCATTTGGGAGCACGGAGCCGGTGCCTCGATGCGCCGTTTGACAGTGTTCGCAAAACTCAACCGCTCGTCGGAGAGCGGGCGTAGTCGGCAACTCGTAACGAACTCCTCGCGATATGGCCTGACTACAGGCGGATACGCAGCAGAATTCATTCAGTTGACCGAGGAGGGATCGACGTTGGTCGCGCGAGAGACCTCCGACCGGCGGCGAGTAGAACTCCAGTTCGCTCTCGGCATTCAACGTATTGACCCCTTCGCGAAGCTCTACGAGCGACTGAAAAACAAGCGGCTCCTAGCCAATGACGTGCTCGCAGACGAATTGGGGGCAGGTGGGGATCCCGCTTGCTGACCGAAAGGTCGCGGGAGAAGTCTTCCTTGCCAATCTTCGCGCTGCTGGTCTGGTGCAAGAGTTCGCCGGAGCAGAGAAGATAATTTCGATTGAACATCGACTCGAAGACCTTCCGAACGACTCAGACCCGTCGGCGAAGACGTCGAAACCCCCGGTGGTTGCCCATGTTTCAGGCAAGGCGGAAGAGTTGAATTCGAATGGTGCTGGTGACACCGATCGAGACTCTTCGCCAAGGCCGATCGCCCCCACCGTGCACATCGACGTCCAGGTTCACATTCCGCCCGACGCCTCGGCGGAACAGTTGGACGCCATTTTCGCTAGCATGGCGAAACACTTCTACCGAGCGTAGCCGGATGTCCGACACAGGTTCGTGGGAGCCTCTTCTGGAGTCGGTCCGGGCGGTTCAGCACGAGATCGACACGCTGACAGGCCCGCCGCCGGCCGGCGGTCGCGCAGGTTCCGAATCGGTCATTGCCAGATCAGTCGCGCAGACGTAGCGGACTTACGTCAACCAGATTGTCGAACAGATCAACGGCTCGTACGAAAAAGGGTACTACGACGCGTGCGCGGTTATGATCCGCCGTCTGCTGGAAACACTAATAATCGAAGCCTTCGAACACGCTAAGGACTCGGCGGCGATCCAGGCAGCCAACGGGGAGTTCGTCTTTCTCCGAGACCTGATCGACGCGGCGCTTGCTCAGCCAAGCTGGAATCTGGGACGCAATTGCAAACAGGCGATGCCTCGTTTGAAGGATGTTGGCGACAAGTCAGCTCACAGCCGGAGATTCTTAGCCCACCGAAGCGACATCGAGAAGGTAACCAGCGACCTCCGGACGGTCGTGCAGGAACTCGTTCTTCTCGCCGAATTACAGTAGGGCCACGTTCTTGGCGTAACGGGCTCGTGGTGGACGAGAGCATTTTCGTAGTCACCGAAGCGCCTTAGCCGGGTTCACAGCAGGGATCCTTCGCGAGCCCATCGTCACAGGAGACGACGAGGAGGCTGACCGGCGAGGCGCCTGAAGGCCTGGGTACCGCATGTCCTCCGCCGCCCCTACCACCGGGTCATCACCGGGAAACGGCCGAAGGCTATGTGCCCAGAGTTGGCACGGTGTTCGACAGTCAGCAGTGCGACCCCTTCGATGGGGATGACTGGCAGGAAATGCGCCGTTGTCCGACGTTTGAGGTAGAATGTCACCCATATGTCGGACGCAAACGACCGGCTGTACCACATCGCCGAAGCCCACGCCGGGTACTTTACGGCCCGGCAGGCAGTTGACGCCGGGATGGATCGGGCTACCCTTCGCCACCACGCTCGTCCAAACGGTCGCTACCAACGGGTCCAGCGGGGACTGTACCGGCTTCGGCAGTTCCCTTCGAGTCCCCACGAGCACGTCATGGCCGCGTGGTTGCCACTGAGCAGCGCCGGGGCTGTCGTCTCGCACGCCAGCGCGCTCGAACTTTACGGGATCTCCGACATCATCCCCTCCTTCGTGCATGTGTCCGTGCCGAGGGCAAAGCGCGGCCTCCGTCCACGCGCCGGTGTGCGGGCGCACACACTTGAGGCTCCACTAAAGGCATCGGAGGTTCGGCAAGTGGCTGGGGTCCAGGTCACCAGCCCCGAGCGCACGCTGATCGACGCGCTAGAGGACGGGATCCAGCCGGAACAGGTCGAGCTCGGCATCCGGCAGGCGCTCGACCGGGGGCTGACCACGCCACGCCGACTCCGCGAATCGGCCGCAAAACGGTCGGCTAGAATTCGCGCTGCTATCGAGGACGCGGTTGAACGAGGGACGGCATGAAGTATGGCAGTGCGGCCACGTTCCGCCAGGCCCTCGAAGATCGATTGAAGGAACGCGGTGGCAGAGACGGGGCCCGCATCGCCCGGCTTCGTAAGCAGGTTGCCTTCGACAGGCTGTTGGCTCGGCTCGCCGAGGTGGCGCCCGGCATTTGGGCGCTGAAGGGCGGGTTCGCCCTTGAGCTTCGCCTGGCTGACCGGGCTCGTACGACCATGGATGTCGATCTGGCCTGGAGTGGCGACGCGAATGAACTGCTCGACACGCTGCTCGACGCGGTGACCGCAGATCTCGGCGACTTCTTTAGCCTGACCATCGAGCGCACAGTCGACCAGCCGGACCGGTTTGGCGGCGCGCACCGGTTCAGGGTTGCCACATCATTGGCGGGCCGGCTGTTCGAGACCTTCCCGTTGGATGTTGGGGAGGGAGGCGCGTATCTCGGTGAGCTGGAGTTTCTGACCACGCCGGACCTGCTGGGTTTCGCCGGCATCGATCAGGTTGAAGTCCCGGCGATTCCCGTCACGCGTCAAGCCGCCGAGAAACTGCACGCCTACACCCGCCGCTATGAGGGAGATCGACCGAGCTCGCGCACCAAAGACCTGGTCGATCTGGCTCTGATTGCCCACCTGTTCACGCTTGATGCCGCTGCGCTCGGTTTGGAACTGCGGCGGGTGTTCGAGGGCCGCGATACGCACAACTTGCCAGCCGAGCTGCCGAACCCACCCGCTGATTGGCGAGCGCCCTATCGCCAGCTGGCGGCGGAGGTCGGCATCGAGGGCGACCTCGACGCCGGTCGCAGAGCCGTTGCGGCATTGCTCGATCCGATCCTCCAGAATCGAGTCTCCTCCGGGATGTGGGACCCGGAGGCCGGTCAATGGAATGCGTAGCTGCTGGGCGTACTGGCGCTCTGACGGGGAGGTGACCGAGCGAGCAAGCGCCGTCAGCCAGGTTGGCGAGGGCCTCCGGGTCCGCTGGCTCGATTTCCGAGAACGAGACCCATCACGCCGTCGCGTCGGTCTATCGGCGACAGAGACCTGAACTCCCTCAGCGCCCGGCCCGACACCATCCGTCACTCGCCGACACGCGGAACCTGCCCTCAGGGCCGCATCCAGGATCTCGAAACCCACCACGTCGCCCTCCGCGTCGAAGTCCAGCATCATTCCAGGCTTCTCCTCGTCGCTCTCTGCGACGAGGGTGTCTTCGAGGCTGACGCACGTTAACGCGCACCGAAACGCGCAGGAACGTGATTTTTTCTGGCGACGCACGTTTAGCCTCCTCTAGCGTCAACCACACAGGACAGGAAACGTCCCGGAAACCTGCTCGCAATGCCAGATTCGCCGGCCCGTAATCCACCGGAAACTCCGTCCCCGCACCCACCGGGGAGTTGTCATCACGGGCAGGTGGTTCACAAAATCCCGGATAACTTCGCACCCGGCGGAACCTGGCCCCACCAACAATCCCGGCCCTGACCTCGGTGACGGGTACTGATCCGTCGCGGAGGACCTCCCCGGTTTCCTGGCGTGAACGCAGCTGAGGGCTCGCCCCGTCCGAGGGTTGCAGACCCCCGAGATAGACGATCCTGCCCACCCCGGCGGCGGCCGCGTCGCGGAAATTGGCGGCCCCCTCGCGGTCGAGCCGCGCAAAGTCGCCGCTGGCGCCATCGAATGCACAAGCTAGTGGGCCAGATCAATGCCCTCAACGGCGGCCTTCAACGACGTCGGATTCAGCGCATCGGCAGAGACAAGTTCTGCGCCTTGCCAGCCGCGCGCCTCGAGCACGTTGATATCGCGGGCGCTCGCACGAACCGAAAAGCTTCGTGCTTGCAGCTTCGGAATGAGGTAGGTCCCGATGTACCCACTTGCACCGAAAACGAGGATCTTTATTTGCCGTTCACTCCTGGCCTGAGAGGTTGTGACGAAGCGGTGAACTCCTGAGTCAGCGTTTCGGCTTCGGTCACCGGGTCGCCGCTCAGCCAGCGGCGCCCGGCGGCGGCGGCGATCGGGCCGGCTGTGGTTCCGGCTAGCGCAATAGAGGCGTTGGCACTGCCGGAAAGTTCTGGGACGAGGCTCGCGTGATCCGCCCAGATTGCCGCAAAGAGGACTGTAATCTGGGGCGCCAGGCTTGTTCGCACGCGAACGACCTCGCCGATTGGCGTATCAGCTCCGAGGAGTATGACTCGCCATCCCCTTCGGCGAAGCGCGAGCCCAAAGAGAATCAGAGAGACATCGTGGTATTCGGCCGGTGGGCAGGCGAGCAGCGCTCTCGGGCCAAAACCACGATCCCAGCCCCTCGCAAGCCCCATCAAGCGCCCGCGAAAGACGTTCACAGAAAAGTGTTCCTGGGCGACCGAAACCAGGCCCGCCTGCCAATCGTCCCCGAGAGTCTGCAGCGCTGGGAGAAAGACGTCACGTATCGCCGTGTCCAGGTCAAGCCGGGAAAGCACAAGGTCGATGGCCGCTTCGAGTGCGAGGTCATCGAACGAACGGAACGCGTCATGAAGGGCGGCGCAGACTTCCTGGAGCGGCGTTTCGTCCCGCCCGGCCGAACTGATCGGCACACCTTCCCCGGACGCGAGCACCTGCCTCGCGGCCTCGCCCGCGGGAATGCCGACTGAGATGAGCGCAATCATTGTCCGAATGCGAGCGGCGTCGGCGTCGCTGTAGAGACGGAAGCCCCCCGCCGTCCGCTGCGGGGTGAGCAGGCCGTAGCGACGTTCCCACGACCGGAGTACATCAACGGAAACGCCGGTCTGCTCGCTGACCGCACCAATACGGATCAACATGGAGGCAACGTTACCACTCTAGACGGACTCTTGGCAAAACCTTGACAAAAGTTATCGCATCGCTAAACGATCATCTAGGGTGATCCTAGCTAGTGCGTGAAGCGGGACCAAGCCGGTCGATCCGCACGACTATCTCGGGAGGGGTAGGCAATGGCAATCAAAGCCGACGGTTCGCCGTCTCGACCAGCGATGACGCTATCGCGGAGCCTTCGGCGCTGGAACCTGGCGATGGCAGCGCTGCACTTCGCACAGGGTGTGCTGATGCTCGCCATCGCCAGCGACTTCTCACTGCCGGTAACGGCGGCATTCGTCCGTATGAATCAGGAGACGCAGTCGCTGGAGCCGCGACTGGAGACGTTATTCGATGTGCGGCTGGCACCCGTGATCGCCAGCTTCTTGTTTCTCTCGGCGGTGGCTCACCTCGCGGTTTCGCTTCCGGGTATCTACTCATGGTATCGCCAGAACCTGGACCGCCGGGTCAACTACGCTCGCTGGGTCGAGTACGCGTTCAGTTCGTCGGTGATGATGATAGCCATCGCCATGCTCGTGGGGATCTACGATATCGTCAGTCTGATCGCGCTCTTCTCGCTCAACGCGGCGATGATCCTGTTCGGCTGGTTGATGGAACACCACAACCAGGACAGGGAATCTACCGACTGGACTGCCTATGTCTTTGGATGCCTGGCCGGTGTTGTGCCCTGGATAGGGGTCGCCATTTACCTCGCTGGCGCCGGCGGGGATGGTGGCAACGTCCCGACCTTCGTCTACTGGATCTTCGTTTCAATATTCGCGGTCTTCAACATCTTCGCCGTCAACATGCTGCTTCAATATAGGCGCATCGGACCGTGGCGGAACTACCTCTTCGGGGAGTTCGTCTACATCCTGCTGAGTCTGTCCGCCAAGTCGCTGCTCGCATGGCAGGTCTATGCGGGCACCCTCCAACCCAATTAATGGGGCCGCGCGAGGCCGCCCGGAAAGAGACCAGGATCATGCGTGTCGCCATCACCGGAAGTTCGGGACTGATCGGCACGGCTCTCCGGAGCCAACTCGAAGCTGATGGACACGAGGTCGTGCCTGTCGTCCGCGGCGCACCAGATAAGCCGGAGTCGATATGGGAACCCACGTCGGGATGGATCCGGCCCGGCGCTTTCGACGGGGTAGACGCCGTCGTCCACCTCGCCGGCGAGTCCATCGGCGAGGGCCGCTGGTCGACAGCGCGCCGTAAGGAGTTGCTCGATAGCCGAGTCGGTCCGACGCGGCTGCTCGTCTCGCATCTCGCAGCGCTCCCCAATCCGCCCGCACTGATCTGCGCCTCCGCCGTCGGCTACTACGGTGACCGCGGGGACGAGGTGCTGGACGAACATTCGGTGCGTGGATCGGGCTTCCTTGCCGACGTCACTGCAGCATGGGAAGAGGCTGCGAACGCCGGGAGAGCAGCAGGTCTTCGAACGAGCATTCTGCGCTTCGGCGTCGTCCTCTCGCGGAAAGGAGGCGCGCTGCCCCGCATGCTGCTTCCGTTTCGGCTCGGGGTGGGTGGGACGCTCGGTCGTGGCCGCCAGTGGATGTCGTGGGTAACGCTGGAGGATGCCGTGCGTGCCATCTGCCACGTACTCAACGGGAACGGCGACGGGACCTTCAACGTCACCGCGCCGCAGCCGGTCACCAACGCCGAGTTCACCCGCACGCTCGCCAGAGCGCTGCACCGTCCGGCGCTGTTCCCCGTTCCGCCGTTCGCGCTTCGGTTGCTGCTCGGAGGTTCGGCCGACGAACTTCTGCTTGCGAGCCAACGCGTGGTTCCATCGCGGCTCGCCGACAGCGGATTTCAGTTTCAATATAGTGATATCTCCTCAGGAATCGCCGCGGCCCTGAAAGGAAGATCCTGACCATGCGACTGCACCGCTTCACTGCCACGCAGTTCCTGCCCGTCGACGTCGAAACGGCCTGGGGGTTCTTCTCGGATCCTCGTAACCTGCAGACGATGACACCGCCCTGGCTGAACCTGGTCCCGACCTCGGAGGTTCCCCGCGAGATGCATCCAGGGCTCATCGTGACCTACCGGGTCAAACCGGCGCTCGGCATCTCGGTCGCCTGGGTGACCGAGATTACCCACGTCGTTGACCGCCAGTTCTTCGTCGATGAACAGCGCTCGGGTCCGTACCGGTTCTGGCACCACCAGCACCACTTCAACGCGGTACCAGGCGGGACCGAGGCGCGCGACGTCCTTCACTACGCGTTGCCGCTTGGACTCATCGGTAACCTCGCCGGCGCCGCGCTTGTCAAGAACCGCGTCGCTGGAATCTTCGAGTACCGTCGCCGCGCGCTCGAGCAGCGATTTGGCGCGCGCCAGCAACCGTTGGGAGAGCAGCATTCGAGTGCAAGCCCACAGGCGGTGCTCGGACTGGTATGAATGCCGGCGGCGCTCCCCATGACAATGCAGACCCGTTCCATGTGGAGGTGGGGGCGACGCGCGGTCACAATCCCCGCCTACTCGCTCGCTGCGCTGCTCTTGCTGTCCGTCACCCCAATTCTGTTGCCGGGGGTGGTCGTTGCCGACGTGGTTCGGTGGCGCAACTTGGCGCTGGTTCGGTCGCTCCTGATGGTCGATGTCTACTTGCTTGCGGAAGCACTTGGGATCCTGGCGAGCCTTGTGATCTGGGCGACCTCGGGTGGATGGCAAAGGGAGGTGTCTCCTGCGTACCTCAAACGGAACTTCTCCCTCCAGTGCCGCTGGGCCGCCGTTCTGTTCTGGAGCGCCCGCCGAATCTTCAGGCTGCACCTGGCGGTCGATGGTGAGGAGTGCGTTCGCACGGGACCGCTGGTCGTCATCGGCAGACACGTGTGCCCAATCGACAATTTGGTGCCCGCGGCTTTCGTTTCCGCCCGCCCCGGGTGGGTCATCAACCGCTGGCTTCTCCGCGACCCGTGTTTGGACATCGTTGGGAGCCGGCTCCCCAATGTCTTCGTGGACACCCGGCGGGATGATCCGGGCGGGCAGGCGCCCGCCGTTGGCGCTCTCGCTCAAGGACTCGGCCGGAACGAAGGCGTGCTCATCGACCCGGAGGGAGCACTCTTCAGCACCGGACGTCGCGCCCGCGTTATTGCGCGCCTCGCCACGGCGGACCTCGACTCTTCGCATCGGGCCGAAGCACTGCAGCATGTCCTCGCGCCGCGCACTGGCGGTTTCGTCGCGGTGCTCTCAGCAACCCCCGCCGCTGACGTCGTCGTTTGCAGCCACACCGGGCTGGAATCCGCGGGGAACTACCGGGCATTCATCTCGGGCGCGCTGGTGGGGTCGCGCGTCCGCATCCAGTCTCGCCGCATCGCCCGCCAGTCGATACCGACCGACGCGACCGGCCAGACGGAGTGGCTCTGGCGCACCTGGGCCGAGGTCGATCGCTGGATCGCCGCGGGCGACTCGCCTCCAACTCAGACGGGTGGTCCCCCGGTGCCGGGGGTCGCACCTGACGGCGCCCTTGGTGCGGAAGCGCCACGTGGAACCCAAGATGCCCGCCACGGGGTGGGGACGGAAGCTCGACGTTCGCGCATCATTGCCCCAATTGGGTCGGTAATCCAATGAAGAAAGCCAACATCCAGCCTTTCATTGCGGTCGCGGGGATCCTCGCGGTCGCCGCCTTGATATCGGTTTCTGGCAGCCAGGATGGCGAGTCCTTCGGCGGCATCCGTGTCTTCGCGCTCTGCGCGATCATCGCCTTTGCCATCCAGTGGCTTGCCTTCATTCCAGCGTACCTCGCTCAAACCGAGCGGTTTTTCGACCTCACCGGCAGCATCACATACATCACGGTGGCGGTTATCGGCGTGGTAGCAGTTGGAAACTGGGAGCCGCGTTCCTTGGTTGTCGCGGGGCTGGTCGTGACGTGGGCAGTGCGCCTGGGGTGGTTTCTCTTCCAGCGAGTTCGGCGTTCGGGAGGCGACCGGCGCTTTGAGTCCATCAAGCAGCACTTCCCGGGCTTCTTCCTGACCTGGACCCTTCAAGGCCTGTGGGTGCTCCTGACCAGCGCAGCAGGTCTAGCGGCGATCACGACAGCGAAGCCGGCAACGCTGGAGTGGATTGCTTTCGCCGGGATCGCGGTCTGGGCCTTCGGTTTCGTCATCGAGGCGGTCGCGGATGCGCAGAAGCGTGCGTTCAGGAGCGATCCAGCGAATCGCGACCGCTTCATACAGAGCGGCCTCTGGGCGTGGTCGCGTCACCCCAACTACTTTGGGGAGATCGTGATCTGGGTGGGGATCGCCGTCCTTGCGGCGCCCGCTCTTTCGGGCTGGCAGTGGGTGACGATGGCGTCTCCTGTGTTCGTGTTCGTCCTGCTAACCCGCGTCAGCGGCATCCCGATCCTCGAACGCCAGGCGGCCGCTCGCTGGGGAGCCGACCAAGACTACCGCGAATATCGATCCAAGACCTCGGTACTTCTACTACGTCCGCCCCGGAGGAGCGCGGAGAGCCCTCCCGCGAAGGGCGGCCCCTAGCAGGGTGTTGAAAAGCTCCTCCGCCGCATATGACATAGATAGATGATCAGTTGTCTTCCTGAGCAGGGCGAGGGACGGTAGCGATGCGCGGACGTGTGGAGCGACAGGCGAAGATGCTGATGGGGGTCACGACCGAGGACTTCATCCCTGTCGGTCACCCGATCCGCAGGGTGCGGAAGCTCGTTGACGAGCTGCTCGTCGCACTCTCGCCGCAACTCACGGCGATGTACGCGGAGGACGGCCGCTACTCGGTCCCGTCCGAGCACCTGATCAAGGCCTCGCTTCTGATGGGTTTCTACTCCATCCGCTCGGAACGGCAGTGTTGCGAACGGCTCCAATACGACCTCCTCTTCAAATCGTTCCTGGGGCTGAACATCACGGACGACGCCTTCGACCACTCGACCTTCTCGAAGAACCGTAGGCGGCTCATGAACACCAGGTGGCAGAAGCGCTCCTTGGCGAGGTCGTGCGCGAAGCGCGGCGGCGGCGGCGGCGGCGGCGGCTGATCAGCGAAGACCACTTCAGCGTCGATGGGACGTTGTTGCAGGCTTGGGCCTCTGCGCAGGAATTTCAAAGATTAAGCCGCTTGCCACGCCAAGGATAATTACATCTCGCGGCGTACTTGGTCACCACTAGAAGGACGACCAAGGGGAGTCACTGGGGGTGGCTTAGCTTGGCCCAGACGCCGCCCATGTCCAGCAGGACAGCCCGCCTCGACCTTAGTTGGGCTCAGCGAAGCGGCAGCCTGCTACGGCCTGGCCGTCTCACCGAACACCCCATCACTGATGACCACCTTGCCAAGTCCACCAAGGGCCGGTCCGCTCATCAGCGAATACGTGTACTGCTCGCCAACCGGCGTCAGCACCTGCTGCGCCGCTTGCACACCCTCCACCGAATCGAACAGCAGGATCGCCATCCGCTTGCCGTCGCCCTTGTCAAGGAGGAGGAACCCTTCATAGCCTTTCACCTGCCGGGCTGCCGGCACAAGGTGCCGGCGCACCCGCTCGTGCAGCTCTTCGGCGTTCTCCGCATTCACGCTGTACTCGACCACGCTGGCAGCCCTGCTCATCTGTTCTCACCTTAGCTTCGCGCCGACGCCTCAGCCCCGGCCATCCGACTATACGGCGCGCTCCTTCGGGCGGAAAAGCGCCGTCCGGGCGTCAGGCTGGTCATCCCATCAACTGGGCGCAAAGCGTCTCCCCCAGCCAGCGCTCGAACTGCCCCGCCGACCAGCCCCGCTGACCGGCGAGCATGAAGTAGACGCCCGGATCAATGAATACCGCGAGGATGTCCACTGCCGCCCCTTGCTCCAGGTCAGCCCGAAGTCCCTCCCGCGCGACGAGCATCTCCACCACGTTCCCTGCGCCCTGCTGCCGTTGCCGTTGCACCTCGTGCCACAGGGCGCGAGCCTCGGCATCAGCCCCGGCGGCGCCGCGCACAGTTTCGTTGATCGCTGCTACGCGGGCGTCCACCGCCGTCACCATCTCCGCGTACCGCAAAAGCATCCGACGGGCATCCGGTTCGTCGCGTACTAGTTGAGCCCAGGGCCGGTCCGGGAGTGGCACGGGCTCATCGTCGCCCACCACTGCGACGTCATACGCGGCTTTGAGCAGCGCAGCCTTGCCGCCCACGGCGCTGAACACCGTCGCGCGGCTTACGCCCCCCGCCTCGGCGATCGCGTCGATCGAAGTCGCAGCGTAACCGTCCCGCACGAAGAGAATCGTGGCCGCCTCGATCACCTGGCGACGGGTGGCCGCTTGCTGAGCGGCCCGCAACGGAGATCGGTAGGCCCTCTTGACTTCGCTGGTCATTTCATCATACTAATCATCTATTCATTATCTTATCAGACTGTTTAACTCCCACGACACCCCGGAGGCACCCCATGGCGATCCTGTCCAACTCTACCGAGCTAAGGCTCCTCACGCGCATCGAGGCAGCCATCAATGCACATGACCTGGAAGCGCTGGTAGGCTGCTTCAGCCCTAACTACCGCGCTGAAATCCCGAACCACCCCGCGAGGAGCTTCTCTGGCGCTGACCAGGTGCGCCGCAACTGGTTCCAGATTTTCGCCGCCGTCCCCGGCATCACCGCCAAGCTCCTCGCCTCGGCAAGCAACGGGCCCTGCGTTTGGGGAGAATGGCGATGGGACGGCACGCGTGCTGATGGCGACCCGTTCGCCATGGCTGGTGTCACGATCCTTGAGGTGGAAGGCGATCGGGTGGCCAGCGCGCGCTTCTACATGGAGCCGGTGGAAACCGCGTCCGGAGACGTCGCCGCCGATGTGCGACGGGTGACGGGCCAGGGAACGGGCACGCGATGATCCTCGTGGCAGGTGGCACAGGGACACTAGGCAGGCGGCTGGTCGAACGGCTGGCCGTCGCCGGCGGAGGGGTGCGCGTACTGAGCCGCACCCCCGGCGCGGTGGCGTTCGCGTCCGCAACCGTGGAGGTCGTGGCCGGTGACGTCCGTGATCGCGCAGCGGTGGAGCGCGCAATGGTTGGAGTGACGACAGTTGTCTCGGCGATGCATGGCTTCCTCGGGACGGGGGACTCCGGTCCACGCGGGATCGACGCTGAGGGCAACGCCATCCTCGTGGAAGCGGCGGTAGCTGCTGGAGTCGAACACTTCGTCCTGGTGTCCGTCCAAGGCGCGTCTCCAGACAGCCCGATGGAACTCGCCCGGATGAAGTTCGTCGCCGAGCAGAACCTGCGCGCGAGTCCCCTCGCCTGGACCATCGTCCGTCCGACAGCGTTCATGGAAACGTGGGGTCACATCGTCGGTGACCCGCTGGTTCGGACAGGGAAGACGCTGATCTTCGGCCGCGGCACGAACCCCATCAACTTCGTCTCCGCCACCGACGTGGCCCGGCTGATCGAACTGGCAATCAACGATCCGGCATTGCGAGGGGAGGCAATCGACTTCGGCGGCCCCCAGGACCTGACGCTTACCGGGTTGGCCGATGTAGTCGGACGCGTTGCCGGCCGCGAGGTGAAGAAGCGGCACATCCCGCTCGTGGTGATGAGGGCCTCATCGCTCGCGCTTCGCCCGATCAAGCCCGCGCTCTCCCGGCAGATCCGCGCCGGGGTGGTCATGGACACGGTCGACTTGACCTTCGGTGCGACGGCCGTCCGCGAACGTTTCAACTCGATCCCTGTGACCACGTTCGAGAACGTGGTGCGGGCCGAAATCGTGCCCGGGGTGGTCATCGCGCCGATCGTCGAGGAGGCGGCACGGCGTTAGGCGCCAGCGATCTTCCCGGGCCTCACACCGGCTCCAGCGCCCGGTGCTCGCCGGCCGGCATCTCCACCTCAATCAGGTCGCCGGGGTGGACTTCGCCGCCCGCCACCACGATCGCCATCACTCCCGCTTTGCGGACCAGGTTGCCATCGGCGTCGCGGTCCAGCACGGCAGCCATCAGGCCTTTCGCAATCCCTTCGAGCTGCGCGCACGGGTTGCGCAGCCCGGTCACCTCGACCACCGCGTCCGCTCCCAGGCGCAGCCGCGCCCCGGCAGGCAGCCCAAGGAGGTCGACCCAGCGAGTCGTCACGTTTTCGCCCATCTGACCGGCAGTCACGTCGAAGCCGCCAGCCTGGAGATCATCGAGCAGCTCGCTCTGGATGAGATGCACCTGGCGCAGGTTCGGCTGATTCGGGTCACGCGCCACTCGCGAGCGGTGTTTTACGGTCACGCCCTGGTGCGCGTCGCCTTCAATCCCCAGGCCCGCCACCAGGCGGATTCCGGTTTCGTTCGGCTTGGTCATCGTGTGCGCCGCGCTGCGGCTGACGGCTGTCACCACGCCCTTCGGGTCGTCCATCAATCCACCTCAGCCGCGCGAATTGGGCGACGCTCAGCGTCGCGTCAAGTAAGCATGGACCACGCCGCGCAGGTATGGCTAGCTCCACATCAGACTTGCCGCGCGCGGGGCAAACCGTCTAGCCTTCTCGGGTGGAAAGCGCTACAAACCTCGTTTCCAGCCATTCGTCCGAATTGGGCGAATGGGAGATGGTGGTGCGCGCACCACACCCACGGCTGCTCCCTTACATCCGGCGCTACTGCGGGTACGTGGAGAACACCAGCTTCTCCAGCCGGATCCAAGCTGCTAGTGGCGATGCCGTCGCAATCCTCGGATTTGGCGCATCGACCCGCACGATCGATCTCCGCTACCCGGATCACTCGGTCAGCCACCAATCGTTCTTTGCTGGGTTATTCGATTCGCCGGTCATCACCGAATCGATGGGTCCGAGCGCTGGCCTTCAGATCGATTTCACGCCGAGCGGCGCGTACCGCTTCTTCGGCATCCCGATGCACGAACTCGCGAATAGGGTCGTGAGCCTCAGTGATCTGTTGGGCCCATCCGCCTCGCGCCTCTCGGAGCAGCTGGAACTACTACCGTCCTGGGAGCCGCGCTTCGAGATCATCGACCAGCTCATCGCTAGCCGGCTGGCGCATGCCCCAGAAGGTTCGCCCGCCGTCGCAGCCGTGTACGAGAGGATCTGCGCTTCGGGCGGGCTCGCCAGTATCGGCACACTCGCGGACGAAGTGGGATGGAGTCAAAAGCACCTGATCCAGCGGTTTCGCGAGCAGATTGGGCTGCCGCCGAAGGCTTTCGCGCGAATCGTCCGCTTCGGCCGGGCAACGGAGCGCATGCGTGGCCCGGAGTCAGGGAGTTGGGCGGACATCGCCTACCGCTGCGGCTACTCTGACCAGTCGCACCTCATCCGCGACTTCCACGAATTCGCAGGCGCGACGCCCTCCGCGTTCGCGGCACGGATGTTGCCGGATAACGGCGGCATCCGGGGTGACGGCCTGTAAGCGCACCAGCAGGTAAGAATTATCCAATCCTCACCGGTACCAGCCCCATTACGCTGAAGGCACGCTCGGTCTCAGGCTGGGCGGCCGAAGGAGTCCCCATGTCCCAATCCGCACCCACGTTCTACCCTTGCCTGCTCTACCGCGATGCCCCGGCCGCCATGGCCTGGCTGACCGACGCTTTCGGCTTCAAGGAGATGATGCGTGTGCCCAACGAGGACGGCACGATCGCACACGCCGAGATGAGCCTCGGCGGCGGCGTAATCATGGTTTCCTCCGCCAGACCAGCCCAGGGATGGGTAAGCCCATTGGACTTGCCCGGAGTGAACCAGACGGTCTCCGTCTACGTCTCTGATACCGACGCGCACCACGCCCGTGCCGCTGCGGCCGGGGCCAAGATCACCTTCCCACTGGAAACCAAGGATTACGGCCGCGGCTACTCCTGCAAGGACTTGGAAGGCCACACCTGGTCGTTCATGGACTACCGCCCCACAGCGGACTAGCGATGGTCCGTCAGGGCCCTGGCGGCATCCCAAGGATCGTGGCAGCGTCCGCCGAGGATGCAGCCGGGCGGCCGAGGGACGTGCCCAGCGCCGCAAGTTCGCCCACCAGCTCCACGTTGGAAGGCGTGCGGGGTCCCGCGTAGTCCTCGAGTCCGACCCGTACGTGACCGCCGCGCTCAATCGCCATAGCGGCGAGTCCGCAACCCACAACGTCTCCGCCGAGAACGGCAACGGCCCACGCCAGCCCGGAATCGCCAAGCATCTCCAGGTAAGCGTCGAGCCCCGCCCGTGTCGGCGGCAGCCCGAAGTTCGCCGCCGGCCCGCCGAAGTAGAGCTTGATCAGCGCACCCGGAGCCATTAGTCCCGCACGGTGGAAGGCGAGCGCCACGCGCAGAAAGCCCGGCTCAAAGATCGACACGCTCGGCGCAAGCTGGCGTTCCCGGCAGACGGCGAACATGTGGTGCGCGTCCGCGAACGTATTGAGGTAGGTGGAATCGACCGCTGCGGGGAGCCCTCCAGCTTGAGAAGGGCCAACGTTCACCGACCCGGGGTCGACAAGCCCCATCCGCAGGACGCCGGCCTCGGCGAGCGCCGGGATGTGGGCGTACCGTTCGCTGATTGTCGTGTGCCGCCCGCCGCTGGCCATCGTTGGGTAGAGGATTGCGTCCGGCCGAGCGGCGAGGATCTGCGTCCACGCTGCGATGTAGGGCGTCGGCGAGTGCACGCCGCTCGTCCCACCAACCACCGGCTCGTCGTTGTGGTTGTGGACGATGGCTGCTCCTGCCTCCAGGCAGCGCAGGCCGTCCGCGGCGATCTCGTCCGGCGTCCGCGGGACGTTCGGATTGCGGTGCTTCGGTGTCCCGCCATTCAGGGCAGCTTCGATAATTAGTGGGGTCATAGCGGCGCAGCTTACGCCACCGCCCCGCTGAGACTTGCGGGCGTCGCTGCCCCATTCGTCTGCTCTTTGCAATCATGGACCGACGTAAAGGTGGGTGAAGTGGAAGCAACGATACCCGAGACCATCTCCTACCCAGGCGCGAGGCGGCCCGACCGTCATCGCTGGGTGAGCTCGTTCGGCGTGAAGCTCGCCTCGTGCGAATGGGGCGACGAAGAGGCGTCGCCTCTCTTCCTCGTGCACGGCGGGTCTGATTTCGCAGGCACCTTCGATGGCTTCGCGCCGCTGCTCGCGGACGCCGGCTGGCGCGTGATCTCCTGGGACCACCGCGGCCACGGGGATTCCGACCATGCAGCGCTCTATTCTTGGGACGCCGATGTGCGCGACGCCCTCGCCGTGCTCGATTCGGTTACCCCGGACGCCGTGCCGGTCATCGCGCATTCCAAGGGCGGCGGGATGATGCTGCAATTGGCCGAAGCGCTGCCCCGGCGGATGTCCAAGCTCGTGGTCATTGATGGCCTGCCCTCGCCTGACCCGCACCCGGACGTCTCGGACCACGAAGAGCATGCGCTGAGTTCGAAGAACCTCGCCGCGTGGCTCGATCACCGGCGCGCGGCGGCCTCGCTACACCGCAAGCCGGGCACACTGGACGAGCTGGCAAAGCGGCGCAAGCGCATGAACCCGCGCCTGGACGACGATTGGCTTCGGTACCTCGTCACCGTGGGCGCCCGCCACGACCCCGACGGGTGGAGGTGGAAGCTGGACCCCGCGATCCGCATGGGCGGGTTCGGCCCGTGGCAGCCTGGCTGGTCCCTCGACCGCATGAAATCGCTCGAAATCCCGCTCCTCGGCATGACCGCGACGGTTGAAGAGGAGATGGGCTGGGGCATCGACCACACGCAACTGCTGCCTTTTCTGCCGCCGGGGGCACGCCTCATCCCGTTCCCGGACACCGGCCACTTCATCCACATCGAACATCCGCGTCCGGTCGCCAACACGATCCTCGAGTTCCTTTCGTGACTGTCTTTCTGACGCACAACAAGATGAAGCTGGCGTTCCACACCCTGCGCGGAGGCGAAGGGCCAGCGCTGCTGCTGCTGCACGGGCTGGGCGACCGCTCGCCGAAGTCCGTGCCCGCCGATGCCAACACCTGGCCCGGCGCAATTTACGCCGTCGATTTCACGGGGCACGGCGAATCGACGATGCCCGGCGGCGGCGGGTACACCGCCGAACTCCTGATGGGCGACGCCGACGTGGCCCTCGGCATGCTCGGCGCGGCCACTCTGCTGGGGCGAGGACTTGGCGGCTACGTCGCCCTCCTGCTCGCGGGTGCGCGCCCGGAATCGGTGCGCGGCGCGATTATCGCTGACGGGCACGGCATGGCTGGCGGCGGAGACCGGCCGGGGCCAACCGTTGTCCGCGGCGTGCCCGAGCGGGACACAACTCCGGACCCGTTCGCGCTGGTGGAACTCGCCGCCGACCTTCGCCCGGCCGAGTACGCCGAGAAGTTTGTGGCGCTGGCCTGCGCAAGCTCGGGGATCGAACATCCGGTCACCGTCTGCGCGAAGTCCCAACCGGACTGGCTGAAGGCGGTCGTCCGCCAGCCGGGAGTGAAGCAGTCAACCCTCGAAGCCGCGCTCGGCGACTACGCGAAGCTGGCCTGGCGTTAGGCGGGAACGGAGCCCGTCTCGCTCCCGTCTTTACGAAACGCTAGCACCCGAACGCCCGCTTGCTGTGCCACCGCCAACGTATCTTCGCCTCCGATGACGATCGCCTTCGCCCAGCATTCTGCCCGCCAGGCATGTGCGTCCCAGGCCGAGACCTGCACGAACTCCTCCGACGCGGGTAGTCCGCTGCGCGGGTCGATCAGGTGGTGGGCGTTCGCACCGGACGCCGTCTTCCAGCGCCGCTTCCGCGTGGTCGAAGTCGCAAGCGCGCCAAAAATCACGCCCTCCCAGGCGTCATCCTCGGAATCTGGCGATGCGACACTCACCAGCCAGCCTTCGCGGCCCGCTTCGCTCCCGGCGCAACGAAGGTCACCCCCAGCGTTGACGAGCGCGTTGGGCTCGGAACGGACGAGCATCTCGACCGCAAGGTCAACCGTCCAGCCTTTCACGATCCCCCCGAGGTCAAGCCGGCCGCTCCGGAGACGGACCAGCGTGCCCTCCACCGACAGACCGTCCGCTGGTTCCGGGGCGGGCGAACCGGACAGCTCACCGCCGCTTGTCACGTCGTCGAATGTGCGCGAGTATCCAGCGCGCTCCAACGACTCGAGGATCAGCGGATTGAACATCCCGCCGGTGAACCGGTGCGCTTCGAACGCCATGCGGCAGGCCGCCGCCAGCCAGGCATCGTCCACTCCCTCGCCGGCGTTCAGCCGGGAGACGAGCGAGGCTGGCCGAAAACGTGAGAATCGCCCCTCTTGCTGTTCAAAGAGCACGCGGACGCTGGCGAAGAGCGCCAATGGCCGGGCAGCGGAATGGGATTCGATTAGGACATCGATGTCGGTGTCCATCGCCCGGAAGCGATCTTCGTGGCGCATGGTCAGCCGAGCGGGTTGCTGCCGATTTGCAACTCCGGCACAGCGCAACCCAGAGACAGGTCCTCGGTGATCACGCGACCCAGCGATTCTGGGTGCAGCCCTCCGTACCACCTGCCTTCGGGGTAGACCACGGCCACCGGACCTTCGGTGCAGACCCGCAGGCAGCCGACCTTCGTGCGGTAGATGCGCCCGGCGTCGCTGGACCCGTTGAGCTTCGCCACACCGATCTTCAGTTGCGACCAGGCGGCCGCGCCCTCTTCCGCAGTGCAGCAATCCGGCCCCACGCAGAGAAAGATGTGGCGCTCGTAGCGGCCCACCCCTCGCTGTGCAGCTTCGACCCGCGCGGCATCGAGGGCCTGTGTGGCTTCGTCCATCGCATCCAGTGTAGAGGGCGTTGGCGGTGTTACGCTCGGAGGGGCTTCGGCCGTCACTCCGGTACTCGCCCAATCTTGCCCGCGCAACGCGCCGCGCCAACGCGTATCATCCGCACCGTTATCCCAGCCAGGAGTATCCAATGAAAGCCGCCGTCTTCCACGGGCCTCACCAGCCCCTGACCATCGAGAATATCGACATCGACGAGCCGAAGGGCCACGAGGTACTCGTCAAGACCATGGCGACGGGTGTCTGCCACAGCGACCTGCACTTCGTTGACGGCCTCTACCCGCTGCCCGCGCCAGCGGTTCTCGGCCACGAACCAGCCGGCATCGTCGAAGCCGTCGGTGACCAGGTCAGCTACGTGAAGCCGGGCGACCATGTGATCTGCTGCCTTTCCGTGTTCTGCGGGCAGTGCGAAATGTGCATTAGCGGGCGTCCCAACCTCTGCCGCGCCCCCGAACTGCGTCGCGGCCCCAACGAAAAACCGCGCCTCTCCTGGAACGGCAGCCCCGTCGGCCAGTTCGCCAACCTCGGCAGCTACGCCGAAAAGATGCTGCTTCACGAGCACGCCGTCGTGAAGGTCCGCGAAGACGTCGCCTTTGACCGCCTGGCGCTCATTGGCTGCGGGGTCACGACCGGCGTGGGCGCCGTGCTGAACACAGCGCGCATCGAGGCCGGCTCGTCCGTCGCGGTCTTTGGCTGCGGCGGTGTTGGCCTGAGCGCCATCCAGGGCGCGCGCATCGGCGGCGCCCGCATGATCATCGCCGTTGACACGGTCGAAGCGAAGCTCGCGACGGCCAAGGAGATGGGCGCGACCCACGTCGTCGATGCTTCCTCACACGACCCCGTGCAGGCGATCCGCGACATCACCGGCGGCGGTGGCGTGGAGTACTCGTTCGAGGCGATCGGCAACAAGCGCGCCGCCGAGCAGTCCTACGAATGCCTCGACCGCGGCGGCACAGCAACGATCATCGGGATGATCCCGGTCGGCCAGAAGATCGAACTCGATGGCCCGTCGTTCCTCGGCGAAAAGCGCATCCAAGGTTCGAGCATGGGCTCCAACCGCTTCCGCAAGGACATGCCGCGCTACATCGACTTCTACCTCCAGGGCCGCCTCAAGCTGGACGAAATGATCACCCGCCGCGGCAAGCTCGAAGACGTCAACGAAGCGTTCCGCGCGATGAAGGCCGGCGAAGTGGCGCGGACCGTGCTGACGTTCGACTAGGCATCGCGAGCGACAACGGGCTCGTTGGACACAGAAAGGCTGCGCCGCCTGATCCCACCCTCAGTGGGTCCGGCGGCTGGGACACTCATGAACAGAATCGAAATCGAATCCAAGCTCAACACCGACCGCAGCTGGCTGCTGGAGACGCTCTCCGGGATGTCGGCAGACGACCTGAATGCGCCGCGCACCCCCAGTGAACACGACGCCAACAAGACGTGGTCGTACGCCGATCACTTCATCCACACCACGCTGATCGAGCAGAACTGGAACGCGATGTTCCGGCGGCACGTCGCCGGTGAGCCGGGGATGCCCCAGCGAGTGAACAAGGACGGGACCCCTCAGACGCGTGACGAGGTGATGGCCGGCATCCACAAGTGGACAGAGGCGTGGGCCGAGGAGCATCGCGGGAAATCGCTGAACAGCCTTGTGCGCGTCGGCCTGGCGGTGCGATCAGACACGCTGCTGCTGCTCTCCGAACTGACGGACGAACAGCTGG
>JBDSJC010000282.1:0-14400 GCA_039917655.1 Tepidiformaceae bacterium
GATCGAGGACCGCCTGGTGGGGATCAAAAGCCGAGAGATTTACGAGGCGCCGGCGGCGGTCATCCTGCACGCCGCGCATCGGGCGCTCGAGGCGATGACGCTTTCGAAGCAGCAGCTCAAGCTTAAAAAGCAGATCGCAACGGAGTATTCGGAGTTGATCTACAACGGGCTCTGGTTCAGCGCGCACCACCAGGACATAGCGGCGTATGTGGCGAGCACCCAGCGGCACGTCAGCGGCACGATCCGCGTGCGGCTGCAGCCGGGGGCGGCCGTGGTCGTAGGTCGGAGGGCGGACGAATCGTTGTACGACCGCGGGCTGGCTACGTATGATCGCGGGGACACGTACGACCAATCGGCGGCGATCGGCTTCATCAACATCTGGGGCTTGCAGACGCGGACACAGGCGCGCGTCCAGTTGCTGGGCGAGCTTCAGCAGGCGTTGAAGATCGCGATGCCGCAGGAGGATGCCCGATGACACGCCTGGAGATGCAACCAGTGGTCCGCTACGAAGGCGGCAGTCCGGGAACCGAAATCTGGGGTATGACGCAGGCCAACTTCCTGGTCGCGACGCCCGGCCGGCACGCGAAAGAGGCAGCGGTGAACCTGACGGACGCGGCAGCTGTGTGGCTGGCGAAGGAGCTGGGCGTAGCTGATTCGAAGGAGTTCCGGCAGGAGACGGCGCGCCAGATAGGCACCGCGTTCCTTACGGATGTGGTGGAGCGCGGACTTCCGGTGGAGTCGATAGTGATCGCCTCGGAAGGTTTCTTCGAAGATCACCCCGAATTGGTGGCGCAACTTCGTGTGGCTGCGGCCGCCGCCGCCGTATGACCGAGCGGCAGGGCGCGGCAATCGCGAACGACTGGTGGCGGGAGGCGGTGGTCTACCAGATCTACCCGCGTAGCTTCCAGGATTCGAACGGCGACGGAATCGGCGATATCTCGGGGATCATCAGCCGCCTGGACTACCTGAACGATGGCACGGAAAACTCGCTCGGGGTGGACGCGATCTGGCTTTCCCCGACGTTTCCTTCGCCAATGAAAGACTTCGGCTACGACGTTTCGGACTATTGCGGCGTACACCCGGACTTTGGGACTTTGGCGGATATGGACCGGCTGATCGCCGAGTGTCATAAGCGAGGGATGAAACTGTTGCTGGACTACGTGCCGAACCACAGCTCGGACCAGCATCCATGGTTCCTTGAATCGAAGTCTTCGCGGCAGAGCGCGAAGCGCGACTGGTACGTGTGGCGCGATTCGAAGCCGAACGGCGAGCTCCCGAACAACTGGATGGCGGTCTTCGGCGGGCCCGTCTGGGAGTACGACACGCACACCGGCGAGTACTACCTGCACTCCTTCCTGAAGGAGCAGCCTGACCTGAACTGGCGCAACTCGGCTGTGGCCGAAGCGATGCACGATGTGTTGCGGTTCTGGTTCGAGCGGGGGATCGATGGGTTCCGGATCGATGTCATGGGGATGGTGGTGAAGCACCCGGACTACGCAGACAACCCTCCGAATCCTCAGTGGAAGCCAGGGGCCGAGGACCGGTTTCGCTACCTGTGGACGAATAACCAGAACTACCCGGACGTGTTTGACGCTGTGCGTGGTATTCGCCGCGTGATCGACGAGTTTCCGGGACGGATGGCGGTTGGCGAGGTTTTCGGGAGCGGTTCCGAACTGAGCCAGTTTTACGGGGACGACCTGCTGAACGGGCTGCACCTTGCATTCGACTTCCGGTTCATCAGGGATGGCGAAGCGCCGTACGCCGCATGGGATGCGCGCCACTTCCGCAAGATTGTGGCCGATTCGGTGGCGACGCTGCCCGCCGGGGCACAGCCGTGCTACGCCTTCGACAACCACGACCGTTCTCGGCTGGTTTCGCGGCTGAACGACGACGGTTGCGGACAGAAACGAGGGAGGGCGGCGGTTCTGCTGTTGCTCGGGCTGCGGGGGACGCCGTTTGTGTACTACGGCAGCGAGATCGGGATGGTTGACGGCAACATCCCCGAAGAGCGCCTGCACGACCCCGCGAGGTTCCACGCCGAAGGGCGGGACCCGGAACGGACGCCAATGCAGTGGGACGGGACAACCGGGCGCGGCTTTTCGATGGGCGAGCCCTGGCTCCCATACGGCCCGGCGGAGATCAGCGCGGCAAGCCAGGAGGCGGACTCGAACTCGATGCTTGCGCTGCAACGGCGGGCGATCTGGTTGCGCAAGCGGTTGCCCTCGTTATTTCGCGGCGCCTATCGCGAAGTTGAGTCGCCAGAAGATGTGTTCGTCTTCGAACGAAGCACACCCGGCGAGGATGCGGTGTGGGTCGCAGTGAACACGTCGGTCGAGAGCCGCACGATTACGGTTCCGGTCGGCGCAAGGGTCATGCTCAGCACGCATTCTGCAATCGAAGGTGCGACGAGTGGCGGTGCGCTTGAACTGCCGACGCTGGCCGCCGCCTGGTTGCGGGTGCCTGCACAGGGGGCTCTGGTATCCTCGATCGATGGCTGAGAGACGTCGCCTTCGACTGAACAAGCACGGGGAAACGGTTGAGCCAGTGGGAGCCGAGGCCGGGGCCGTCGCTGACGGAATTGTTACCGGTGATTGCGACTGTCCGAGGCTTGATGCCGAGGATTGGCACGAGGTAGAGAACGACTGGTCGGACATAACATTCGTCGCCACGGGGACGATGGCGCTGCTAGGGGTGCCGGTGGGGTTCGCGGGGGCAAAGAGCGGGCTTCAGGGGCGCGCGGCGAAGCTTGGGCTGACGGTGCCGCAAGACGCCATGCTGCTTCTTGGCGCCGGGAAGTTTCGGCGCGAGATCATGCTGGAAGTTGAAGGCGCGGAGCCGGGGCAGAAGGGTGTGGTGCGGCCCGGCGGGATTGCCTACACACGGCTTGTGCCCGCGCCATGGGGCGATATGCAGAAGGTGGTCGGTGAGACGAAAGAGGCGGCGCGCGAACGCTACGGCAAGAACCCCGGCGAGATCTACGTGTGGTATTTGACCTGCCGGAGATGCTCGCAATCGCGTGAGTTCGAAACGCTGATCCTGGCGCACTACAAGAAGCAGCCGTGAGCAACGCCGACCAACTGGAGACGTGGCTCTGGCTGTTGTTGGCGGCCGCGCTTGGAGCGGCGATTGGGTTCGAACGTGAGTGGCGCGGGCACGAGGCTGGCATCCGGACAGCGGCGCTGGTCTGCGTGGGGGCGGCCGTCTTCGGCCAACTCAGCCTGGATTCCGGCGACAGCCGCGTGGCGGCGGCGGTGGTCCAGGGGATCGGCTTCATCGGCGCCGGGGTGATGTTTCAACGCGGTGATAACGTACGGGGAGTGACCACGGCGGCGACGATCTGGGCGGCGGCTGGAGTTGGGTTGTTGGTGGCCTACGAACTATGGCTTACGGCGGTGCTCGCCACGCTTACCATCATGGTGTTGCTGGAGTTGGCGCCGGTTTCGGACATGGTCTTCCGGCATGGAGGAAGGACTTCCCGCAGTCCGGACCATTCGCGTAGCGAATTGGACAATTCGGAAACCGCGGAGGAGCGGTGACGGTCTGCGCTCGATTCGCTAATATGGAGCCACGGTTCGACGGCGTCAGCCGTCCCGAAACGAGGGTGACAGCGAAATGCGCGCTCCCCATGCGAGTACAACAGTGGTGATCGCATGCTCATTTGTGGGGGCCCGACGGCTGGGCGACCAACAGCTCGCCCTTCTGCTGCCCCGCGGCGCGTAGCCGGCGGGGCGTTCAAGAGAATCCCCCCTTTGCGCCTTCTGGCGCTGACTTCCCAGGATTGCCGAGATTGCGAGGTACCCGATCGTGAGTGATCGCTACGACCCCCATCAGATTGAACCTAAGTGGCGCGAGCGCTGGTTCGCCGACCAGCTTTACCACGCGCCTGACGATGACCCGCGACCGAAGTGGTACGCCCTAACGATGTTTCCCTATCCTTCGGGGGAACTGCACACCGGACACTGGTACGCGATCGCGCCGAGTGACGCGGCGGCGCGATACCGGCGGATGCTGGGTTACAACGTGATGTTCCCAATGGGGTTCGATTCGTTTGGACTGCCGGCGGAGAACGCCGCGATTAAGAACGGGGTGGACGCGAAAGACTGGACCTACGCGAACATCGACCGGATGCGCGGGCAACTGAGGCTCATGGGCGCCGGGTTCGACTGGGAGCGCGAGGTTGTGACGAGCGATCCGGAGTACTACAAGTGGAGCCAGTGGTGGTTCCTGCAGCTCTACCAGAGAGGGCTGGCCTACCGGGCCGCAGCGGCGGCGAACTGGTGTCCGGGATGTCAGACCGTGCTGGCGAACGAACAGGTAGTCGATGGACGCTGCGAGCGGTCCGACGACATTGTGGAGCGGCGATTCCTGACGCAATGGTTCTTTCGAATAACGGCGTACGCCGAGGAGCTGCTGAAGTTCGAAGGGATCGAGTGGCCGGAAAGTATCCGCGCCAGGCAGACCAACTGGATCGGGCGGTCGGAGGGCGCGCGGCTGAGCTTCACGGTGGACGTGCCGGGAGTGGCTGACCCGCTGGCCGTGTTTACGACGCGCCCGGACACGGTGTTTGGTGCGACGTTCATGGTGCTGGCGCCCGAACATTCGCTGGTCAAGCGCATCACGACGCCAGAGCAGCGGGCCGCGGTCGAGTCCTACGCGGATTCGGCGAGCCGAGCGACTGAGATCGAGCGGTTGTCCACGGAACGTGAGAAGAGTGGCGTGTTCACGGGCGCCTACGCCATCAATCCGTTCAACAACCAGCGAGTGCCGATCTGGATCGCGGATTACGTGCTAGTGACCTACGGCACTGGCGCGATCATGGCGGTCCCCGCTCACGATCAGCGCGACTTCGAGTTCGCGACCAAGTTCGGTCTCCAGATTCAGCCGGTCTACACGGCAGCTGACGGCAGTCCGCCAGCGATGCTCTCCGAGGCGTTTGCCCACGGCGGAGTGACGCGCAACTCTGGCGAGTTCGACGGACTCGGCGAGGCTGAGGCGTTCGAGAGGATGGTGGCTTGGGCGGCAGAGCACGGCGTGGGCGAAAAGACAACGAACTACCGGCTGCGCGACTGGCTGATATCGCGCCAACGCTACTGGGGAGCGCCGATCCCGATGATTCACTGCGAGGTGCACGGGATTGTGCCCGTGCCGGAGAGCGACCTACCGGTGACGCTGCCGGAGCATGTGACGTTTGAGGCAAGCGGGGTTTCGCCGCTAACGCAGATCGCCGATTGGGTGAACGTTGCCTGTCCGATCGATGGCGGGCCAGCGCGGCGTGAAACGGACACCCTGGACACGTTCATGTGTTCCAGCTGGTATCAGATGCGCTACGCCGACCCACATAACACCGAGCGGCCATTTTCGCGGGAGGCGGCACGCAAGTGGCTGCCCGTGGACCAGTACACGGGCGGAGGCGAGCACGCGGTGATGCATCTGCTTTACGCCCGATTCTTCTGGAAAGCTGTCCGGGACATGGGCCTGGTAGAGGGCGATGAGCCGATGCTGCGGCTGGTCAACCAAGGTGTCATCCTTGGGCCCGATGGGCATCGGATGTCGAAGAGCCGGGGCAACGTGGTGGCTCCAGACGACCAGGTGGCGCAGTGGGGGGCGGACGCATTTCGTTGCCAATTGATGTTCGTCGGACCGTGGGACCAGGGCGGGCCATACAACCCGACGGGGATGCCAGGAATCGTGAAGTGGTTGCACCGGCTTTGGGGGCTTGCGACCGAGGACGCCGTCCTCGCGGAGGATTCGGCGAACGAAGCCACGCGGTCTCTGCGACGGACAACGCACAAGACAATTCGCGCGGTGACCGAGGAGATGGAAGGCTTCCGCTTCAACACGCTGATCTCGCGGCTGATGGAACACACCACGGCGATGCAGAGGGCGCGGGCCGCTGGGAGCGTGGACCGTGAAGCGTGGGCAGAGGCGGTCTCGACAGCTGTGCTGTTGACGGCGCCAATGGCGCCTCACCTGGCGGAGGAGCTTTGGGCGCGGATGGGGAAGCCGTACAGCGTCCATCTGCAAGCCTGGCCCATCTACGATGAAAGACTGGCGAGAGACGACGAGATCGAGCTGGCAGTGCAGGTGAACGGGAAGGTCCGCGACCGCGTGATCCTGGCCTCGGGCGCTTCGGAGGAGGAAGCGAGGGAGGCGGTTTTCGCCTCCAGCACGGTGCAACAATGGCTCAACGGGGCCGAACCTCGGCGAGTGATTTACGTTCCGGGAAAGCTGTTCAGCATCGTCCTCTGAGCTTGCCGGGACTGACCTTGCCGGCGGCGGTTGGCTCGAAACGCGGTGATTTGGTGCGCAATCGGGCTTTACAAAAGGGTGGACGCCGGGTAACACGGAGTCTAAGGTGCTGGAAGAGTTGAATTTCGCCGGGCCTTTACCCGGAAGGACAAGACCGAAGGAGAGCTTATGCAACTCAAGAAAAACTCACGCGAAAGTCACTACCAGGATCCGCGGGCGGATTACGAGGAGGAGCCAGCAATGGACGAAGCGGCCGGTACCAGCCAGGCTCCCGAGCCTCAATCCGTGACGCGTGCGCCACGGCGCCCAGAGTTTGAAGCGGGCACAACACCGCGCGCGACCGACGACCGGCCGGCCAGCGTTGTTGACGCGCACTCTTCATTTGACGGACGTTACGAGACCGACCAGGACCTTCGTATAGAAGGACGAATCAGCGGCGAAGTTGTCTGCCGCGGCCTCCTCACAATCGAACGCGACGCCACGGCTCGCGCGAAAATCCAATCGCACGATGCGGAAATCCGCGGACGCATCGAAGGCGACATTGTTTGCACAGGCCGGCTACTGCTAACCAGCACCGCGGTCGTTACGGGGACCATGGTCGCTGGGGCGCTCGTGGTCGAAGAAGGCGCGACGCTGAGCGGCAAGATCGAGACGGCTTCAGCCGCTTCGGCTGGCCGGCCCGCTGTCGAGATGCCTGCAACCCCGGCTGACTCGGCGGCCCCTGCCGCGACGGTGTCACGAGTGACGCAGATGAACCCGGAGCGCGCGGCGGACGCGAACGCGCCGGCCACCGCGACGACGCGATCCACGAGGCGCGAGGTGCCAAGCTTCGCCCTGGTCTCTTCGGACGACCGGAACAGCCTCGACCGCAACTAAGGCGGAATTCAGCTCACCAACGAAGAAGGGACACCAGGGCGGTGTCCCTTCTTCATGTCCTGGGGTGTTACCGGCTGGCGACGATCAGTCGGGACAGTCTCAGTCGAGGTAGTCCTTGAGTTTGCGGCTGCGGCTGGGGTGGCGAAGCTTGCGCAACGCCTTGGCTTCGATCTGGCGGATGCGCTCGCGAGTGACGCCGAATTCGCGGCCCACCTCTTCGAGCGTCCGGCTACGCCCGTCTTCAAGCCCGAAGCGGAGCTGGAGGACGCGCCGTTCGCGGCTTGTGAGACTGGCGAGCACGTCTTCGACCTGTTCGCGGAGGAGCTGCTGGCTGGCGGCTTCCGCGGGGGCGAGGGCGGTCGGGTCTTCAAGGAAATCGCCGAGGTGGCTGTCCTCCTCTTCGCCGATCGGCGTTTCGAGGGAAACAGGCTCCTGCGAGACCTTTTGGATCTCGCGGATACGCTCCGGCGTGTAGGCGGCGGCCGAGTCCGGCTTGCCGCTTTCGGTCATCCCGCGGGCGATCTCTTCGCTCGTTGGTTCGCGACCGTATTCCTGTACCAGGCGGCGGCTGACGCGGACCAGCTTGTTAATTGTTTCCACCATGTGGACGGGGATGCGAATCGTGCGGGCCTGGTCGGCGATTGCGCGGGTGATCGCCTGGCGGATCCACCAGGTGGCGTAGGTTGAGAACTTGTAGCCCTTGCGGTAGTCGAACTTTTCGACGGCGCGAATGAGGCCGATGTTCCCTTCCTGGATAAGGTCCAGCAGGGACATGCCGCGGCCGATGTACTTCTTCGCGACCGAGACGACGAGGCGAAGGTTGGCTTCCGTGAGGCGGCGGGTAGCTTTCGTGCCGTTTCGCTTCACGGCGTCGAAGTGGTAGCGCAGCTTCTCTTCAAGCGGGGCGATCTCTTCGACCAGGCCATCGACGGGCGGGACGAGTTTGTCTTCGCCGCCAGCTTCTTCGCCCATCTGGAAAACGAGGTCCGGCGTGAGGATATGCGTGACGATCGAGAGCTGGATGACGCGCAGGTGCGCCTCTTCTTCGGTGCCCTTCAATTTGGCGGCGACGAGCGTACGGAAGTCGGTGTCGATTTCGGCGTCGATCAGGCCGCGGAATTGGGAATCGGCGAGGACTTCCGAGAACTTCATGTTCTTGAGTTTGGGCGTACCGGCGGCGCGCCACTTTGGCGGCTTGGCCGGGTTGCCGTTCTCATCGAACTTTGGGGTCGAAAGCCTGTCGTAGTCGTCGAGGAATCGCTTGGCTTCCTTGAAGACGGCGAAGAGGCCCTGCCACTGCTCGAGCAGCGAGACGGCGATGCGAGCCGCGGACGGGGGATGGCCGTAGGCGGCGACGTAGCCTTCTTCGATGGCGATGAGGTGCAGGCCCTCTTCCATCTGGCGGGCGAGGTGCTTTTCGTCGTCGGCGGTGAGCAGGTAGACCTTGCCGATTTCGCGGAGGTACATGCGGACAGGGTCATCGATGCCTTCGGACTCTTCGGCAAGGAGGGCGAGGTTGGCCTCTTCCTCCTCTTCATCGTCGTCGTCCGGGGTCTGGGCGTCGTCCTCTTCGGTTGTGGCTTCGGTGGTCTCTTCTTCTTCGCCCTCAGCGTTAAAATCCTCGGCGTTGGAGAGGCGGCTGAGCACGCTATCGACGAGCGCGCCGTCGCTAGAGGGCGCTGTCCCTACGATGGTATCTTCGGTCATTTGGGTCTCGATTCCTTGGAGGCGGAGAGCTTCGTCCCGCGATTCTCGCGGCGTTTTGGGCAAACTCCTCCTTTTCCATATTAGCAAGCGTTTTTGCGGAATTCAAGAGGGAATCCGCTGTTCTGTCTCTTACTGCCTGGCGTGCCCAGACCGGTTGAGGTGGCCGGCCGTTCCTTCGACAAGCTCAGGATGAACGGGAGAGGCAGCCGACCGATCCTCCGGCAGGCCCAAGGGGCCGGCATCGGTGGCTATGGGACGTAGCGTTCAGCGACGAGGATGACGCGGCTTGCGTAGTCGCCGCCGATGCCGCTGGAGTGAGGGACGAACGTGCCGCCGCAGCTGATGAGCGTGACTCGCTCGGAGTTGGAATCGAGCGGCGGAAAGACGATAGCGTCCATGTCCAACGAGTCGAGGCCGATGACCTCCACGCTCTTGACGGTGTAGGCGTAGCTCAGGCCGTTGTCCATGGTGATATAGAGCGCATCGCCCACGGAAGCGCTGGTGAGATGGGCGAACGGGCCGTCGCCGTAGTTCACGTAGTTGACGTGGGCCGCGAAGAGGCTGTTATTCCCACCGAAGCCGGGGTGGCCGAAGCGCGGATACCAGGCCACCCGCGCGGGCGCGGACGGATCCTCAAGCACTTCCCTGCCGGCTCGTGTGACGGTGTCGCGCTGTTCGACCACGGGGTTCATGGTGAGCGCCGCGGAGCCCAGGTAAAGCGTTTGCACGGGGCCGGAGTAGACGGGCGGGCGCGGCGTGGGCGTGGGTTGCGGAATGGGCGCTGGGTCATCCGCGCGGGAGACGGCAGGGACGAAGGCGCGGTACTTGAGGTCGGGTGGTGGCGAGTCCGCCGCGGCGGCGACCGCCGCGCTAAGCATCCCGGCAAGGCCGCCGAGGACCAGCACAATCGTGAGAATTCGTTTCATTACACCCTCCACTACGTCCGGCCAGCCTCAATCGATTGCCAGAACCTGTTCAGAGTAGCGGCGAGGCGGTCTGGAGCAAGCAGCGGGATGTTGTGGGCGACGCCTTCGAACTCTTCGTAGAGGATGTCCGGGTTGGCAGCCCTCATCCGCGCGGCTATTCGGGGGCGGACTTCCGTGGAATCTCCGCCGCGGACGAGGATGGCCGGGACACGTATGCTGGCCCATTCTCGCCAGTAGTTTCGCGAGCGCTGCGAGCGCACGGAAGCTTTGAGTGCTTCGCGGTCCGCGAGCCATTCGTAAGCGCCGCCGGGAAGAGCGCGCAAGCGACGAAGGAACGTCGTTTCGTCTGCAACGAAGCCGGGGCGGCCACGCGACGCGTAGGCGAGGGCCTCTTCACGCGAGGCGAAATGGAGTGGCATGCGGTCGAAGGCGGCGACGCTGCCAACGATATTCGCCTGCCACTGTTCGGGGCCGATATCGAGGATCGCCACCGAGCGCAGCAGTTGCGACTCACGAGCGGCAAGGACGAGGGCGACTCGCGCGCCCATGGAATGACCCACGAGGTCCACCGGGCCGTTCCCGAGGCTGTTGATCAGGTCGGCCGCGTCCTGCACATAACTCGCGACTCCGTACCCGTACGGCGGGCGCGGGCTCTGTCCGTGGCCGCGCTGGTCCAGTGCCACACAATGCGGGCGGGTGTCGCCGAGCGCGACCACGGTCGTACGCCAGACATCGGCCATGCCGCTCAATCCGTGGAGAAAGACGGTGGTGGGCTGGTTGCCTGGCCAATCGAGGACGCGGAAGGCGCCCGCTGACAGTTCGACGTGGCTGTCGGCTGGTCCGATCACAGTTCGCCGAGGTAGGCGCGACGGACGCTATCGTCCTTTGCGAGTTCGAGGCCGGTACCCTTGAGCGTGACGACGCCAGATTCGAGGACGTAGGCGCGGTCGGCCACTTCAAGGGCCATCAGTGCGTTCTGTTCGACGAGGAGGATCGTTGCGCCCTGTTCGCGGATCGAGCGAATGGTGGCGAAGATGGTATCGACCAGGAGCGGGGAAAGGCCCATCGAAGGCTCGTCCAACAGCAAGAGCTTGGGGCGCGCCATGAGCGCGCGGCCAATGGCGAGCATCTGTTGTTCGCCGCCGGAGAGGGTGCCGCCAGTCTGGTGGAGGCGCTCCTTCAGGCGTGGAAAGAGGTCGTAGACGTGGGTTAGGTCACTGGATACTTCCCGGTCGTTGCGCTGGAAGGCGCCCATGGCCAGGTTCTCGAGCACGGTGAGGCGGGCAAAAATGCCGCGCCCTTCTGGGACGTGGGACATGCCCATGGAGACGATCTTGTGCGCCGGCAGGCGGTCAATACTGGTTGACTTGAACGAGATTGCGCCGGCGCGGGCACGAATCAAGCCGGAAATTGCGCGGAGGGTGGTGGATTTGCCCGCGCCGTTCGAGCCGATGAGGGTAACGATTTCGCCGTCGTTGACCTCGAGGTCAATGCCCTTGATGGCGGTGATTCCACCGTAGCCAGCGACCAGCCCTTGAACGCTAAGGAGCGGCATGGCCGTCCCCGGTGATGGCGCGGGTGCCGAGGTAGGCTTCGATGACGCGCGGGTCGTGCTGGATTTCGGAGGGCGTGCCTTCGCTGATCTTGCGACCGTAGTCGAGGACGGTAATGCGCTCGCAAACGCCCATGACGACGCGCATCTGGTGTTCGATGAGGATGATAGTGGTGCCGAACTCGTCGCGGATGCGGCGGATGAGGCCAACCATGGAAGCGCTTTCCTGGGGGTTCATTCCGGCCGTGGGCTCATCGAGCAGCAAGAGGTGAGGCCGCGTGGCGAGCGCGCGAGCGAGTTCGAGACGGCGTTGAGCACCGTATGGCAGACTTCGCGCGATCTCGTTCTCCCGGTCGGGCAGTCCGACCGCGGAGAGGAGGCCACGAGCGTGCTCCACACGTCCCTGCTCGGCGTTCCGGACAGCGGGCGGACGGATGACCGCGCCGGCGAGTTCACCCACTCCACGAACACCGGCCATCGGGACGTGACGGAGGGAGGCAAACGTGCGCTTGAATCGGGAATCGGCGCCATCGGCCGGCCCGGAGCGGACGAGCGCAACGGCGCGGCTGGCCACGAGAACGTTTTCGAGAGCGGTCATATTTCCAAAGAGGCGGATGTTCTGAAAAGTGCGCGAAACCCCAGCGGCGCTGATTTCGTGCGGCTCCATTCCGTTGAGGGTTTGGCCGTCCAACAGAATGGAGCCGCTCGTAGGCTTGTAAAAGCCAGTCAAACAGTTGAAAAAGGTGGTCTTGCCTGCACCATTAGGGCCGATGAGGCCATGAATCTCCCCGCTGGGGATAGACAGCGTAAGCTCGGCGAGGGCCGTGAGACCTTCGAAACGCATGCCCAGCGATCGCGCTTCAAGCGCGCCGATTGACATTAGGGAGGGGCTCCCGACGAGGCGTTTTCCGCGGGCGGGACGTGTTTGAACTCCATCTCGCGGCGGCGGGAGGGGAAGAGGCCGGCCGGGCGGAGGACCATGATGGCCGTGAGCAGCGCACCAAAGACGATGAAGCGGTAGAGCGCGAGCTTTTCGCCCCAATCGGAAGCAGGTGGCAGCTTGCTGATGTCCAGGGTGGTGACGGAGTTGAACGCACCCACCAGAGCGTTTGCGCCATCGCGAAGCGGGCCCAACTTGCCCAAGGCGTCGGCGGTTTCGCTGAACTGGAGCATCTCGGGGATGCCGATGAGGATGAACGAGCCCACGATCACGCCCTGGGTGCTGCCCATGCCACCAATGATGACCAGTGCGAGCACATTGATGGATACGAGCAGGGAGAACGATTGGGGCGCGATGAAGTCGATGAACGGTGCGTAGATCGCTCCGCCAAACGCGCCGATGGCGGCGCCCGTGCTGAAGGCCATGAGCTTGTAGCGGGTGGTGTTGACACCCATTGCGGCGGCCGCGTCCTCGTCTTCACGGATCGCTTCCCAGGCTCGGCCGACGGACGAATCCCTCAGCCGGGAGGTGATAAACCAGACGAGGAAGGCGGCGATGACGATCAGGACGAAGAACAGTTGGACGTTGTCCACTGTGCTGTGGTCTGTCAGTCCCAGTGTCTTGAGAAGCCCGATCTCTGGACGTGCCAGGTTGAACAGACCGGAGGAGCCGTTCGTGTAGTCGTTCATGTTGAGCGCGAGGATGCGGATAATCTCGCCGAAGCCGAGGGTCACGATCGCGAGGTAGTCACCGCGCAGGGGCAACACCGGAAGGCCAAGCAGGACGCCGACCAGGGCGCCGATTCCGATCGCCAGGGGAAGCAAGTACCAGTAGTGCAACGCTGGTTCAAAATGCGGCGAATCGGGCGCGCCGAGAATGCCGACGACGTAGGCGCCGGTGGCGAAGAAAGCGACGTACCCCAGGTCCAGCAGGCCCGCCAGCCCGACAACGACGTTGAGGCCCATGCCGAGTGTGGCGTAAAGGGTCACGAGGAAGAACATGCGCACCCAGATGTCATCGAAGAAAGGAATGACGAGGACGGCGAGGCTGAGGACGAACCAGATAAAGGGCCGGAGCTGCGCGGGCAGGCGGTCCCAGCTGTGAGCGCGGATGCGGTGGAGCGGTCGCCGCCTACTGGAGAGTACCGAAGAGTCAGGCACGCTTCGCCTCTTTCTGGCGGAAGATGCCGGTCGGCCGAAAGATCAGAATGAGCACGAGCAGGGTGAAGGCGACGACATCCTTCCACTCGTTCGGCAGGTTGACTCCGGGGATTTCGTTGAGGAGTTCGCGGCCCAAAGACTCCGCCAGGCCGAGAAAGAAACCTCCGACTACCGCGCCGGGGATGCTGCCGATGCCACCCAGCACAGCCGCGGTAAACGCTTTGAGGCCGGGGATGAATCCCATGCTGCCGCGGATACTGCTGAGGAAGAGGCCGTACAACACACCCGCAAAGCCCGCCATGATTGCGCCAAGGACGAACGTGATGACGATCGTGCGGTTGACGTCCACGCCCATCAGGGAGGCGTTTTCGCGGCTTTCGGAGACCGCCCGGATGGCCCGTCCGGTCCTCGTTCGCTGGATGAACCAGTAGAGCCCGGCCATCATCGCGAGGGAAGAGCCGATGAGAAAGAGCTGCAAGTAGCTGATGGAGACCGGCCCCAGGCCGATGTTGCCGGCCGGGAAGATCTGTGGGTAAAACTGGGACTTGCCATCGAGAAATCCGTCGTCCACGAGGTGGCTGAGGAAGATGCTGACGCCGATCGCGCTGATGAGCGGGGCGAGGCGTGGTGCGTTTCGAAGCGGCCGGTAGGCGACCCGCTCAATTGTCGCGGCGGTGAGTGCGGACGCTGCGCCCGCGGCGAGAAGCGCGGCGAGGATGGCGACAAGGATCATGATGCCGGAGATGTCATCGCCGCCGAGCGCGACAAGCGTGCCGTAGCCGGCGAATGCACCGATCATAAAGACTTCGCCGTGGGCGAAATTGATGAGTTGAAGCACCCCGTAGACCATCGTGTAGCCGAGGGCTATGAGGGCGTAGATGCTGCCCGTGGTGAGGCCGTTTATCGTCTGGTCCGCCCAGAATTCGGCGGATTGGACGAGGAAGAGCGGAACCACAGGATTCACCCCTACGCCTGGCTACGCCGAACTGT
>JBDSJC010000283.1:0-7632 GCA_039917655.1 Tepidiformaceae bacterium
GGACGAAGCCGATCTCTTCGATCGCGTTGCTGATCCCGAGGCGGGCGATTTCGAGGCGGCCGACCTTGCCGTTGAACGGGACGGGCGTGGGTGTCGCCGTCGGTGCGTTCGTCGGGGTGGCGCTCGGGAAATCGGTCGGTGTCGCGCTCGGCAACAGGTCGAATGTCGCGACCGGTTTCACCTGGGCGACCGTTGCGTCTCCGGAATAGAAGTAGCCCATGCCCAGCATGCCGAGACCGGCAACGAAGGTGAAGATGGCGAGGTAGGGGAGAACTTTCATACGGCCTTACTGGGAGACGGCTGACCCCACTGCTAAGAATATACGACCAGTTCCAAAGCAGAGATTAAGGGCTGATGACGGATCTCAGGCGGAGTCACCAGTGTCGCCGCGGTTTCTGCGGCTGAGCAGATAGCCCGCCACCCCGCCGCCGCCGGCGATCAGCGCCAGGCCAACGAGCAGAATTGCTGCCACGGGCGCACCCGAGTCATCGGTGGCGGGAGGTGGTTGCGCGCCGGGGGGCTTCGGCGTCTTGCCGAAGTGGACATCGTCGGTCGGCACGGGGCCCGTCGGCTGCGCCGCGGCCGAGCCGGACGCCGGGGCGGAGCTGGTCGGCGCGACAGTGGAGGCGCCCGCCGGGACCGGTGTCAGCGTGGGAAGGGCGATCGGCTGGCCCTGGCCGATGTTCAGGTCGATGCGTTGGATCCCAACCTTCCATTCCGCCGATTGCGGTGCGGCGCGCCCGGCGACCGTGAAAGTGATGGTCTTGCCCTCCTTGCCGCAGCCCGGGCGTTGGGTTTCGTGCATCACGTTGATGACGTAGCCCGAGGCCGCCCCATCGGTGACCGTGCCGGTAAGCCCTGAAGGCTGGGTGCAATCGTTGCCATCGATGTAGCCGCGCACCTGCGTGCCATCGGGGACCGGTTTGCCATCAATGCTTGCGCTGCCGTAAACCGTCGAGGGCAGCTGGGGCTGGGCCGCCGCGCTGCCGAACGAACTGAGGAAGGCTGTAGCAACGAGGAGAAGGACGAGAGTGAGACGCACGCGAACTCCGCCGGGTTGGGTGTCCTGCAATGGTACGCCCGGCAGCGTTCACGCGGGTGGGCGCAAACAGGGGCTGTGCTGTTCGCCTGTTTCACAATTGCGAACTATCTTATGTCCCTACGTCGCGAGGAGACGGTCTGTTGGCGATCGGGGTTACCCTTCGGAGCGCACGCATTCAACGCGGCCTGAGCATTGAGCAGGTCGCTCAGGATACGCGGATCTCGGCGCGCTTCATCGAAGCCCTCGAAGACGAGGCGTTCGATGAGCTGCCCGCGCCGGTCTACGTGCGGGGCTTTCTCCGTTCGTATGCGAACTACCTGAAGGTAGACGCCAACCCACTGTTGGAAGAGCTGAACAACGGTGCAGGCGCGCCGGTCGGCGGACCGGATAGCTTCGTTGGTGGGCCGGCGGGGCCACAGGCGCGCCCGCAAAAGCACGGTTCGAACCCGTTTCAACGCAATCCCGCGCCGCCTCCGTTGCCCGTCCCCGGCCCCCGCCGGCTTGAGACGGTGCCCACGGCGGCGGCTGTTGGCGCGGACTACGCCACTGACGGCGACGAGTGGGATCCGGACGACTCCGACGGGTTTGTGGAAGGCCCGCGCCGTTCACTCACCGGCCGCTACTACGAGAACGAACCGACGGTCCAGCCGCTGCCCCCTGGCGAGGAGCAGTTCCGTCCCCGGCGGACGCCAGGGGTGTTGGTCGAGCGCGACATGCTTGAGGCGGGGAGCGGGGGCGGTACGCGTTTGCTGGCGATCGCTGGTGGGGCCGTCATCGTGGTCCTGGCCATCCTCGCGGCAGCCGTCTTTGCGACCGGCGGTGGGGACAACAAGGGGACGAATCTCGCCGCGCCCGAGGCGACTGCGACGCCCGCAACAAAGAACGGCACCGTCATATCCGTCGCTTCGGTCACCGCCTCGGCTTCGGCGAGCGCTTCGGCGTCCGCGTCGCCATCGGCCAGCGCTTCACCGGCAGCTACACCAGGCCCGGGCACGCCAACGGTCACGCCGGGCGCCGCTACGGCGACCTCTACGAGCGCCGGGACAGCGACGCCAACGTTGCCGCCGCCAACGGCAATAGCAAGCACCCCTACACCAATCCCCCCGACCGCGACGCCCCCACCGCCCACGCCGAAGCCAACGCCGACGGTGGTGATCGTGACACCGGGGAACTTCAGCGAATGCTCACGTTCGGCGAGTGGCGAAATCGACTGCGGGTCTCCCCCGTACCTGGTTGTCTGCTCGCCGACCGGGTGGTTCATCGACATTGGCCGCAACTACGCCGTGCCGCCCGGTTGGAATACCGCCGAAGTCCCGTCGATCGCGCAAGCGTTTGCGAGGGGCGGAGCCGGGTGCCAGTAAGCGCTCTCTGAGCGAACCATGGGCCTGAAGAGCTCGGGATCGAAGGGCGGGCGGGCCGTTTTGCCCGTAGACCCCTGGCATCCCTCCGCTCCCGCTAGTCACGGTACTGACTGGGTCGAGCTTGGCCTTCGGCGCTCGCTGCTTTGGTAGTCTGTTCACCCGGCGTTCACCCCTAAGGGTCGTCCTCACACTTCGGGGGGCGAAGCGGTGGAGGCGTCACATTCCTGTAACCCGCCTGTCCGGCCCGCACCCGGTCGTTCCCGCAATCGACCGTCGAAGTCCCCAGTGAGGCCCGGCTGGCAACCCGCCAGTACGAAGGGCCTCCGTTTTGGGGGACGGCATGGCAGGGTTCGAGGTTTCACGGATCGGGTCCGTTTCGGGCATGGCGCGGGAGTGGCGAGTCAGCAAATATCTGCCGCTCTACCTGGCGGGGATCGCCCTCGGGGCGGCGCTTGGCGTAGGCCTCACGATGCAGGTCAGCGGTGGAGGGTCGATTTCGCCGCCCACTTCGCCGCCCACATTGCCGATGATGAGTCTCGCGGTCCCAGCCGCGGCGCCTGAGGTGCGTTGGGCGGAGATGCCAGCCATCAACACCTTCCCGGACGCCGGTGAGATCGAATCGGACCTCCCGGCGACAGTCCTGCTCGCCTTGCACGGTTACGCTTCGCCGGTGGCGGCCACGCCGACCGTTGCCGAAGCGCAGGTAGTCGCCCCAGTTGCGGCGCCGCTAGTCCCGCTAGTCGCACCAGCGCCGGCTCCGATCGCTCCCCCCGCGCCCGCGGTGGCCGTTGTCCCGGTGGTCCCTACAGCGCCCGTAGCGGTTAATCCGGTAGCTCAGCCGGAAGCCGCGCCCATCCCCGCCGCGCCGCCCGCGCCCGTCGCGAAGGACAATTTCTACGTGCCCGCCGTGCCGGGTGGCGGCGCGAGCAACCTTGAGCAGCGCCTCTTCGCGGGCATCAACGCCGAACGCGCCAGCGCCGGGCTGCCAGCACTGAGCTACGACGCAGGGCTGACGAAAGTCGCCCGCACGCGCGCTCAGCAGATGGCGGACCAGGGCTACTTCGGCCACGTGGACCCGAACGGCTACTCGATGTACACGGCGCTCCTCAAGTATTTTGGGTACGCGAGCTACGCGTGGGCCGGCGAGAACCTGGCGATGAACAACGCCGCGGCGGCCGAGGCTTCGGAGCGTTCGCTGGTGTCGTTGATGAACAGCCCGACGCACCGCGCGAACATCCTCGCGGGCGATTTCTTCCGGGTGGGCGTGGGCGAAGTGACGACCAGCGACGGGCGGCACATCTTCGCGATGATCTTCCTGGGGTAGGCGGAAATCGTGATTCGCCGGATGACGACCGGCAGACGCTGCCGCCCTTCAACATCGCCCAGCTCCCGCCTTCGCTCTCCCGTCAACGGATCGGAATCGCGGGCGGGCCGCTACTCCAGGGGCGGGAGGTGGTCGTCGGAGTCGATCTCCCCTGTGGTGCGCGAACGGGACATTGCGTAGCCGATGCCGCCACCGATGGCCCCAACTCCGAGCAGCACAAGGAGCACGATGCCCCAGACGGGGAAGCCTCCATCGTCGGCGGTGCTCGCTCGCTGTGCCGCGGGCGTGGAACTCGTGACGCCGCCCTTGAGCGTCGGCACGGGGGAGCCGGCTCCTGGCGAACCGGCGGGGATGGTGCCCCCGGCGGCCGCGGAAGTGGCGGCAGCCGCAGCACTTGAACCGGGGACGGGAGTGGTTGCTGGCGTGGGCTTCGCGATGGTCGGAGTAAAGGTTGGGATGGCCGCCGGGGTGGCATTGCCGAACGTTACGTCCAGCTGTACCGCACCGGCCCTCCAGCGGGAGGTCTGGGCGGCGAACCGGTCACCGATTTTGATTCGCACATCGGCGCCGTCCTTGCCGCAGCCCGCTTTGTCCGCGGCCGATGCGACGTTGATGGCGTAGACAGTAACGCGCGCGGCGCCGTCTCCCGTGAACTCGGTTTTTCCCTTCGTGCCGCACAGCGTCTCACCTACGTAGGCCTGTATCGGGAGGTCAGCCGCAACCGGGCCCGCGGCATCGGTCACGGAACCGAAAACCGTCGAAGGCGGCTCAAACTGGGCCAACGCGATGGTCGCCCCGGCGGCTGGAATCGTGAGGGCGGCGACGACGAAAAATCGTCTCGCCAAACGTGCGAATGATGTCATGCAGACTTCCAATGTGGACTAACGGCCGTCTTCGAGGTTAGCCAGCGCCGCCCTAAGGCACACTACTTGAGCAAAGTCAGCGTAAACGGCTGATTAACCTGCACCCAATAGATCTTGCCTTTTTCGAACTTCGAGATGTTATTCACCGAGCCTGGCGCGCTAGGGATGTAGCGCCCCCATTGAGCTTTCACTTCGTCCCAGAGGTAGATGCCGTTGACGGAGCTCTCCTTGCCAATGATGGCATCGGCGATGACCGTATCGGTACTCCCGGCGGTCAACAGGTTCCAGCCGCTTACCAGCTCGACAGCCTTTTCGGTGCCGAATGGGATTATCGTCTCGATGATGATTTCGCCCTCGGGATCGAGCGGGAAGCTGGCCGGGATGACGTTGTGGATCGCGGGCCGGCCGTCGCAGAAGACGCGGTCGATTTCGAAGCCGTCCCAGACCAGGCTGACGTAGTCGCCGCCGGCATTGGCGAAGACCCTGTCTCCGCTGAAGAGCCAGCCAAGCTTCGGGGCCGCCGGACCACCGGGGAAGGAAAGGCTCTGGCCGGGCGCAAGGTGCCCATCGAGGCCAAAGTATTCAAAGGGGGCGAAGGCCTGGGGCGGGCTGAGGAAAGAGAACCCTGCGAGCGAGATCGGGTTCGTTCCCTGATTGGTCACCGTGATCGTTTCGGCGCCCGTGCAGGTGAGGCCGGTGACACGCACGTTGCCTGGCACGGGTGACGGCGGCGCTGGGAAAGTGACCGTCACGTTCGAGGGCTGCAGGAGGCTGTTTGAAACCTTGATCCACGCCTGGCACTCGTCGTCGCTGACGGATGTCTTGGCGATGTCAGTGTTCATCGGCTGGTTGAGGTCGTTGCGGATATCGAATGTAGTAGCGACTGCGAAACGCCGATTGGCGCTGATCGTGTACGGCCGGTCGGCGGCCTCAATGATCGTCCCGCCCCCGGCATCGATTTCGAAGCGCACCGGGACGCCGAGGACGTTGTTGAAATCGAACGCGTCGCAGAAGCCATCCCGGTCACGCAGGTGGGCGACCACGTACTTGATCTGTGGGTTCTCCGTGTTCACCACCGTGACGGACTTGTAGCCGAACCACGTCCACTCGGTTTGGACTACGTTGGAGACGATCGGCGGGAACTTGTTGGGCTGCGTAAAGCCTGGTATCGATGGCGGCGGGGTTGCTGTCGCGGTCGGTGTCGGAGTTGGCGTGCCAGTCGAAGGCGACTGTGTGGGGGTTGCGGTGGCAGTTGGGGTTGCGGGCCTGATCTGCGGCTGAGTGAACGGGTAATCCGCCACCACGAAGTAGCGAGTGTGGCCAACCACGTCGTCCGGCTTGCACTGCGGGTTGCCGTTGAAGATGTTCTTAACGCAGGCCTCATAGCTCAGGTTGAAATCGCCGAAGGTATCGACGGAGGCGTTGCCGCTGGTGTCGCTAAATGAAGACATGATGCGCGGCCGGCCGACACTGCCAAGGATGCTGGGCTGATTAGTCAGCGGGTTGACGTTGAAGCTAAAGTCACCGCTATCGTCGGGCAGGAACCAGCCGACACCACCGGCCTTCACGCCGGTCTGGAAGTTATTGCGCAGACCTTCGTTCTCCATCAGGAAGGTGACGCGGGCAGGGGGCATCGGCACAGAGCTGGGCCAGCCCGGCCGGAACTCTGCGGATCCGCGCAGCTTTCCGTAGTCATCGGGCAAAACCCAGCGGTCGGCCGGGGTTGTACGCCCGTCCGGCTTCTTCTCGGCGAGGCGACCGGAAGGGTTTGAGCCGACGAAGTAGCCACGGACCGTGGCCGATACGTCGCCGGGCGTGGAGACCACGGTGGTGGGCGTGGCCGTCACCGTGACGTCTTCGATAAGCATGAAATAGATCGGGAAGGCGATCTTGGAGAATGTACCGGAGTTTTGCAGCAACGCGCTTGTCCCCGGGACGATAAACGCCTCGATATCGACTTCGCCCGGGTCTTCGCTTTCATAGAAAACACTGGCCGAACAGGTGCCGAAGTCACTGACCGCCTGGTCAGGCCCGTTGAGGGTAACCCCCTGGCCAGGAATGAAACTTCCGGGTTGGCCGTGAGCGCGCACGAAGGTCACTTTCGCGTCGCCGCAACCGTTGCCGCCGGCAGCCACCGCGTAAGTCACAGCCACCGTCTGACCCGCCCAGGCAAACTGAGGCACTTTCTGCGCTGTGACGAAAGTAAATGAAATGCCCAGGGTCTCCGGCGGGGAGACTGCCGGCACGGTCTGGCCGGGATAGAAGACATCAACCGAGATGTTGATCTGCGAGCTGATGTTGCAATCCGTGTCGTTGAGGATGCTGATTTTGATGTCGTCGGCGTTGAGGTTAGGCGGGATCGTTGCGTCGTAAATCGGGTCGAGAGCGAGCCGGCCGCCGACGCTTACCCCGGTAATCACTGTCGGCTGTGTGAGCGCGGGCACATCGAAGTAGCCGCAGACGCCGATGATGCTGGCCCGGATGCGCGCGCCATCAACCACCCCCGTCTGGCGGAAGCCGACGGAGTTGTGGGAGCCGAAGACGAACTCGGTTACGGACGTCGTGAAGATGAACGTGCCGTCGGCGATGTTGAAGGTCACGGGCTTGATGATGTTCGTGTTCGTGACGACGTTCGTATTCGGGTCGGTGCCCGTCGTCAGCCGGGTGAAATCGATCCGGTTCCACTGGATGACTAGCGTTGTGGCGCCCATCAGGCCGTGGTCGCAGCCGTTTCCGTCGTGGTCGCTGTCCCAACTGGCGCTCACCGGTACCGGCGGCAGTAGACCGGGGACGCAGACCACCGGGCTGCCGCTACAGACAGCGTCCGGGTCCCACGTGAACCCGGCCGTCAAGGTCTGTTCACCCGGCAAGCTCGATGTCCAGGTTACACACCGGGGTTGGCCGTTCGTGATGCTCAGGTTCTGGACATTTGGGGCGTCGGGTCCGCCGAGGACAGTGAAGAAGATCCCAGCCGCAGAGATCACATCTGACTGGTTCGTGCCGGAGATGCAAACCGTTATTGGGGCGAAGGTAACCAGCTTC
>JBDSJC010000284.1:0-12364 GCA_039917655.1 Tepidiformaceae bacterium
AACAGTCCGCCTGAACTCGGCGGGCGCCCCTGGGAGCTTTGCGCCCTTGAACCGATCGTCCAATAGCATAGCGCCCGGTCAGGCGGAATGTTAGTTGGATCGGGCTCTGGCGGGGAAGCAGGGCCTGCGCGGGTTTAGACTCCAGCGCGAGAGGCCGAGGCGACTGACCGAGGCTGGACGATCATGCGTTGCGTCGAATCTGCCCACCCGGACTTGAAGTTCGGGGCTGACGAGCCGACCGTCAACGCCCAGTTCGCGACACTCGACCGGAGCCGTGACGAAGCCGCCCAGCGCTGCCTAACCGCAGCGGGACGGACATCGTGAAGTTCACGCCGCTGCCGCGATAGACCTCATCTCAGCGGCCACGACGAAGAAGGGCCACCTTGCGGTGGCCCTTCTTGTTGTGCCTTGACGGCGACCGTCCTATCCGTGGAGGGCCAGCGCCACTTCTTTCAGGCCGAGCGATTCAAGCTTGGCTTTCGAAGGCTTGGTGGTGGTGGTGTCCCAATCGCAGGCGTTGAGGAAGTCGAGCTCGAGCGTTTCGGTGTCGAGCTTGACGCCCTCAAGCGGGCCGGAGGTGGTGGCTTCGGTGGTTACGCCGCTGACGCGGGTGGGGACGGCCCGATTGCGGGGGTTGCCGCCTTCGCGCACTTCGTAGGCCATGCGCAGGTTCGCGATGCGCTCGCCGACGACCATCATCTCATCGATGTCCATGTCCCAGCCGGTGACGGCGTTGAACCACTGGGGCATCTTTGAGGTGTTGGCCATCATCATGATGAACTGGCACATACCGCCGCTGTTGACGACGTGCATGAACTCGCTCGCGGCCTTGTGGTGCTCGCCGCGGTTGGCGTAGTCCTTGAAGTCCTTGGGGGCCGCCGGAATCTTGCCGAGGCGCTTGTTTCCTTCGTACTGGGTGTGGCGGCCGGGGGTGGGGTCCAGCTTGTAGGTGGTGTAGTACTCGGGCTGGAGCTTGGGGTCGTGCATCGGCAGCTCCTGGCCGCCGATGTGCATCGCGTACTTCTCGGCGCCGCGGCCGATCTTCTGGGCGGCGACTTGCACGCCATCGGCGAAGATGGCGGCGATGCCCTGGCGTTCGCCCATCATCTTGAGGAAGCCGATGACGGCGTCATCGCTTCGCCAATCGAGTTCCAGGCCCTCGGTGTCTTCCTTCGTGATAACGCCGTTCTGGTAGCACTCGATGGCCATGGAGATGGCGCCGCCGGCGCTGATCACATCGAAACCGTACTCGTTGCAGAGGTGGTTGGCGTAGATCAGGGCGTCCGGGTCGGCCATCAGGTTCATCGTTCCGAAGGCGCCCATCGCCTCGTACTCGGGGCGGTGCGTGTGGTGCGGGTAGGGGTACTTTTCGTTCTTCGATTCGAACGACTCCGCTCCGCAGGCGACGGGGCAATGCCAGCAGCCGTAGGCCTTCTCCATGAGCGGCTTGATAACCGTCATGCCGTTGATTTTGCCAGCGCCCTCGGCGAAATCGACCACGCCGATGCCACCCCAGTTCTTGACTGGGGAATCGCCGTTGAGGGCGCTGCCGGTGGTGATGCCGGTAGTGCCGAAGGTGTGGAAGAAGTCCTTCAGTGGCTTCACGAAGTCGTCGAGGTTTTCGCGGAGGATCTTGATTGTCTCCGGGGTCTGGCTGATGATCTTGCGCTCGGCGACGGCGACGACGGCCTTGAGATTCTTCGAACCCATCACAGCGCCGACGCCGGAGCGGGCGGCGAGGCGGCCATGGTCGTTGCAGATGCCGCTGATCAGCGAGAGCGTTTCGCCGGCCTGGCCGATATTCGCCACGCTGGCGCGCTTGCCGTGCTTGCCCTTGAGGAACGTCTCGTTCTCGATCGCGCCGGTGCCCCATTGGTCCGCGGCGTCCAGCAGCTGGACGTTGTCGCCTTCGATCAGGAGGTACTTCGGCGTGCTTGCCTTGCCGAAGAACATGATCCCGTCCCAGCCTGCGAGTTTGAGGACGCCGCCGAAGTCGCCGCCGCAGTTGGCATCCCCCCAGCCGCCTGTGAGCGGGCTCTTGCACACGACCTGCCAGCGCTGGCCAAACAGCGGGGTCCCGGTGAGCAGGCCAGCGAACATGCCGAGCATGTTCTCGGGGCCGAGGGCGTCCACGCCCGCCGGTACGCGGTCCCAGAGCATGCGCGCGCCGATCCCGTAGCCGCCCAAGTATTCGCGGTAGAGCGATTCATCAGGGCGTTCGACGGTGATCTCACCGCTGGACAGGTCCACCGCGAGCATTTTCCCGGTGAACCCTTTTTCCATTACGCCACCACTCGTTGCAGCAGTCGTCAAAGACACACCTCTTCCCGGACGCATTCGAGGCGTCCGTTGCATCTGCGGATGGTACGGGATCGGTGGCGCGCTGCAATATGCTGACAGAGGCATAACGGTGGGCGCTTGACCATGCTCGAATCCGGTACTCGCCTGTTGCTTTCACGTTGGGTCTCGAGGCTACCAGGGATGTTCAGTGGGCGCTGGCTGCGGGCGGACCAACTCTGGCGGCGGCGGCAGGGGCGGTGGGGTGGCAAGGCGCGGAAGTTCCGGGACTGGTGTTGCCGTCTCAATGGCAGGAGGTTTGGGCGCGGCCGTGGCAGTAGGGGGATTGCCGCTTTCGTCCACCGGCGCCCCTGGCGGCGTCCCAGTTGGCGAGTCTGGAGCAGGCGTGCCGACGGACCGGCTGCTTGGCACGGCTGGTTGGATGCCGGACGGCGGCGGGTAGCCTGGACGCGTGAGTCCGCGGACCTGGTCGAGCGTAAGCCTGGGCAATGGCGTCTGCGTTGAGGCGGGAGTCGATGTGGGCTGGCCCGCGTGCGCGAGCACGGTGGGCTCGATGATAGCCGTAGCGTGAGGCGTCGCGTTCGAGGGGGTCGCCGAGGCGCCAGGGGTCGCGGGGGCCGCGCCCGCCATCGTCCCCTGGTAGACGAGTGCGCCCGTACCCAGCACGCAGCCAACGAGCACGACCATGCCAACGTTCATCGACACTCCCCCGTGTGTGGGATCGTCATGCCCCGCGAGAGGCGGACTGGCGGCGGTGACCGACCCGTGGAGAGCTGGTGGTGGCGGCGTGACAGGGTACTGCCGAGCCCCGGCGTCGAGCGGCTGAGCGCAATCCTGACAGTTACGACGGCGAGTGCAGATGGATGGGGAGGTGCTGAGCGTAGCGAGGAAAGTCGCAATCCAGGGTCAGGATAGGGGCATCCAGCCGGGCTGAAGCGGCAGCGATGAGCATGTCCACCGACGTACTTGGTAGGCCATGGTTTCAGGAGAGAGTTGGCGAACCGCGCCGAGTTCGAAGTCATCGAGTTGCCGTGGTTCGTCCGCGAATGCTCGCAACGCCGACCTGAGCGCCTCGAACTCGGCATCCGTCCGTACTCCGGACAGCGTCTCGAGACGCACGGGACCGAGCAGGACCAAGTCTCGCGCCTCCGCCAGTCGCAGAACCTCCTCGCGGATCGCTGCCTCCTAGGGTGTTAGCGGCGCTTGGGACGGCGCCGGACGACAAGTGACAACGCCGCTGGTGTCGGCGATCACTCGCACGGAGGCATGCGTTTGCTTGCACGCTTTCGGAACCCCGTCTGATCGAAGTCCTCGCGATAGTCGAGTCCCGGCTAACGGCAGGAACTCTTCGAGCCGTAGCCCCTGGATATACTCCCGCGGGGCAGTCGTGACGGCATCCTTTTTCGTGGTGTGGTGTCCAAGAAGCTGTGCCGCCTTCAGAAGTTCGTCATCGAGGGCAAGGTTGGTGGCCATGTGCGAACCTCAGCGCAAGTAATCTGTGTGACTATTCTCCACAGATCCTGGACGATTGTCCCGTTTTGTAGCGTCCGCGTCGTGGAGGAGAGATCGTGCCAGGGCCGCTGGCGGGGCACACGAAAGAGCCCCTCAAACGAGGGGCTCTTTCCTTGCTCCGAGAGAATTCCCTTAGCGCTTGGTGAACTGAGGTGCCTTACGGGCGCGCTTCAGTCCGGCCTTCTTGCGCTCTTTCATCCGGCTGTCGCGGGTGAGCAGGTTCTCGCCGCGCTTGAGCACCGGCTTGAGAGACGGGTCGGATGCGACGAGTGCGCGCGCCATACCCATCTGGATAGCCCCGGCCCAGCCGCTGATGCCGCCGCCAGCACACTTAATCTGAGCGCTGAACTTGGCATCGCGGCCGATGCGGCGGAGGGCGGAGGTGACCTCAAGGCGATGGATATCGCGGCTGAAGACATCATCCATAGGCTTGCCATTGACGACGACAGCGCCGTTCCCGGGGTAGAGACGGACGCGAGCGACGGCATTCTTGCGCCGGCCTGTCCCGTAGAAGTACTGCTGATCAGCCATGGTTATTCCTCAGTCTTTGCTGCTCGGGAGGGAGCTGGTTTTTTCTCTTCGGTGGCCGCCTTGGCGGGCGTTTTGGCGGTGGCCTTGGCCGGCGTCTTCGTTCCAGCCTTGGCCGAGGTCTTTGTCGCGGCCTTGGCGGGCGCCTTGGTTGCGGCCTTTGCCGGCACCTTGGCTACAGGCTTGGCCGCCGCCTTGGTGGTGGCCTCAACGGCCTTCTTCGTAGGCGCTTCTTCGGCCGTTTCCGTGGCGGCGGCGCCAGCAGTGATTGCGGCCTCCGCCGGGGTGGGTGTGCCGTAATCGACGGTCGTCGTGCCACCAACGGTTACCGGTTGGGCCGGTGACGGGGTCTCGGAGGAGAGCACTGTGTCGCCCTGGGCCGCCATCTCCGCGTTCGTGGTCGCCGCTTTCGCGTCCTTCGGGGCTTTCGTCCTCGAAGCGGGCTTCGCGCCCTTTGTGGGCTTGGCTGCGGCCTTGACAGGCTTGGCTGCCGCTGGACGAGGCGCCGGAGCAACCTTCGCAACAGGCTCCGGGAGGACCTGCGGGACGGACAGTGGCCGCAGGCGAGCGGGCTTCGCGGGACCGGGAGCGGTCACCGCCGGACGCGCCTCCTGGGCTTTTGCGCTGCCGGCCAGCTGCGACTGGTGCGGGTGGTTGGCGTTCTTGTAGACCTTCAGGTGGCGGAACATGGCCTTACCCAGCGGACCGCCGGGGAGCATGCCCCAGATCGCCTTTTCGAGGACGCGTTCCGGGTACTGCGCGAGTTGGTCTTCGTACGAACGCGTCTTCAGCCCACCCGGGTAACCCGAGTGGGAGTAGTACTTGATCTGCGCGGCCTTGCGGCCGGTGACCCGTACCTGTGAGGCGTTGATAACGATCACGAAGTCGCCGTCGTCCAGGTGAGGCTCGTAGGTTGGCTTGTGCTTCCCGCGGAGGAGAATCGCCGCTTCCGTCGCAACGCGTCCAAGGGGACGGCCGGCGGCGTCAATGACGTGCCAGTCTTTGTAGATCTGCGACGCTTTGATTCGCACTGTCGTATTCATAGGCCGTATCCCTCGTCGTACCACACGCGCTGGAGGCAGAGACCGTGCGCGGGCGCCGTATGGGCGATTGCGCCGGATTCTGCCTGCCTTAGCGAGCGGACGAATTCCTCCACGTTTTCGGTTCCGCGCCCCACTCGCACAAGGCCACCAACGATGCGGCGGACCATCTGCGGCAGGAACGCGTCTGCCTCGATATCGAACAGACTGGCCGAGCCGTGGCTCTGCCAATCCGCCCTGAAGACGGTGCGGACCGAAGTCCTTCCCGGCTCCAGGTGGCCAGAACAGGACCGGAAGTCCTGCTGGCCGATGAGCGCGCTGGCCGCCTGCTGCATCGCCGGGAGATCGAGGCTGCCCTCGATATACCAGGCGGTGCGGCGCGATAGCGGATCGCGCGCTTCACCGTGAGCGATTGTGTAACGGTACCATCTGCGGCGCGCCCAGCGTCGCGGATCGAAATCCGCGGGCACTTCGCGCACCGCACGCACCGAAACATCCGGCGGCAGGTGGGCGTTGAGGGCCCGGCCTACCGTTTTCGGCTCCAACAGCGTTTCCGCCGAAAGAGCCATTACCTGGCCATTGGCGTGGACGCCCGAATCGGTACGTCCTGCCAGTGCAACGCGGGTGGGCGTCCCGAAGAGCGCCTTCGCCGCGGATTCCAGTTCCTGTTGGACGGTGCGGCCGTTTGGTTGCACTTGCGAACCCACGAACGCCGTACCGTCGTAACTCACCGTTGCCGCGAAACGTCTCGCGGTCACCGGTGCTAGGTGCCCGATTCGCCTTCGCCCTTGTGCACGTCAGCGGCGTCCGCAGCTTCCGCGTCGGCAGCCTGCGCTGCTTCAGCTTCCGCCGCCACGTTGGACGATTCGACCGATGCCTCAGCAGCTTCTTGGTGCATCTCATCGACGATTGGAGAAGCTTCCCCGGCTTCGGATGGTGGGGGCCCGGCTTCGACGGTCGCGGGCGCGGCGGCCAACGGGGCAGCGGGCACGATTGCCGAGGGAGCGGCCGTGACGCGTGCCGGACGCGGCGTCGGCGGGACGTTCACGTAGGTGACAAGCTCGATCGCGGACATGCGCGCCCCGTCGCCCTTACGGGGTTCGAGCGCGGTGATGCGCAGATAGCCGCCCGGCCGATCGGCCATCTTGGGGCCGATGTCGTCGAAGACCTTCTTCACGACCCGGGGGTCGTAGAGGAAGCGCTGCGCCTGGCGACGCGAGTGAAGGTCACCGCGGCGGCCGAGAGTGATGATCTTCTCCGCCATCGGGCGAATTTCCTTGGCCTTGGCCTCGGTGGTGGTGATGCGCTCGTAGCGCAGCAGGTCGGTGACCAGGTTGCGGTAGAGCGCCAAACGGTGGCTGGTTTCGCGGCCGAGATGGCGGCCGCCCAGGCGGTGTCGCATTGTTTAGTCCTCGTCGTCCGCGCCGATGAGGTCATCAGCGCTGCCGTCTTTCAGTAGTGCTTCCTTGAGCGCCTTGCCGAGGGCGCTCAGGTTCTCTTCGTCGTCTTCGTCATCAAGGATGACCGCGCTAGTGCGCGTTGGGGCGGGCCGGCGGTTGGCGCCGGGGCGCGGGATAGCGCCCTTGCCGCCATCAGTAATCGGCACCAGGCCCTCGGCGTCGGGATCGACATAGCCGAGCTCGATCAGCCGGTCGCGCAGTTCGTCATAGGACTTGCGCCCGAAATTGCGCAGGCCGAGGAGTTCGTCTTCGTTCTTTTCGAGGACCGAGCCGACAGTCATGAGGCCACTGCGCTTGAGGCAGTTGTAGGCGCGCACGCTGAGCGAGAGGTCTTCGATCGGGGTGTTGTAGCGGTCTGGTGGCATGAGCATGCCGGCAACGCTGGTGGGCCCGCCGCCGCTGCTCATCCCCATCGGCTCCGGGCGGCCCATGACGCTGAAGAGCGAGAACTGGTCCATAAGGATGTCCGCGCTCTGCCCGACCGCTTCGACCGCGCCGATCGTGCCATCAGTCCAGACTTCGAGCACGAGGCGGTCGTAGTTGGTGGACTGCCCGACGCGAGTCTTGTCGACGTGGTAGTTCACCTTGCGGACCGGGGTGAAGACGGCGTCCACCGGGATGTACCCGAGGGGGAGGCCTTCAACGCTACCGGCAGGCACGTAGCCCTGGCCGAGATCAACGTGGAGCTCCACATTCAGGCGGCCCGGCGTGTCCATGGTGGCGAGGTGCAGGTCCGGGTTGGCGATCTCGAAATCCGCGGGGCACTGAATGTCGCCGGCGGTGATCTCCGCCGGGCCCTGGATATCCAGCGAAAGGGTACCCGAGCGGTTGGTCAGCGCGCGGAGGCGGACCTCCTTGAGGTTGAGGAGGAATTCGGTTGAATCCTCTTGCATCCCCGGCACCGTGGAAAATTCGTGTTCTACCTGCTCGATGCGCACGGAAGTAATCGCCGCGCCTTCGAGCGAGCTGAGAAGAACGCGGCGCAGCGCGTTGCCGAGGGTGATGCCGTAGCCTGCCTCAAGCGGCTCGGCGACAAGGCGGGCGTACCGCTCAGTCTCTTCATCAACAGTGAGCTGGGGGACGACGTCATCTGCCGTCTGCCCGATCAACTCCAGGGAATCCATCATGCTGGCTGTGCCTCTTCTACTGGTTCCAGAACGCGCTGGGGGTGGTTAGCGCGAGTAGTACTCGATGATCACGTTCTCATTGAACAGATGCGTTTCGCCGTGGGCGACGGTTGGCGGCGCGCTGACGCGGCCGGACATGCCGGCCACATCCAGCATCAGCCATGAGGGCGGATTCTTGGACTTCATCGTCTCCTGGACGATCTTGTAGTACTCGCTGCGGATGCCCCGCGGGGTGAATCCAACACTATCGCCAACCTTCAGGTGGGCGGAGGGGATATCGAGCTTGCGGCCGTTTACGGCGACCCCGCCGTGGGTCACGATCTGGCGGGCCTGCGAGCGGGAATCGGCGAAGCCGAGCCGGTAGACGATGTTATCGAGCCGGGTTTCGAGCAGCCGCACGAGGTTTTCGCCGGAGACTCCCGTGCCGCGAATGGCTTCCTTGTAGTAGCGCACGAACTGCTTTTCGAGCACCCCGTAGGTCACGCGGGCGCGCTGCTTTTCGCGCAGCTGGAGGCCGCGGTCGCTGATCTTGCGACGGCGAGCTGGACGCGGGCCAGGAGGGTTTGGCCGGCGATCGTAGCTGCACTTAGGCGTGAAGCAGCGCTCCCCCTTGAGGAAGAGCTTCTCACCGTGACGGCGGCAGAGCCGGCAGACTGGTCCTGTGTAACGTGCCATGAGTGCTCCTAGACGCGCCGGCGCTTGGGGGCGCGGCAGCCGTTGTGGGGGATAGGGGTGACATCGCGGATGGCCGTAACGGTCAGCCCGGATGCTTGTAGCGAACGGATCGCGGCTTCGCGGCCGCTGCCCGCACCGCGGACGTAGACTTCGACGGACTGGAGCCCGTGCTCCATGGCGCGGCGGGCGGCGGTTTCGCCAGCCAACTGGGCCGCGAACGGGGTGCCTTTGCGGGAGCCCTTGAAGCCCGAGGCGCCGGAACTCGACCACGAAATGACGTTCCCGTTGGGGTCCGTCAACGTGACGAGGGTGTTGTTAAAGGTGCTCTTGATGTAGGCCTTCCCGCGAGGGATCGACTTACGTTCGCGGCGCTTGATGCGCCGGGCGCCGGCCGCGCCCTTCTTATCTGCTTTCGGCGCTCCGCGTTTTGCTTCAGCCATCGTGTGCTACCTCCTCTTACTTCTTGCCTGCGCGCCGCTTGCCGGCGACCGTCTTACGGGCCCCGCGCTTCTGGCGTGCATTGGTGCGGGTGCGCTGGCCGTGGACCGGAAGGTTCCGGCGGTGGCGCTGCCCGCGGTAGCAGTTGATCTCCACGAGCCGGCCGATGTTCTGGCGAACTTCGCGGCGCAGGTCACCTTCGACGATGAAGTGCTTATCGATGTGTTCGCGGATCTTGATCACCTGATCGTCGGTCAGCTCGCGGGCGCGGGTGTCAGGGTTGATCCCGGTACCAGCGAGGATCTCGTGCGAGCGGGTGAGCCCGATGCCAAAGATGTAGGTAAGCGCGATTTCAATGCGCTTGTCGTTCGGAATGTCGACTCCAGAAATACGTGCCATTACTAACCCTGCCGCTGCTTATGCTTTGGATTTTCGCAGATGACCATAACGCGACCGTGCCGGCGGATGACCTTGCACTTGTCGCAACGTGGCTTGACTGATGCTCGGACCTTCATGTGACTCCTGTTTACGGCCGTTGCCGCCGGCTTTTCCTGGATCTAATCCGCCCTGACGCGCCCCCTTGGAGGTGCGGCGGTCTATCGCGCAGTAGGCTAAGGGAGCGTAAGAATTTCGGCCTCACGACCCTCTCGAATAGCTATGGTATGCTCGAAATGACAGCATAAGCTACCGTCCTTCGTGCTTACAGTCCAGCCGTCTGAACCCTCTTCCACGTCTGGGTTGCCGATAGTAACCATCGGTTCCAAGGCGAGGACAAGGCCGTGACGTAGGGGCATCCCTCGAAACCTCTGGCGCACGTTTTCGATGTGCGGTTCTTCATGCATATCCCGGCCGACTCCGTGCCCACCGTACCCTCGCACGATGGAGAAGCCGCTCGGGCGGATGGTGTCTTCGATCGCCCCGCGCACATCGTTCAGGTGGCGGCCGGTGCGCGCTGCCTTGATCCCCGCGAGGAGCGACGCTTGGGTGACATCCATCAGACGTTGCGCTTCAGGGGAGATCTTACCAACACCGACGGTGATAGCGGCATCGCCGACGTAACCCTTATAGGTGGCTCCGAGGTCGAAGGTGACGATATCGCCTTCTTCTAGCTTACGGCGGCTCGGGATGCCATGCACTAGCTGGTCATTGACGCTGATGCAGATGTTCGAAGGGTATGGGGGGTACTTAGGCGCTGGCGAGTAGTGCAAGAAGGGCGAAGTTACGCCCCGGCGCTCAAATTCGCTGGCGACGAACTGTTCGATTTCCAGAAGACACAGTCCCGGCCGGACCAATTCGCGAATGCGCGCGAGGGTTTGACCAACAATCTGGCCGGCCTCACGCATGATGCGCATTTCGTCTTCACTCTTCAATTTGACGGTCATCGGGGGCGGATGGCCTCCAGCAGGGCGGCGGTCACGGCGTCGAGCGACTGTTGACCGTCGATCTCCGTCAGGGTGCCGGCGGCGCGATAGTGCTCGATCAGCGCAGCAGGCGGCTTCTGCTTTTCGAGGCGGGCGATCACGACTTCCGGCCGATCGTCTTCGCGCTGATAGAGCTCGCCTCCGCAGTTGTCGCAGACGCCGACCTTCGACGGCGGGTCGTTTCGTTCGTGGTAGAGGTGGCCGCAGTTGCGGCAGATCCAACGGCCGCTGAGGCGCGAGACCAGTTCCTCATCGGCGACGCCAATCAGCAGCGCGTGGTCAATTTTCGCGTGGCGGCTGGCGAGCGCGGTGTCGAGCGCGGCGGCCTGGGGCACGTTGCGCGGGAACCCATCGAACATCGCGCCTTCGGCCGCATCTGGGCGGCCGATGCGTTCGAGGAGCATCTCGATGGTCAGCGCGTCGGGGACGAGGTCGCCCTTCGCCATGTACGCGTTCGCCTGCGCACCGAGTGCCGTGCCACATTTGACGTTTTCGCGAAACATGTCGCCGGTTGAAATATGCAGGAGCTGGGTCGCAGCAGCTATCCGCTGCGCCTGAGTTCCCTTGCCGGCGCCGGGGGGTCCAAGAAGCACGATGAACACCTAGCGGATGAACCCCTCGTAGTTTCGCATCAGCAGCTGCGATTCGAGCTGCTTCATGGTATCGAGGACCACAGCGACGACGATGAGAAAGCCGGTGCTGGATACCGTGAGTGCACGGACATCCGTTACAAGGCCGATGAAGAACGGCAGGATGGCGACGAAGCCAAGGAAGAAGGCGCCAGCCCAGGTGATACGCGTGACAACACGCATCAAGTAGGCCTCGGTGGGCGGGCCAGGGCGGATGCCCGGGATGAACGCCCCTTGTTTCTGCAAGTTTTTGGCGATCTGCTGCTGTTGGTACTGGACCATGGTGTAGAAGAACGTGAAAACGACCACCAGGAGGAACAGGATCGCCCAGTACCAGCCCGTGCCCGCGCCGCCCCGGCCGCCCTGGAATTGGCTGACAAAGAAGTCAGCCACGGGCTCGACTATGCCGCCAGAATTAGTGAAATAGGTGGCGATGGTCGCTGGAAGAATCATGATCGAGAAGGCGAAGATCAGCGGGATCATGCCCGCCATGTTCACCCTCAGCGGGATGTGGCTCTGCCCTTGCTGTCTATACATCCGTCCACCCCGAAAGGACGAACGGGCATATTGGACGGGGACGCGGCGTTGCGCTTCCTGAAAAAAGACGACCAGATAGATGAGACCGAAGGCAAAGATCGTGATGCCGATGATGCCGATGATCGACTGCGTCGAGAGGTTGGGAATAAGGCTGGGGAGGCGGGCCACGATGCCCCCGAAGATGATCAGCGAGACGCCGTTGCCAATACCGTTTTCGGTGATCAGCTCGCCGATCCAGACGAGGAACATCGTCCCGGCGGCGAGGGTGAAGAGCGTGGCGAAGGTGGCCATCGGATCCTTGTCGAACCCGAAGCCTTTGATCACCTCGCCACTCTGGTTGTTGATAAAGAGGATCTGGCCGTAGCCCTGGACGAACGCCATGGGCACGGTCAACCAGTGAGTGTAGAGCTGCACACGGCGGCGGCCCTGCTCGCCCTCTTCGGAGAGAGCGCGGAGTGAAGGGATCAGCGGCGTCAGGATCTGCATGATGATCGACGCCGTGATGTACGGGTACACGCCAAGCGCGGCCACGCTCAGGTTCTGCAACGCACCACCGGAGAAGATGCTCAGGAAATCCAGGATGGCGTTGCCCTGGAACGCGCGCGCGAGGGCCGCGCGGTCCACGTTGGGGACCGGCACGTGCGCCACGAAGCGGAACACAACCAGCATGGCCAGTGTGAACAGCAGCTTCTTGCGGAC
>JBDSJC010000285.1:0-24066 GCA_039917655.1 Tepidiformaceae bacterium
AGCCAATGGGCACTGGCCGATGGCCAACGCCCTCAGCTCGCCTGGAGGAACTCCACCCAGTTGCCGTCCGGGTCTTCCACAATGGCGATGGTGATGCCGGGCCGGAATTCGCGCACAGGGACCACAACCTTATAGCCCGCCGCGCCGCAACTATCGGTCAGCTCCTGGATGTTCGAAACGCTGATCGTCCAGTAACGGTAGCCGGTGCCGCCCTGGATCCCGCCGGGGGCAGCCTTCGCTTCCGGGATGGTCGCGGGGGCGATCACCTTGATCAGGCTGGTGCCGCACATCAGGCGGTGCATTACCGAGCCGCCGCCCATCGGCATTTCGCCTTCGTACGTGAAGCCGAGTGTGTCGCGGTAGAACGCAAGTGCCTTGCCGGCGTCCGTGACCACGATTCCGAGGTCGATCGAGTCTTTCGTCAGTTGAATGCCCATGGGTGCCCTCCGAAGTTTCAGTAGGCGCAGCATACAGGACTGGGGACTGGGGACTGGGGACTGGGGACTCCGCTAGTACCCCAGCTCCCGGCGGGCACGGTCGTATTCGGCGCGGACGTGGGCGTTGCCCAGCGTTTCCCAGGCCTCGCGGTTGCGGCGGCTGCGTTCCGTCACCTCCGCGGCCGAGATAGTCTTTGTCGCTGCCAGTTCAGAGGCGCGTCCGTTCAGCGCCTGGAGGATCTCGCGGACCGAAGCGCTGGCGCGCACACCGAGATGCTCATACCAGTCCGTACGGGGGTCGCCGGTGAAGTGCCGGGGGCCAGGCTGACGGGCGTTGACCCGCCCTCGGAAGGCGGACGGGGCGGACTCTTCTTCGAACACGGATCGGCCACCATCAGCACTGGAAGGTGTAGGCGCTGGCGAGGGGCGCGATGGCGGCGGCCGTCTTGGGCCAGTGCGGCCACCCCTGGCAGACTGCTGCGCCGCGAATCCGCGTGGCCGCGAACGGTCGAACTCTGCCCGGCGTTCCGCGTCGCCCAGCACCGCCCACGCTTCGTTGATCGATTGCATGCGCGTCTTGGCTGCCGCGGAATCGTTGCGGTCCGGGTGGTGCTCCTTGGCCAGCCTGCGGTAAGCCGAACGGATCGTCGCGGCGGCCGCGTCAGCAGCGACTTCGAGGGTGGCGTAGTAGTCCGGTTGCACTGCTGTTATCTAAACCGAAAGGGGGCCGCGGCGCGAGTGCCGGAGTGGAGAGTATCGGTGTGTCGGAGTAGAGCGGGCCCGGTTAGCGGCTTGCTATCACTCCGGCACTCCCCGGCTCCGGTACTCCGTTACTTGGCCGCCCTCGGCGGCACCGGGAGGAGCAGCTGGAACGCCGCGCCGCAGCTCGACCCGGGAGTTAGCGCGAGCCAGCCGCCATGCGCCTGGGCGGCTGCCAAAGCTGTGGGCAGGCCTAGCCCGGTCCCCTTGCCCACTTCCTTGGTGGTGAAGAACGGGTCGAAGATCCGCGAAGCGCTTTCCGCCGGGACGCCGGATCCCGTGTCCGCTACTTCGATGACGTGGTAGCGGCCGGCGGGCAGGCGCGCCAGCCAACGGGCTCTCCGCGGGCCGACGACCATGATGCGCCGCCGGATGCTGATCAAGCCGCCGGAGGGCATGGCGTCACGGGCGTTCACCAGGAGGTTGATGATCACCTGTTGAAGCGCACCGTAGTTGCCCACGATGGTGTCCTGCCCGGCTGCCCCTTCGACCTCCACGCGGATCGTCGGCCCGAGCACCGGGCGGACGAGCCCCACAGTTTCGGCGATCAGGTCGTTCAAAGAGACCGGTGCCACGCGGTCCACTGCGGGCCGGGCGTAGTCCAGCAGGCGGGCCACGAGGTCCGCGCCGCGCCGCGCCGCGGTGGCCGCATCGTCCAGCGATTGGCGTGAGGGCGAATCGGGCGCAAGTTCGCGCGCCACCAGGTAGAGGTTGCCGAGAATCGTTGTGAGCAGATTGTTGAAGTCATGCGCGATGCCGCCGGCGAGCACGCCGAGGCTCTCGCGCTTCTGCGCTTCGAGCAGGGCCGCTTCCGCGTTTCGGCGGTCAGTGACATCTAGAGCGAAGCCGATAACCCCCTTGCCGGGCTTACCGGCGGCGATCGGCGAACAACGTACCTCGAACACGCGGCCGGCGATGTCCACGGTCTCGACGAACTCGTTGCCGGCGAGCGCGTGGTCGATCGCCCCAACCACCGCTGGGCTCTCTGCGAACAGGTTGCTTGCAGGGCGGCCCACGGAATGCGCAGGCAGTCCGAGGGCCCCGAGCATGCGGCCTTCGAGCAGCGTCACCAGCCCGTGCCCGTCCACAGCGAAGAGGACGAGCGGAGCGTTGGCCGCCACCGTGCGCAGGCGTGTTTCGGCGAGCAGCCGCGCGGAGAGCGCATCGCGCTCCCGCGTGATGTCTTCGGCGACCACGATCTGCGCGTGACGGCCGTTGAAATCGATCTCGTGAGAGCGGATGCGTACCCAGATGCGTGTGCCATCGCGGCGCCGGTGAGGGCGCTCGTCCGCCTGGGGAAAGATCGCCGGCAGGAGTTCTTCGCTCGAATCCAGGTCATCGAGGTCTTCGGAGTGCAAGTCGAGCATCTCTTCGCGGCTATACCCATACTGGGCGACCGCCGCCTCGTTCACCTCCACCAGCTCTCCCGTTTCGTGGTCGAACACCCAGGTGGCGTGCGGGTTGGCGTGGAACAGGCGGCGAAAGCTGATCTCGGCCTGCTGCAAGGCGTCAGCGGCGGCTTCCCGTTCGATGGCGAGCTTGGCCAGCGCGGTGGCCACGTCCACCAGTCCGGCGTGGGCGGCGTCTGGCTGGCGAGCATCCAGGTAGTAGATCGCGAAGGTGGCGAGCACTTCGCCCGTGGCCGAAAGGATCGGCGTGGACCAACAGGCCCGCAGACCGTGACGAAGAGCGGCCTGCCTCCAGTCCGCCCAGAGCGGGTCGCTCGCGATGTCCGCAGCGACCACCGGGGCCTTGCGCTCGGCGGCCGCCCCGCACGAACCGGCGCTCGCCCCGATTGCCGTGCCTTCAATGAGGTCGATGTACTCCGTGGGGAGACTCGCGCCGGCGAGGTGGTGGAGCGTCCGCGTGCCGGGGTGAAGGCTGAGCAACGAACAGACGGTACGGTCCGCGAGGCTCTCCACGAGATTGCAGAGCGCGGTAAGCGTATCGGCCAGCGGCCGCGCGAGGGCGATCATCTCAAGCACTTCGCCCTGGCCCGCGAGCAGCTTGGCCTCACGCCGCCGCAGGCTGATGTCGCGTCCCACGGCGTGGAAGCCGCGGTATGGCCCTACGGGCGGGCCGATCAGCCGCGTGCTCACCTCGATCGGCACGATCCGGCCGGACTTCGTCTTAATCTCCGCTTCGTATGAGGTGACGTCGGATTCGCCGGACTCCTTGATCCGGCGCAGTTCGGCGCCGAGAGGCGCGGATGAGGGGACGATCAGTTCACGCAGTGATTTGTCCAGCAGTTCTTCGCGCGAATAGCCCGTCAGCCGTTCGCCGCGTACGTTCACGGAGGTGATGCGGCCTTTTTCGTCCACGGTGCACATAAAGTCGCCGGCGTTCTCCACCAGGTCGCGGTAACGCGCCTCGCTTTCGGCGAGGGCCTGGTGGATGCGGCGGCGCTCGCTGATATCCCGGAACATGAAGCGCGCCCGCACCGGGATGCCGGCGTCGTCCAAAACGTACGAACCCTGGACTTCGGAGCGGAAGCTTGAGCCATCCTTGCGCAACATCACGATCTCGTGCATCTCTTCGCTGTCCGAACGGGTGTAGCCGAATTCCGGGTCGATGCGGTCGCGGAGGTGCTCGGCAATTGTGTTGAGGACGAAGTCGCGGTACTCGGGCGCCAGGATGCGCGGGCCCTGCACGCCGTCCGCAATGTCCGCCTGGGTATAGCCGAGGAGGATCTCGGCGGCGCGGTTCATAAATGTAAGCCGCGTGGTAGCGATGTCCGCTTCGACCATTGCGGAAGGCAAGTGGTAGCGGAAGAGCTCGTATTCGGCTCGAATGGACGCTGCCGTTAAGGGAGCAGCCGAATCTATCGCAGGACTCATGGACTCCGCTTAGTGCGCCTATCGCGCCCGTCAATGGTCGCTGGGCGCAGGGGTGAATGGTATCGGGATTTCCCCTCGGTTCGGGCGTGGAGAGAGCGAGCGGCCCCCGGCGAATCACTCAGCCCCTCTGCATTTGCACGTTCACCACTTACTGCTTCCTTTATCTGCCGGGCTCGTTAACCCGTCCCAAACAGCCGAAGCTGATACCGTCGAACATATGCCTCGTCTGATTCTTGCCGCCTTCGTGGCGTTCGTTGTTTTCGCCGCCATTGGCGTTTCCAATCCGCCGCAGCCAGCGGTCGCCGCCGCGGCAACTATTGACTGGCAGGGTTGTGGCGGCAGCTTCCAGTGCGCCACGCTCAAAGTGCCGGTGGACTATTCCAACCCGGGCGGCAAGACACTGGACCTCGCGCTCGTGAAGCAGCCCGCGAAAGACCCTTCGAAGCGCATCGGCACGCTGATGGCCAACCCCGGCGGCCCCGGCGCTTCGGCGATTAATTTCGTGCGCATCTGGGCGACTGTGCTCTCCAAAGAGATCCGCGACCGCTTCGACATCGTCACGTTCGACCCCAGGGGCGTTGGCCAGAGTTCGCCGATCGTCTGTCATGATGACCTGCAAAAGCTGGTGGGCCTGGACCCGAGTCCGGACAATGCATCCGAGTGGGACGCTGTGAAAGCCCAGTCGAAGATCTTCGCGGACGCCTGTGCGAACAAGTACGGTGACCTGCTCTCGGCGGTGGGCACGAAGAACGTGGCGCGTGACATGGACACGATCCGCGTGGCGCTGGGCGAAGACAAGCTGACCTACGTGGGCTATTCGTACGGTACCGTCATCGGCTCGGTCTACGCGGACATGTACCCGGCGCATGTGCGAGCCTTCGTGCTGGACGGCGCGGTGGACGTTTCGCTCGGCTTCGAACAGACGGTGGGGACGCAGGCGGTGGGGTTCGAACGCGCCCTGGCCGCCTACGAGGCGGATTGCGACCAGACGAAGTGCGCCGCCGCCCCAAACGGAGACACCGCCCGGGTGATCGACGAATTGCTCGCCCAGGTCGAAAAGAAGCCACTGCCCGCGCCCGCGGCGGACCGGGCGGCCGGCCCGGGCGAGGTGCTCCTGGGGATTATCGAGGCGATGTACAGCAAGTTCAGCTGGCGCGGGCTGACGGACGCGCTGGCGCAGGCGAACAAAGGCGACGGCAGCGGGCTGGTTAAGCTGGCGGACAAGTATCTCCAACGCGAAAGCGACGGTTCGTATCCCAACTTGATTGAGGCGAACAGCGCCGTGAACTATGTGGACAACGCCTGCTCTCGGAACCCTGACGATTACATCGCCATGGCCGCACGGCTGGCGAAAACAGCGCCGCACTTCGGCGCCTCGGCCGCCAGTTCCGGCGCGACCTGCGCCTACTGGGGAGCGAAGCCTGACCCGCTGACCGTGCCTCGGGCCGCCGGCGCCCCGCCGATCGTGGTCATCGGCACAACAAACGACCCTGCCACCCCGTACGAATGGGCGGTCGCGCTGAGCAAACAGCTACAGTCCGGCTTGCTGGTCACCCACCGCGGCGAAGGCCACACGATCTACGCCCAGGGCGATGCCTGCATCGATAAGGCGGTGAACGCCTACCTGCTCGAACTGACCGCGCCAGCGCCAGGGCTTTCTTGCGGAAACGGCGCTCCACCGCCTGAGACGGCGCCGGGCCAGGCGCCACGCGAAACGCCGGCGACGGGCTCTGTCAGCGGCAGCGACTCCCAGCCCACGGCCCGAGGCGCGGCCCCGGGCCCACCAAACACGGGCCAGGGCCGAGACAACGGGTCGCTGGCGATCATCGTGGTTGCGCTGATCATCGTGGTCGCGGCGGCAGCGGTTGCCGGCGGGGTGGTGGTCGCGCAGCGGCGCTGAGCAGCGCCGATTTTGCCTGAGCGGCTCGTACCGTGTCGTTGTCTTGGCGTCAGCAGATGACGCGAATCCCGCCTACGCTGCGCTGCGCGTTCGCGCAGGAGGGTAGTCATGAGCAGGTGGAGTGATTTCGCGGCGGCTGAACCGGAGATGGCAAAGGACGGCCGGGACCTGTTTTACCGGGTGGGCATCGGGCTGGGCTACCTTGCCACCGTGCGCAAGGATGGCGGGCCGCGCGTCCATCCGTTCTGCCCGGTGATCGCCGGAGACGGGATCTACGGGTTCATCCTCAACCAATCGGCGAAGAAGCTGGACCTCCAGCGTGACGGTCGCTACGCCATCCACAGCTTCCCTGCGGACGACGTCGATGACGAGTTTTACATCACGGGCACCGCGCGGCTGGTCACCGATGAGGCGGAGTACGCCGCCGCTAAAGCCTCATACGAAGCCAGCGGCGGGAAGACGGACGACGGCGAGACGTTGTTCGAATTCCAGCTTGAGAAGGCGATGCACGCAAAGTACAAGGCCCGGCCGGATTGGCCGCCGACTTACCGCAAGTGGAGCGCCGTCCGATAAGCCACGGCTGGCTTGCTGGTTGTCACAATGTCCCGGTTGGCCCCTGCCTTGCCGTCTGTTCGGCCCGTGCCTCCGGAGGCGGGAAGCGGCACAATAGGCCCGGCGGCCTCCACCACGGCGCCGCTCTTCGAGGAGAACCCATGACAGACACCACTGGGCCAGCCGCGGTTGGCGCCATCCTCGTGCCGCTGGACGGCTCCGCGCTCGCCGAAAAGGCCCTGCCACTGGCCGCCTGGCTTGCGAAAGCAATCAGCGCCCCCGTCCGCTTCGTGCACGTCATCGACGATGACCGCATGGCGGACACGCCTCAAGAAGTAACCCTCGCGAAGGACCGGTTCGCCACGTATTCGACCGGCCTGGCTGAGCGGGCGGGAGTGGCAACCTCGACGAGCGAGGTACTGACCGGCGACCCGGCCGACCAACTGCTCCGCGCCTCCGAGGGCTCGCGCTACGTTGTCATTGCCACACACGGTAAGGGCGGGTTCCGGGCGACGCTCATCGGAAGCGTGGCGGATAAGGTTGTGCGCGGCGCAACCGTGCCTACGTTTCTTGTGCCGGGGGCGGAATCCGGCGGCGCGCCCACAATGGACAAGCCGTTCCTCGTTGGGCTGGATGGATCACCTCAAGCGGAGGCCGGTCTGGCCGTCGCCAGGGAGCTGGCGGCCGCGACGGGTGCAAAGCTCACCCTGCTGCGCGCCTTCACCATGCCCACCACGTCGGTGGGCATGGAATTCTCGGCCTACAGCCCTGACCTCCTCACTTCGCTCCAGGACGCGGCCACCGAGTACATGCGCGGAGTAGTGAAGCCCGGCGAGTCCGAACGGCTGGTCCAGAGCGACGCCGCGACCGCGATCGTCGAAGCGGCGAAGGAGCTGGACGCGGGGCTCGTGGTGCTCACTTCTGGCGGCAAGGGGCTTGCCAAGCGCCTCGCCTTCGGGAGCGTTACCGACCGGGTTATGCACGCGATCGACCGCACACTGCTCGTCGTACCGCAGCAACGGCGTTAGCCTCGGGCCACGAGCCGCTCAAGTCCCGTGCTGGCGGAGCCGCGCGAACGAGAAGCACTGCACCTTTGGTCTGGTGCGCCTCGACGTGGATGCCCCTCCCCTGGTGACGGCCGCGGTGGAGTTGGGACTGGCGGGCGAACGCCGCGTGGATGTTGTTCGTCAACTGCGCGGGCGTGAACCGCGAGGGCCGTTTCTGCGGAAACCCAGTCCTTCAGAGTCTCGCTCGCGCGGCGCGATTCACTCACCTACAGTTTCTCTACCCTCATTATCAGGCGGGATTCGGTGGTAGTCGTCCAGGTCCTTGCCGTGGTGACGGGTGTTGCGCTGATCGTTGCTGTGCTGCGCGATGCGTTCGAGACGATCGTCCTGCCGCGGCGGCCCACCGGGCGGCTTCGCCTGACGTTCCTCTTCTTCAAATCCACCTGGACCTTCACTCGACGGCTGGCGCTCATCGCCAAAGGCGATCGCCGGGAAAGCATGCTCAGTTACTACGGGCCGCTCTGGATGATCTCGCTGATCGTCTCGTGGGAGGTGATCATCCTCTTTGCGTTCGCGTTCATTCACTGGGGGACGGGCTCGAATATCAACGTCAACGAGGGCCACGCTTCGTTCCTGATGGACGTGTACTTGAGCGGCAGCACACTGTTTACCCTGGGGCTGGGCGATGTTACGCCAGCCGCGCCGCTGGACCGCTTCCTCACCGTCGTCGAAGCAGGCTTTGGCCTGGGCTTCCTTGCGCTGGTCATCGGCTATCTGCCCGTCCTCTACAGCGCCTTCTCTCGCCGGGAAGTGCTGATTTCGCTGTTCGATGCGCGTGCGGGCTCCCCGCCGAGCGCATCCGAACTGATCCGCCGCTTCTGCGCGCGGACAGAGCTTGCGGAGCTGAATCGCACACTTGAGGAGTTCGAACGCTGGTCCGCGGAAATGCTCGAAACGCACGTCTCCTATCCTGTGCTCGCGTACTACCGTTCGCAGCACGACAAGCAGTCCTGGCTGGCGGCGATCGCCACGATCCTCGACTCGGCGACGATCCTCCGTGCCGCGCAGGACCCGAGGTTCGCGGACCAGGCGAAGCTCACCTTCGCCATGGCGCGCCACACGGTCATCGACCTCTCAGGCGTGCTTCGGGCTTTCCCGGTGCCGGGCGAGCCGCGCCTGGCGCCAGCGGACTTCGAGCACCTCTGGTTGTTGCTGCTGGGTTCCGGGCTTTCGCTCCCTCCGAGGGAGGAGTTTCACCGCCGCCTGTACGAGATCTGCGAGACGTACGAGTCGCACATTTCAGCGCTGGCCGACTGGCTGGTGATCCCCTTGCCAGCGTGGCTGCCGGAAGTTGACGCGCGGGACGACTGGCAGACGGGGATGCAAGAAGAGACGCATTGAGCCCTCAGTCCGGCGGACTCCTGTACCATGCGCCATAACGACGACCAAACTCCCTCTGGAGGGGCCGATGCAGATCGACCGCATCATCCGCGTGGATATGACCACGAAGACTATTAGCGAAGAGACTTCGCCGGCGCGGTATGCGCTGCTTGGCGGACGGGCGCTGGGGGCGACCATGCTGCTCGAAGAGACGGACGCGCGCGTCCACCCGCTCAGCCGCGACGCAAAGCTCTTCCTCTGCCCCGGACTGCTCGGTGGCACTGCAGTGACCACCAGTGGGCGCACCAGCTTCTCCTTCAAGAGCCCGCTCACAGGCGGCACCAAGGAAGCGAACGTCGGCGGGCAGCTGGGACACAGGCTCGCGCGCCTCGGGATCAAGGCCCTGGTGATAGACGGCGCTACGGAGGACGGCTTCTACCGCCTCGACATCGACGGCGACGGCGCGCGCCTTTCGAAAGCCGATGATCTCGTTGGCCGCTCGAACTACGACCTCCACCGCGAGCTCGTCGGCGAGGCGCTCATGACCCGCGCCGCCGCCACGATCGGCACGCCGGGCGAACGCCGCATGGCCAGCGCCTCGGTGGCGATCACGGACCCCGAGGGCCGCCCGACACGCCACGCCGCCCGCGGTGGTCCGGGCGCGGCAATGGGCGCCAAAGGCTTGAAGGCGATCGTCGTTGACGATTCGGCTGCGCCGCGCATCATCTCCGGGGACCGCAAGGACGAGTTTCGCCAGGAGGTCACGAAGTTCAGCAAGATGGTGCTCGAAGACCCGCGCACCGCGAACCTGAGCAAGACCGGCACCGCTGGCGTCGTGAAGTTCGTCAACCGCGAGAACATCCAGTCGATGCCCACTCGCAACCACCGCCACGGCACGTGGTCGCTGGCGGATACGATCAGCGGGCAGGAGATCGAACGCCTGGGCAGCGAGCGCGGCGGCAAGATGCTCCCCTGCATGGCCGGCTGTATCATCAAATGCGCGATCCTCTTCAACGACGAGCACGGTAACCACGTCACCACCGCGCTCGAGTTCGAATCGATCGCCCTCCTTGGTTCGAACTGCGAGATCGGCCCCGCCGATCAGGTGGCGGAACTCGACCGACTCTGCGACGACATCGGCCTCGACACGATCGAGGTGGGTAACGCGATCGGCGTCGCAATGGAGGCGGGCGTCATCCCCTGGGGCGACTGGGAGGGGGCGAAGGGGCTGCTCGAAGAGGTGCGCGCGGGCACACCGCTTGGGCGGATCATCGGCGGCGGCACGGCACACGTCGCGCGCACCTTCGGCATCGACCGGGTGCCGGTGGTGAAGGGCCAGGGGCTGCCGGCCTGGGAGCCGCGCACCCTCAAGGGCATGGGCGTCACCTACAGCACCAGCCCCCAGGGCGCGGACCACACTGCCGGGATGGTGACCGCTCGCGGCGCGACCGCCGACACGCTGGTCAAGCAGAGCCGCCACGAGCAGCTGGTGATGATGGCGATCGACTCAGCGGGCGTTTGCCAGTTCACCAACGCCCTCCCGGACGACCTCGCGAAGTTCGTCTCGCACCGATTCGATGTGCAGTGGGATGACGCCGCCGTGCTGGCGATGGCCCGTGCAGGGATCGACGCCGAGCGCGAGTTCAACCGCCGCGCTGGCTTCGACAAGGAGGACGACCGCCTGCCGAAGTGGCTCCTCGAAGAAGCCCTTCCCCTCCCCGACGGCGAAAGCGTCTTCGATATCAGCGACGAGCTGCTGGACAAGGTCTGGGGATAGGACGCCCCGGTAGTTGTAGCCGTGGCCCTCCGTGGCCACAGGTTCACCCTCTACAGCCGAAGCGCTTCTGCCCACTCGAGGATCGGCCGCACCGCGTCCGCCGGAGCCCTGCGAGTCACATCGAGCGCCAGCGCATTGGGGTGATCGGTCTGGAACGGAGGCACGTGGTCGTTCAAGCGCGCGCCTTCGATCGGGTCAATCAGCTTCATGCGTGCGCGACGATCCGGCCGAACGATGCGCGTGACGAGTTCCGGAGTTTCGCAGGACAACAGCACGGGCACGTAGAGGCTGCCGCGCGCGTCTGCCACCGCGACGAATTCGAGGAACGCTGCGTACTCGCCATCGTCCTCACCCCGGATAAAGTTCGTGAAGACGAACGACATCTCTGGCGGAGACACATGCACAATCGTGTCGAGCACAGCCGCGCGCACCTGGCCGATCCGCGTCCAGACGCCCGCCGGAAGCGGCGTCACCCCGTCCTGGTTGATCAGATTGAAGATCACGTTGTTGATGGTGTGATTGTCTACCAGCCGCGCCCCGGTCTGCCGCGCTAGCTCTGAGCCGATGGTGTATTTGCCCACACCGGGGGTCCCGACCAGGTGGAAGATTGTGCCCGGCATCTCTCGCGCCTACCCGTCGTGCTCCTTGAGCCAGCCCGAGACTGCCGGCCACGCAGTCTGGCGCGCACGCCGGCCGGCGATCAACGAGATGTGCCCGCCCTGAAGTTCGAGGAAGCGTTTGTCCGTGCTGCCCACGTTTTCGACCAGCGCCTGCGCGCAGGCTGGCGGCACGATGTCGTCGTAGCTCGCGGCGATGCAGAACAGCGGCGCCGTGATATCCGCAAGGCTGACCTTCTCGCCGCAGACGCGGAACTCGCCCTTAACCAGCTCGTTCCCCTGGTAGAAGTGCCGCACCCACTGGCGGAAGAATTGCTTGGGCAGCGGCACCCATTCGTTCGACCAGCGGTTCATCGCGCGGTATGCGGTCAGCCATTGCTCGTCCCCGGCCTTTTCCATCAGGGTTTGCATCTGCTGGGTGTCGCCCATGGGGTTCATCATCTTGAACCCCGAGCGGATGAACTCGGCGGGCATCAGGTCGAAGGTCTCCACAATCGAGTCGATGTCGAAGCCTTCGTTGTCCATGACGGCGGTGAATTCGCCGACGCCGAAATCGATCGGCCCGACCATGGTGAGCACGTTGCGCACCGGCAGCGAGGGGTCCGCCGCGAGGGCCGCGGCGAGCATCGGCACGCCCATGCAGTAGCCAAAGGCGGTGATTGCGTCGGCTCCCGAATGCGCCACCGCCTGCCGGATAAACGCGGGGATCATGTCGGCGATGACGTCGTCCATGCCCATGTCGCGGTCTTCCGGTCCGAAGACGCCCCAATCGCAGAGGTAGAAAGGGATGCCCTCTTCGTGGAGGAACTCGGCGAACGATTCGCCGGGCCGAAGGTCGAAGATGTAGGGGCGGCTGATCCCCAGGTAGGGGAACAGCACCAGCGGCGTCGCGAACCGCCCGCCATCTTTCGGCGGGTAGTAGTAGAGCCGTGCCTTGCCCCGAAACCCAACCGCGCTCCGGCGCGACTGCGCGACTGGCGCCGGCGGACCCACCGCCGCCGTCCGCAGCCCGTTCGCCAGCCGCAGGATCGCCTGGTCGCTCTCGGGATCGATCGTTGTTGATTGAGTCACGCAACACCCCCGGGTTCGCCGTTGATCTCGTCTGCCGCCAGCGATGACGGAGTGTAGCACCGGGCGACAGCCAACGACGATCGAAGCGACGAGGTTCCTCGTCGCTTCGTGATCGTTCGGGCTCGAGGACCCGCTGCTCGCCACCGGGCGCGCATCATCCCAAACCGGCGCACTCCGAGCGGCTGGAGAAGAGCTTCTCCAACTCCGGTGAGTTGTGGTTCTCAAGGTCATCAAAGGCCGAACTGACCGCGTCAAACGAGGAGCTGATCTTGGCTTCGAACCCTGAGATATCGTCCGCGACCGATTGGAACGTGGTGGCGTTGATCTTCTCGGCGTCCGTGACAGCGCTGTCGAAGATCCTCACCAAGTCCGCACCGGCCTGGGTGAATACCTTCTGCGCGGCCGCCCCGTCCTTCACATCCGGCGCCTTGAGCGCGTCGACTTCTTTCTTCAGATTCTTCGTCTCGGCCTGCCCCGTCTTGAGGAAGTCCACGAGCTTCTGCTTCAGGTCTTTGGGGCTGTCTTGGCTCGCGTCGAACTTGCCGAGGCTGGCCTGGAGCTTGGTGTTTGCGTCGTCGATGTCCTTCACCCAGCCGGAGAACGCGGTGCAGATGCCCGCGACCCACTTTTCGTTGACCGTCTTGGGGGGAGCACTCGTCGTGGGCTTGCTGGCCGGCTTGCTGGTGGATGCCGCATCGTCGCTGAAGAACAGGTCCGCGCAGTCCGGGTTGGCGTCGATCCCATCGATCACCTCTTGCGCATCAGCTTGCTTGCTGGCAATCGCCTCGATCTTCGGTTTGAACTTGATGTCCGGCGTGTCAGCCGCAATCTTCTGGAACTGCGCTGCAACATCCCCTTTCGGATTAATAGCCTCGATCTTTTTCTTCAGCTCCGCTGACCGGGCGTCGTTCACCTTGGACTGATCCTTGAAGGCCTTGACCACGTCATCGCCGCTCTTCAGATCAGGCTTCCCGGCCTTGTCGAAGTCGCTGCGGAGCGTCACGCTTGCCTTGTTGACCTCTTCCAGGGCCGTTGAGATTGCCTTCTTAGCCGCCTGCCCATCCTTGAAGTCGATTGCAGCGAACTTCTCTCCCTGCGCATCAGAGACCCTCTGGTAGCTGGCAGCGGCGCTGCAGATGCTGTCGACCCAGTCGTCCGCGGTCACCGTCTTGGTGGTATCGCCGCACGCGGCAAGGCCAAGGGCGATTACAGCGATGGCGGTAGCCAGGCCGATTCCGCGCAGCCTGATTATTCGAATGGGCATGTCACACTCCGGGTAATAGTTGAGGGGTTCGCTGCATTGTGCGGTTTCAGCAGGAACGGACAACCGATCAGAACGAAGGCCCGCTCGACGGCGACGCGGTGCGACGCCTCTTCGCAGCGGCGATACCTGAGAGCCGGCCCAGGGCCGTCGGGTGGATGGTAGACTGTTGGCGCGAAGCAGCTCGACACCATCTATGAGGGCCTGACCTTCCATTTCGAACAAATGGCAGAGGGAGGCTACCTGGCGCAAGCGCCCGAGTTGCCCTCGGCGCTGAGCAGCGGCGAGACGTTAGACGAGGCGTTCGCGAACATCTGCGAAGCGTTCGAGCTCGCGGTGGAGGCATCGCTGGACTGGGGCCTTCCCCTGCCGGAAGCTTTCCGCGACCGCATTGTGCAGACTGCATCCTAGATGCCGGAACCTCCGTCGGCGCGAGCGGCAGAGGTGATCCGTGCTCTCGAACGAGGCGGATTTTCGCGGAAGCGCCAGCGAGGCAGTCATGTCTTTCTCGCCCATGAAACTGCGGGACGTAGCACGTCCGTGCCGCTCCACTCAGGCGACATGCCGCGGCCCCTGCTGCTCGCAATCATCAAGTAAGCCGGGTTCACTATCGATGAGTTCATCGGCCTTCTGAACGGTTAGCGCGCGCCGTACTTGGAGACCTCGGCCTCCATGCGCAATGGGGCGATGATTGCGCTGCTCTCGTTCGCGCCCCAATCGTCTCGCGGGACCATCCACATCACTTCGAACTCGTTGCCGTCCGGGTCCTGGCCGTAGAGCGATTTGGTTGCACCGTGGTCGCTCTGGCCGGTGAGGGCGCCGAGGTTGGCGAGCACCGTTTGCGCATTCGCGAGGTCGTTGATCGTGGGCACTTCCCAGGCCAGGTGATAGAGCCCGGTTGAGCCGCGAGGCGGTTGCGGGGCGTTCGCGCCGACTTCCATCAGGCCGAGGTCGTGGTGGTTGGCGCCTCCGGCCGCGCGCAGGAAGGCCATCCGGCCGCCGCCTGCGCGGGCGACCACTTCGAAGCCGAACGCCTCCTGGTAGAACGTCACCGCCCGGTTGACATCGCGGACGTAGAGGACGGCGTGGTTGAGACCCTTGACGGGGATGGACGTGGTGTTACTCCTTTGCCGCTATTTCGAGGCGGCGAGACGGGTGGCGATTTCGGCGACACGTTGGCCCTGGAAACGGGCAGCCGCGAGGTCGCGTTCTTCGGGCTGAGAGCCTTTGATTGATACGTGCGAGGCGCCGTAGGGGTTGCCCGCCGCTTTCATCTCCGGGCTGCCGTAGCCCGGCGGGACGATGATCGAACCCCAGTGGTAGAAGGTGTTGTAGAGGGCGAGGAGCGTGCTCTCAAGGCCCCCGTGGCGGGTGGATGCGCTGGTGAAGCCGCTGACCACCTTCTCGGTCAGCTTGTCCTGCGCCCAGAGCCCGCCGGTCTGGTCCAGGTACTGCTTCAGCTGGGCGGTGATGTTGCCGAAACGCGTGGGTGAACCGAACACCGCGCCGTCCGCCCACTCGAGGTCATCGAGCGTGGCAACCGGCTCGTCTTTCGTGGCGTCGCGGTGGGCAGCCCACCTGGGGTTGCGCTGGATGGCGTCCTCGGGCGCCAGCTCGGCCACCCGCCGCAGGCGAGTCTCGGCCCCGGCCGCCAGCGCTCCAGCCTGCACCGCCTCGGCGAGCAGCCGGAGGTTGCCGGTGGCGCTGTAGTAGATGATGGCGACGTTGGTCATGGCTATTCCGTGTGAACTACTTTTCGTTAGTAACTATGACACAGTAGCCGAGTCAGTGTCAAGGGTGACGAAGCTGGCGGGGCTGGCCTTACGAAAGCCATTTGTCCGCGACCCTTCGACAGGTTCAGGGTGAACGGTTCAGGTACGCCCGCTCGCCTTCACTTCCGATCGTGCTGAACTTGTCGAAGGACGGATGGGCGCTGCCTTGCGAAGGCCACGTACGCGCGCCCGTTCGACAGCCCCGGGCTTGAACGGGTCCACATCCGCCGCGCGTTTGACACCCTCCGCTCGCGCTACCTCACGCCGTCCCGCGTCGCTTCTCTGACATCGATCCTTTGCTCTTTGCACGCGCGTCTCTACGCTAACGTCTGATGGCCGAACCGAACTGCCACTACTGCGACCGAGAGGCCGAATCCGAGTGCCCTAGCTGCGGGCGGCTCTACTGCGAAGAGCATGGGGAGGACGTCTGCCTGCGCTGTATGGCTCCCGAATCGGCCGTCCCTTCGTCGACCGTCTACCGCGGCTCAGTAGTTGCGCTCGTGGTGGCCTCGTTCGTCGCCCTCTTTCTGCTGGTCCGGCCGCCAGAAAGCAAGAGCAGCGCCGACTCTGGCCGTACACTCGCCACAGCGACTTCGGCCACTGGCGCCACGGCGACGCCGACACGCCCCGGTTCGAGCCCCACCCGCACCGGCAGCCCGCCGGCTAGTGCCACTCCAGGCGGTTCGCCCGTGCCTGGTACGCCTGGGGCCTCTCCCAGCACTGCGAAGAAGACCTACACGGTCCGAGCAGGAGACACCCTTTCAGGCATCGCTTCGGAAAACGGGACCACCGTTGACGCCATCCTCGCCCTCAACCCCGGCCTCACTCCCCAGGCGCTTGCCATCGGCGCGTTGATAACGCTGCCATGACCGCCAACTGGAAGGATGACCCGAATCTTCAGGAGGAGATGCACCGGCGCGGTGTGCGCGGACGCATCGTTCGGTCGGCCATCCTCTGGACGCCGCTCTTTGCGATCATGGCGGTGCTGTTTCTGTTCTATCTTTGGGACAGGGCGCTCAACTCAGGCGATCACGGCGGAAGCTGGGTGCTCGTGGTGATCCTCGGCGTGATGGCCACGCTGTTCGGATTCCAGGCGATGCAGGCGCTGTTGGATCTCTTTGGATCGCCGACTAGCCGCACTGGAATGGTCACCCGGCGTTGGTCGCGCAGTGATTCGTTCGTGATCAAGAGCCACTACATCCGCCTCGGAAAGCAGATCCTGCGTGGCGATGAGTTCCAACTGGCCGGGGTCAAAGAGGGTGACTACGTCGATGTCACCTACTTCCCGCACTCTGCGGTGGTGATCTGGTTGGAAAAGGTGCCGCCACCGGAAAGCAGCGAAGTTGCGGGCGGGGAGCCCTTGCTGCTTTGACCGCGGTCACGGCCTGCCATCTCCGTTCGCCCTGAGCTTGTACGAAGGGCCAACGCATGTACGGTCGCCCTGGGCTCGTAAGCGGCGCTGCCCGTCCATCCTTCGACAAGCTCGGGACGAACGGGCGGGGACTTTTTCTGAGGGCGCGTCCCGGTGGGCTGGGTTCCCACTCTCCTTTCGCTCGGAGCCTGTCGGGCGAAAGGAGATAGACACGTTCGCCACGTGAGGCGAAAGGCGCCGCCCCCGCAGTGATTTAGGGCTTTACCCGATGGTCAATTCCTTAACATTCCGGCAAAGTCCGATCCGCGGGGCGCAGAACCTCGCGCGGCAGGGTGCTGCTGACGGGGGAAACACTGTGAAGCCAAGAGATATGAGCGAGGCCGAATACAACGACCTCATCCTGCGTCTGTTGGAACTGGACGAAGAGGATTGGAAGGACTTCGACCGGCGCGTGATGGCAGCCAAGCTCCTGCGCCTGCACGAACAGGTGCTTGCGCTCCAGGCCCACCACCGCTCTGAACACAACGGCTGCGGAAAGCGCGAGCTGGTCGAAGGGAACGTGATCGACGGCGCGTCCGCTGTCGGAAAGTTCCTGGCAGCCTGAACTCGGGCCATTCCCGCCGGGCCGCCGCCCCGCTACGGTGAGCGCGATGCAGCATCGTGCCCAGGTCTCGCCACCCTCCGCGCGCGGACGCCGAACGAGTGCCTGCCTTGCGCTGTTCGGCGTGATCCTGGTTTCGTTGGCGGTTGCTGGCGCGGCGCTCCTTGGCGTATCGAATTCGGCGAGTGCTGGCGGCAGCGCTCGCTCACTCGAAGTAGTCATGCACCTCGCCTTCCCCCACACAGACGATGCCTCGGCGCTCACCATCACGCTCTTCCTCGTCGATGACGGCTCGGACCTGTCAGTACGCATCGCCGAGGGCAAGGCCGCGATGCTTGCCCGCTTTCCTGGCGCCGTTGAGCTCACCGCAGCTGAGGTCGAGGCACAGTTCAACGTCAGCGACAACGTGCGCTGGCCCGGGCTCAGCGCGAACTGGTCTTACAACCCCGCCGATGCCTCTTCGGCCATGAGTGCCGGGGCCACCCTGGCCGCGATAACGGCCGGCGCGAACGGTTGGAGGAACGCTGGTGGCAGCGGCTGGCTGTACAACTACTCGGGGCAAACCGCCACCTCTACCGGCTGCAATGGGCAACCTGGCGCTGTCCCGCGCGACGGACAGAACGTCGTAGGATGGGGTCATGTTGTCAGCGGCTACTGGGGCTTTACCTGCTGGTGGCGAGGCTACGAAAAGGTCGCGGAGACCAGTTTTGACCCACTCCAGGAGTTCGACATCATCTTTGAGAACGACCCTGGCGTGCCCTACACCCCGAACGTCCTGAAGGCGCTCGCCCTGCACGAATTCGGGCATGCGTTGGGACTCGGGCACACCGAAGAAGCGCTCTGCCCCGGCCATGTGATGTGCGCCGGGTCTGGGGCGACAACGCTCCTCACGCTCACACCCGATGACATCGCGGGCGTGATCTCGCTCTACGGCGTGGCCCCAATACCAACGCCTACAGTGGTGCCAAAGCCCACGCCGACGGCCACGCCGCCACTCTTCCCGAACGGTCCGAAACAACGCAACTTCCTCCCGGCGGTCGCGCGGGACTGAGGGGCGGCGCAGGATCACCGGCCCCTGAACAGCTCCAACAGGTGGGGGCGGGTGCGTTCAATCTGGGCGCGAATCACGTTGGTTTCGGCTACGTGCACGTCCCGCGGCAGCATTTTCCGACGGACGGCGATGTCGTCCAACGTCTTGGCCGCGCTCAACGGCATCTTCCCGGAGGTTCGCAGTCGGAAGATCGCCGGACGGCGGGACTGATCCCTCGAAATGTCCGTCAGGTGCACCTGGAGCAGGCCATTCGCCTTCAGCGGGTCATGCCCCACCCCGTCCGTGACGACCAACATCAACTTCGTTCGAGTCAATGCGACCATCTCTCGCGAGGAACGGAGGATGTTGCCGTCGTTCGTCACGAACCCCTGCCCGCCGCGGAACTCAAGCTCAAGAAAGATCTCCCAGTCTTCGACGCCGGCGACGAGGTCGGGCGCAAAATCGGGCAAACGAACCACCGACATGGTGCTGGGCCAGGGCACTCCCGCACTCTGCCTGGGAAAGTTCTGATCCAGAACAAACGGTTGGATCTCTTCCCCCTAAGAAGCGTGGCGCAGCCTTTGTTCGAGCCGGATGGCCTCAATGAATCCCCGTTCGTCCAGTTCCGGATACATTTCGGCCATCTGCATGGGCGAGTACCCGCGTTGCTTCAGCGCAAAAACCGCCGCCGTCGAAATCCGGCTGCCTTCAATGTGTGGCTCACCGCTCAGTTTCCCGGGAACAATTCGAAGGCCGTCTCCGGGTCGCAACAAATCGGGTCCCGCGTCGCCAAATGGGCCAACGACCGCCAACACATCGCGCAAGGCTGCTTGGCCAGACGGGCGAATGTGTGGGCCATCCTTGAATTCGAATACGACCCGCCCTGCGGCCGTCACAACAATCAAGTCGGCCAATTCGTCCGCGTTCACCCCGTGGAAGGCAACGGCATCGAGCGTCTGGCGGACTTCAGCCATTGTGGTTGCTTTGGCGTCGGGCTTTGTGGAACGGAGCCAATGAACCACCCTCAAGACAAGCAGGTCGCCCCAGGTCCACAGCCGAGTTCGGGGCTCCTGAGATGCCGACGGCAGGAGCACATCTTTGCGAGCCCAATAATGGAGCGTGGACACCGGAACGCCCGAGAGCGCCGACGCCCTGGGTGCTGGATAGATGCCGCGACTGAGCTCAACGATCTCTCCCATGCCTGGAGTGTAAAAGATCTCAACCAGCGAGAACACTCCCATGCCAACCCCGCCGCCGCCACTCTTCCCGAACGGTCCGAAACAACGCAACTTCCTCCCGGCGGTCGCGCGCGACTGAGGGGCGGCGTGGCCGAATGGACGCGAGGATGAGGCACCGAAGTAACAACCTCGGACTGTTCGTGTCTTCGTCAGTCGTGTTCTAAATCCGACTCGCGCGCGCCGCTCAGCGCGTCTTGTGGAATGCGTGGCCTTCGCGCTGCATGCTGACGAAGCGGTTCTGGCCGAGGATCACGTGGTCCTGAACGTGGATATCCAGCAACTCACCGGCAGCTATCAGATCGGTTGTGACAGCAATGTCCTGGGGGCTCGGTTTGGGGTCTCCGCTCGGGTGGTTGTGGGCAAGGATGACCGAGACCGCTTCGAGGATGATGGCTTCGCGAAAAACCTCGGCCGTGCGCACGCCCACCGCGTTCACGCCACCGCCGGAGACCGGTGCAACCGAGCCGAGCAGCCGTCCCTTCATGTCCAGCGAGATCACGAACAGCAGTTCCTTGGTTTTCCCCAGCACCCGCGGGCCGAGCAGCGCGAACACCGACTCTGGGCTGCGCAACGTGGGACGCGATTCGATGTCCACTTGTTGGACGCGACGGCCGAGTTCGATTGCAGCGGCGAGTTGGGCCGCCTTCGCCGGGCCTAGCCCCTTCGTGCGCATCAACGCGCGTGCATCGGACCGGGCAAGCCCGCTCAGCCCCCCGGCTGATTCGACAAGGCCACGCGCCATGTCAACAACGTTTTCGCCGGCCGTGCCCGAGCGCAGGATGATTGCGATCAGCTCCGCGTCACCGAGCACACTCGCGCCATGCTCGAGCAGCCGTTCGCGGGGACGCTCGTCATCGGCCAGTTCGCGAATCGTTCGATAGCCGTTGCGGGCGGGAGGCTGGAGTTCGTCCACGCTGAGCAGTCTACGTTTTCGGCGGGCGGCTGAGTACCGTTCGGGCCTCAGTCACCTCTTTTCGCTCAAGTACCCCGAATTGAAAAGATGTGGGAGATAGCCTTATCCTCCTCGGTAGTCCCCGGAGGTTGAGAGATGGCGTCAGCGAGAGACGAAGTGCTCGCCGCCGAGAAGCAAGCGAGGCTCCTGCCGGGCGCGAACGAGCGATTCAGCGGTTGGGGCCTGATGGGCTTGCCCTTCCGGTCAGGCGACGTGCTCGCCACGCGGCGGTTCCCGGCGTCGTCGATCGGTCCGGGATACTCGTCCGTCTGGTATCGCAACCCGGGAGGACAGTGGACCTTCTACGCTGACGTCCCGCCCGAATCCGCGTGCACCCGTTTCTTTGGCAGCGCCGTGGCGCGCGCTGTCGTTTGCCCCGTTATTCTGGAGTGGACGGGTGAGGACCAACTCCACGTTGAGGTCCCCCAGGGCGGGCTATCGTGCGATATTGCGGTCGGCCGGACAGTCGCGAGCGGTGCGATGAACCTCATCTCGGCGGGCTTCCCGGAGTGGGCCTGGCGCAGCCCGCGGGTGCTCGGGCTGACTGCGATGATGGCTGGCCCAATGCTCCGGGCAGGGAAGCTCTCAATGGCCGGGATCGCCCCTAACCACCAGTCGTTCATCGCCAATCCCCGCAAGATCTGGGTGGTGAAATCGGCGCTGCTCAGGGTCGGCGAACGCGAGATCGACGAGCCTGGCCCGGTCACACCCCAGGCTCAACTTGGAGACTTCCTCATCCCCCAGCGTGGCCTCCTGGCGATCGGTAATGCAGCCTTCGACGCCCTGGACCCGGCGCGCCATTCCACCATGGTCTGCAATTCCGCTCCCTAGATGCCGAGCAGTAGTGGCTATCTCGCTCCAATACTTCGGCGCGAGTGCGCTGCCTGGGGACCGCACCTTCAACCACAGCCCCCACCACCAGGAGGATCTGCCACGGACGTCGTGAATCAGTACACCAACTGGACAGCCGTCAACCAATCCGTTCAACTTGCCCTACTACACGCCGGGAGATCGCCATGGCCTACGAACACCTCGTTTTGGAAATCGCAAACGACGTTGCGACCGTCACCCTCAACCGACCCGAAAAGCTGAACGCGCTGAACCGCGGTCTTCAGCAGGAGATCCTCGCGGTCTGCGCCGAGCTGAAGGGCCACGACGATGTGCGTGCCGTGGTCTGGACAGGCGCCGGGCGCGGCTTCTGCTCCGGAGCGGACCTCACCGGCCCGCGGCCAGCGGTCGAAGAACAACTCCCCTGGCAGCAGGTAATGGACGAAGACAGCTGGGTCGGCCGCCAGGCGCGCGCCGTCTACCTCATTGATAAGCCCACGATCGCGGCGGTGAACGGCGTGGCGGCAGGCGCCGGAATGTCCCTCGCCCTGGCCTGCGATATCCGCATCGGCACCGAGAACACGCGTTTCAAGTCGGTCTTTATCGAGCGCGCGCTCGCCCCGGACGCAGGGATGACGTACTTCCTTCCGCGTATCGTGGGCACAGGCAACGCCCTCGACTTGATTCTCAGCAGCCGGTCCGTCCAGGCCGAAGAGGCGCTGCGTATGGGCCTGCTCCAGCGGCTCGTCCCGCACAACAGCCTGATGGACGAGGCAATGGCGCTGGCCAACCAGATAGCGGCCTTCCCGCCGCTCGCCGCGATGATGTCGAAGCGCTCCGTCCAGCACAGCCTCGACGCCGGCTTCGACGACCAGCTGCGCTACGAGATCCGCGCAATCGAAATCGGGCGGCGGGCCACGAACGACGCCCGCGAATCCATCCAGGCCTTCGCGGAGAAGCGCGTGCCGAAGTACACCGGATCCTGAGTCCTGAGTCCTGAGCCCTGAGTCCTGAGTCCTACCCTGGCTTGAGCGACCGGGCGAGGATGACTGGCACTGGTGACTGGCTGACCACGCCGAGCGCGGTGCTGCCGCCGAAGAGGTGGTAGGCGGCGCTGTGGCCATGCGTGGCTAGGGCGATCGCCGACGCGCCCAACTCTCCCGCCACCGCGACGATCGCCGGTGCGGCGCCATCGGTCAGCGTCATTTCGCGCACCACTTCCGTGACCCGTGCCGAGGCAGGCAGTTCGGAACGAAAGCTGCGCAGCTGAGCCGCGCAATCCTCCGCGCTGTGCCTCGCCGCGGGCCAGCAGAGGCGCAGAAGCGTGACCGTGAGGCCGGTGGTTTCGGCCAGGGGACGGAGCGCGCGCAACACCGCCAGCGAGGCGGGAGAGCCATCGCTGGTGGCGACGACGTGATAGCCATCGGCCGGACTGGCGGTTGGACTGACGGTTGGCTGGATCCTGGGCCCGGTGACCATGACCGGCAGCTCGGTTCGGCCGAGCAGGCCCATCGCGACGCTGCCCAGGAGCGCATGACGAATGGCGCCGGCGCCGCGCGAGTCCATCGCGATGAGCGAAGCGCCCTGTTCACTCGCGGCCCGGAGGATGGTGTTCCACGTTTCTTCGCCATGCACCTTCTTCGCGACGAGCAAGTCGCCCTCCACTCCCGCGCTTCGCAGTGCAGCGGCGAGGCTCGCCTCCCACTCCGCGGTGGCGAGTGCGGCTGCATCATCCAGCTTGACCGCCAGGTGCTTGCCCAGGTCCATAAACTGGTCCAGCACCCGCACCAGCGTGAGGGTCGAACCCGTCGCTCGTGCGAGGGTGGCTGCGTGAGGTAGCGCGACCAACGACCGCGCGGAACCGTCCGTGGTAACGAGAAGCTTCATACGTCTATTTCAACGCAGTGACAAGTGTTGGGATAGGGCCGAATGGGTGGCTTGGGAGGGGCGGTCCGGCCTCACTCTTTGGCCCGCGGACGAAAGATCGTGGTGTGCCTGAGCCGGGCGACCTCGCGCCCGGATTCCGCGAGCAGGATGCCGTCCAACTCCGCGACGTGATGTCCCTTCCAATCGTAAGCGCGGATGAACCGCCCCGCGACAGTCACCGTCTGTCCGGCGAACGCTGGCGCCAGGTGCTGGACCTGCGTGCGCGTGTGGATCGAAGGCCCGTAGGCGAAGGAGTGCTTAAGCAGCGGCGTCATCCGCGTTGCGATCCAGCCGGGGTGGATGCGCGCGCCTGGCCCAACCCACGGCGGAGCGGCGTCGCGCTGCTTCTCGGACGCGTAAGTAGTGGCGTCCGTGAGCTGATAGGGCACAGCCATTGGACGGAGTTCGCTGCCTGCCGGAGCAGACTCCAACGTCAGTGCGGGGAGTTCTGCGGGCGCGGGTTCGGCCGTCCGCCAGCGCGAGTCCGTCAGTTCTCCGAGCCATGGCGCGTTGCCAAGCCCGGCCTGCCCCCGCAAACAGACCTCGCCCTCCTGGTTTGCTACCTCGAAGGCTAGCGGCTGAGCGCCGCTCGCAACGCGAATCGTCAGCGAATCTCCTGGATAGACGGGCTGGCGAAAGTGCACATCCGCCCAACCATCCTCCAGCCAGCGCTCGCCTAAGGCTTCAATGACCGCACGGGCGCACCATCCCCAAACGGTTACGCCGCCGACCAGCGCAGCCTTGAACCC